>NZ_JBICKL010000027.1:0-380 GCF_043104195.1 Pseudomonas sp. xss_2
CAGGAGTTCAACCATGCGCGGCTGAACTGGATCACCACCCGGCAGCGATGGCGTGAAGAGCCGCTGCGGGCTTATCAACTGCAAACCTCGCAACTGCTGTTGAGCATCCGCGCCATGCACCGGCAGTGGGCCGAGCAACAGACGCCAGCGTTCGACGCGCAGACCGGCGATGGCCCACCGCTGTTCGTCGACCCTGCGGTGGAGCGCCAGCGAATAGTCGATTACACGGCGCAGAACAGCGACGAGCGGCTCGAGCAGCGCTATCACGAACCGATGCGCGCCGCCTTCCAAGCCGAGTACGACCGCCAGGAGGCGCAGTACCAACATTACATTGACCTCAATGCCAGGTTCTACGCGTCGCTGTGCGCCAGCCCGACGTT
>NZ_JBICKL010000028.1:0-4722 GCF_043104195.1 Pseudomonas sp. xss_2
CAGGCGACTGTGCCCCTGGCTCAAACGCGGAAACGCGCCACCAGGCCATTGAGGTCCACCGCCAGGCGAGACAACTCGGCACTGGCCGCGCTGGTCTGGTGCGCGCCCGTGGCGCTCTGCACCGACAGGTCGTTGATATTGACCAGGTTGCGATCCACTTCGCGGGCGACCTGGGCCTGCTCCTCGGCCGCGCTGGCAATCACCAGGTTGCGCTCGTTGATCTGCGACACCGCCCCGGCAATGCTGTCCAGCGCAAGCCCCGCGCCGCGAGCGATGTTCAGGGTCGACTCCGCGCGCTCGGTACTGGTGCGCATCGAGTCGACGGCCTCGCCAGTACCACTTTGGATGCTGGCGATCATGCGCTCGATTTCACTGGTCGACTGCTGGGTACGGTGGGCCAGGGCGCGTACTTCATCGGCAACCACGGCAAAACCACGGCCTGCTTCACCAGCGCGGGCGGCCTCGATGGCGGCGTTGAGTGCCAACAGATTGGTCTGGTCCGCCAGGCCGCGGATCACGTCGAGCACCTTGCCGATGTCACGCGACTGTTCGGCCAGGTGGGTGATCAGCTTGGCGGTCGCCTGCACATCACCACTCATGCGCTCGATCGCGTTGACGGTCTCCATCACCAGGTCGCGGCCGTCTCCTGCAGAGCGGCTGGCCTCGCCGGAGGCCTCCGAGGTGCTGACGGCATTGCGCGCCACTTCTTCCACGGCGCTGGTCATTTCGGTGACAGCGGTGGCGGCCTGTTCGATTTCGTTGTTCTGCTGATGCAGGCCACGGGCGCTTTCATCGGTGACGCAGTTGAGCTCTTCGGCTGCGGAGGCCAGTTGCGTGGCGGAACCTGCGATCAGCTGTAGGGTGTCGCGCAGTTTGTCCTGCATGCGCGCCATGGCCCGCAGCAGGCGGGCGGCTTCGTCGGTGCCTTCGGCGCGGATGATCTGGGTCAGGTCACCGTCGGCAACTTGCTCGGCGGCCTTGAGCGCTTCATCGATGGGTTTGACGATGCTGCGGGTCAGCAGCAGGGCGCAGAGCAAGGTCAGCACGGTGGCGGCAATCAACAGGCCGATCACCAGGGCGAACGCGGCGGCGTATTGGCTGGCGGCAGTTTCGTTGGTTTCGCGGGTCTGCTCAGTGTTGATCCGCACCAGGTTGTCCATGACCTTGTTGATCTGCTCGGAGTTGGCCAATAGATCGCGGTTGAGCAGGTCGCGCAGCTCGTCGGTGCGGTCGGCCTGGCTCAGGCTGCGCATGCGCGACTCCAGCTGGCGGTATTGCGCCAGTAGCTGGCTGTATTGATCATAGGCCGCCTGCTCGTCGGCAGCGCCGATCAGCGGCTCGTAGGCACGCTTGGCCTGGTCGATCTGGGCGTTGCGCTCATCCAGCAGACGCAGGGTTTCCTGTTGGGTAGCCGGCTCGCGGTTGAGCAGCAAGCGGTAGGACAGGGTGCGCATGCGCAGGTTGAGCGCGGTCAGCTCGTCGAGGGTCTTGATGCTCGGTACGCTGATGTTTTCGATGGCGACACCGGCTTGGCGGATGTTGCCCATCTGGATCAGCGAGAAGACGCCGAGGCCAAGCATGAGCAGGCCGATCAGGGCGAACCCGAGCAGCGCGCGCGGGGCGATATTCATGTTGCGTAGGGACATGGGGGGACGATCCAGGCAAGGAGAGGGGGACGCGCGGTCCGTGCGACGAAATAAGACCTGCCTGGCTATCGGTCGTGACTGGCCAGTCTTGAGTGCGACCGGAGAAAAGTGTGAGCCACCTATCTAAATTCCTGACCGGCGGTTGACCCAGGTCGGAACAAGGTGGGCCAAACTCGGTCAATCTGCACAGGCTAAAGCCTTAAGAATCCGATATTTAATGGCGGGGGCTCGCGCTTTTCTTTATCGTGTGCGCCCTTTGCAACAACCGAGATATCCCCCCATGTTGGAAGCCTCCCTGAATCAAATCGAGCAGTTGGTCACTGACCTGCTGCAAAAGAACGCGCAACTGGTCGAGCAAAACACTGCGCTCAGCCAGGAACTGGCCCAGGCCAAGGAAGAAAACGACAGCCTGCAGCTGTCGCTGATGGAGCAAGAAGAGAAGCACGGCGCCACCGCCGCGCGTATCCAGGCGCTGGTTGAGCGCGCCAGTGCAGGTGTCGTTAACGCATGAGACTGCAAGCGCAGCCGATCAATGTGGTGTCGATCCTCGGCGCCGATTATTCGATCAAGGCGCCCGAAGGGCAGGAAGAAACCCTGTCGCAGGCTGTGCGGATGCTCAACACCGCCCTGGCCGAAACCAAACGTCAGTACCCGACCCTGATCGGCGACAAGCTGCTGGTACTGGCGGCCTTGAACCTGTGCTCCAAGCAGATCGAACTGCAGAAAGAGCACCAGCAGACCCTGGCACGCACCCAAGCGCAAATTGATGCGACGGTCGATGCCATTAGCCGGACCATCGGCGACCAGTAACCACTCACGTAGTACATGAGCGGGGATCGTGGCAGCGGGCTTGCCTCGCGATAGCCCTAGGGCCTGCTCCCTTGTCGTCACGGGGCACTCCGCTGTTA
Source organism: Pseudomonas sp. xss_2 (assembly GCF_043104195.1). Taxonomy (NCBI): domain Bacteria; kingdom Pseudomonadati; phylum Pseudomonadota; class Gammaproteobacteria; order Pseudomonadales; family Pseudomonadaceae; genus Pseudomonas; species Pseudomonas sp. xss_2. The sequence goes on from NZ_JBICKL010000028.1 coordinate 2,555, forward strand.
CCACCCCCGTTTGTGCGCTGTTTGATTGTTGCTGATCTATGGTGTGACTGAATACTTAAGTGTATACACTTTCTCCGCACATGGATTCCTGGGGAGGAAGGGTATGCGCATCTGGCGGCGGAGTATTCAGTGGCAGTTGATCACCAGCATGGGCGCGGCCCTGCTGGTGAGCATTCTGGTGGTGGTGGCGATCTATACCGTGGCGGTCAACCGCCTGACTGAACGCTACCTGGTCGACACGGCGCTGCCGGCCAGTATCGAAGCCATCCGCAACGACATCGAGCGCATGCTCGCCCAGCCGCTGGTGGCGGCGGCCGACATCGCAGGCAATACCTTGCTGCGCGACTGGCTGGCTGCCGGTGAAGACCCAGCCCAAGCGCCACGGTTCATCGAAAACCTGCAAGCTGCCAAGCAGCGCAACCAGGCCTTTACCGCGCTGTTCGCCTCGACCGCGACCGGTCACTACTACAACGAGAATGGCCTGGACCGCACGCTCAGCCGCGAGAATCCCAAGGACAAGTGGTTCTACGGCTACATCGACAGCGGCGCCGAGCGCCTGATCAATATCGACATCGATGGCGCCACGGGTGAAGTGGCGTTGTTCATCGACTATCGGGTGGAAAAGGACGGCCAACTGGTGGGCGTGGCCGGCATGGGCCTGCGCCTCACAGAGCTTTCGAAACTGATCCACGACTTCAGCTTCGGCGAGCACGGGCGGGTGATGCTGGTGCGCAACGATGGGCTTATCCAGGTCCATCCGCAAAATGAATTCAGCGCCAAGCGCCAGCTCACCGAGCAGATCGGCGCCGAAGCGGCCAAGGCGGTGATGAGCCAAGGGCAAGGTTTGCGCAGCAGCCGCTTCCAACGTGATGGTGAGGACTATTTGGCCTTGGGCCTACCGCTGCGCGACCTCAACTGGACGTTGGTGGCCGAGGTGCCGGAAGCCGAGATCTACGCGCAGATGCGCCAAGCGGTATGGCTGACCAGCCTGATTGGCGGTGCGGTAGCGTTGGTTTCGCTGCTGTTGGTGGTGTTGCTGGCGCGTGGCTTGGTGCGGCCCATCCGCCAAGTGACCGCAGCGCTGGTGCAAATCGGCAGCGGTGCGGGCGATCTCAGCCATCGTCTGGATGATTCGCGCCAGGACGAGCTGGGCGACCTGGCTCGGGGCTTTAACCGTTTTCTCGACAGCCAGCGAGCGCTGATCGGCGACGTGCTGCGGACCACTGAGCGTCTGCACCACTCGGTGGAGCAGGTGACCCAGGTGGTGGACGACACGGCTGAACGCTCAGGGCGCCAGCAGGAGATGACCGAGATGGTTGCCACTGCCGTGCACGAGATGGGCCTGACCGTGCAGGACATCGCGCAGAACGCCGGGCAAGCGGCGCAGGCGTCGCAGTCGGCGCGTGATGAAGCGCTGCAGGCAAGGGAAGTGGTACAGCGTTCGGTCAAGGGTATCGAGGGGATGTCTGGCGAGATCGGTAAAGCTGCTGAGGCGGTCGAGCAGTTGGCCAATGAAGTGGCCTCGATCGATGAAGTGCTGGGGGTGATCCGCAGTATTTCCGAGCAGACCAACCTGCTGGCGCTCAACGCCGCCATTGAAGCTGCGCGAGCGGGGGAGATGGGCCGTGGCTTTGCCGTGGTGGCCGATGAAGTGCGTACCTTGGCCCGGCGCACGCAAGTGTCTACCGATCAGGTGCAGCAGATGATCCAGCGCCTCAAAGAGGGGGCGGGGACTGCCGTTGCTTCAATGCAGGCGGGGCAGGCGGCTACGGGCAGTGGGGTCGAATCCAGCCAGCGCACGGGAAGCTCGCTTGGGGCGATTACCGATCAGGTGGAGCACATCAGCGACATGAACCACCAGGTAGCCACGGCGACCGAAGAGCAGTCGGCTGTCACTGAGGAAATCAACCGCACGGTGCAGGGGATTTCCGATCTGGCCCGGCAGACGGCGGCGCAGGTGCAGGGCTGTCGGGATGAGTGCCAGGCGTTGCGTGGCTTGGCGGATGATCTGGCGCGGCAGATGGGTGGTTTCAGGCTTTGACAGGCTGTGAATGCATCGCGGGGCAAGCCCGCTCCCACGCTTCCTGCATTTAGCGTCGGCAGGCGTGGGAGACGGCGGCGCAGGTGCAGGGCTGTCGGGATGAGTGCCAGGCGTTGCGTGGCTTGGC
>NZ_JBICKL010000029.1:0-17588 GCF_043104195.1 Pseudomonas sp. xss_2
CAGGTACGGCGCCGATCCTGAAAGCAGCGCTATCCCTGTGGTAGCGGGCTTGCCCGCGAAGAGGGCGACACCGATGCACAGCCATCAGCCCAGGGTATGCCACTCGCGCTTGTCGCGGCTGAGCAGCTCGTTACCGGCATCAGGGCCATTTTCACCTGCAGGGTACGGGTGCACTTCGCTTTCGCTGGCCCAGGCATCCAAAAACGGCTGCACCGCACGCCAGCCGTTCTCGATATTGTCCGCGCGCTGGAACAAGGTCTGATCGCCGGTCAGGCAGTCGTAGATCAAGGTCTCGTAACCAGTGGCCGGGGTCATCTTGAAGAAGTCTTTGTAGGCAAAACCCAACTCGACATTCTCCATCACCAACTCAGGCCCCGGGCGCTTGGCCTGCAAGTCGAACCACATCCCTTCGTTGGGCTGAATCTGGATCTTCAAGTAGTTGGGCTTGGGCCGCTCCAGCTCCGACTCCCGAAACTGCGCATACGGCGCGGGCTTGAAGCAGATGGCGATTTCGGTGTCGCGCACGCTCATGCGCTTGCCGGTACGCAAATAGAACGGCACACCGGCCCAGCGCCAGTTGTCGATCATCACCTTGAGGGCAACGTAGGTTTCGGTCTGGCTGTCCTTGCTGACGTTCGCCTCTTGGCGATAGCCCGGCACCCGCTTGCGGCCTTGCTTGCCGGCGCTGTACTGACCGCGCACGGAGTTTTTCAGGGCCATTTTCTGCGACCACGGGCGGATGGCGCCGATCACCTTGGCCTTCTCGCCGCGCACGGCATCTGCGCCGAACGCCGCCGGCGGCTCCATGGCGACCATCGCCAGCAGCTGGAACAAGTGGTTGGGCACCATGTCGCGCAACGCCCCGGTGTTGTCGTAGAAGGCGCCGCGGGTCTCGACGCCGACGGTTTCGGCGGCAGTAATCTGCACATGGTCGATGTAGTGGTTGTTCCAGAACGACTCGAACAGGCCGTTGGAGAAACGGCTGACGAGAATGTTCTGCACCGTCTCTTTGCCCAGGTAATGGTCGATGCGGTAGATCTGCCGCTCGCTCATCACTTTCAGCAGGCAGGCGTTAAGCGCCTCGGCGCTGGCCAGGTCAGTGCCAAACGGCTTTTCCACCACCACCCGGCGAAAGCCACCCGCCGATTCGTCGAGCAGGCCGGCAGCGCCCAAGCGCTGGGCCACTTCCGGGAAGAAGCGTGGCGAGGTGGCAAGGTAGAAAATCGCGTTGCCGTGGCTTGTCTTGTCAATGCGTTTGGCCAGCGCCTGGTAGGTGGCTGGGTCGAGAAAATCGCCCGTCTGGTAGTCCATGCGCTTGGCCAGGCGAGCCCAGACCTTGTCATCCAGGCACTTGCTAGCCCCTTCGCCCTTGTCGCGCTCGACCATGAAACTATGCAAGCGCTCGGCGAACTCTGTGGCGGTGGCGGCGTTGTGATCGACCCCGACGATGCGCAGGTTGCGATCGAGCAGACCATCGCGGCTCAGGTTGTACAGCGCCGGCGTCAGCAGGCGCTTGACCAAGTCGCCATTGGCGCCAAACAAGAACAACGTGCAGGGCGGCGCGGCGGGGATCTTCTGTTGGCTCATCCGCGTTTCTTCTCGACGTGGCCACCAAAGCCCAGGCGCATGGCCGAGAGCACTTTATCGCCGAAGGTGCCCTGTTGCTGACGCGAGCGAAAACGCGCGAACAGTGCACTGGACAGCACCGGCACCGGCACCGCCTGCTCGACCGCAGCATCGATGGTCCAGCGCCCTTCCCCGCTGTCGGACACCGAACCGCTGAACTCAGACAACGCAGGGTCAGCGACCAGGGCATCGGCAGTCAGGTCCAGCAGCCAAGAGGTGACCACGCTGCCACGGCGCCACACTTCGGCGATCTCGGCCACGTTCAAGTCAAAGCGCTGGGCTTCGGGCAACTCAGGGCCGCCCTTGCTGCGCAGCAGGTCGAAACCTTCGGCATAGGCCTGCATCAGGCCGTATTCGATGCCGTTGTGGATCATCTTCACGTAGTGCCCGGCACCGGGAGGGCCTGCGTGGATATAGCCATGCTCGGCGCGCTCATGCTCACCGCTGCGGCCTTGGGTACGCGGGATATCGCCGACCCCTGGAGCGAGGGTTTTGAACAGCGGTTCAAGGCGCTCGAACACCGCTTGCTCGCCGCCAATCATCATGCAATAACCGCGCTCCAGGCCCCAGACGCCACCGGAGGTGCCAACGTCCAGGTAATGCAGGCCACGCTTGGCCAGCTCGGCAGCGCGGCGCATATCGTCCTTGTAGAAGGTATTGCCGCCGTCGATGATCGCATCGCCCGGCTCAAGCAACTCAGCCAATTGGGCGATGGTCTGCTCGGTGGGCTCGCCGGCCGGCAGCATCACCCATACCGCGCGCGGCGCCTTGAGTTTCTGGATCAGCGCGCCGAGGTCGTGCGCACCTTGGGCGCCCTCGGCTTCCAAGGTAGTCACCGCTTCGCGGTTGCGGTCATGGACCACGGTACGATGCCCTGCACGCATCAGCCGTCTTGCGATATTGCCGCCCATGCGGCCCAGCCCGACGATTCCCAGTTGCATGTGCTGACGCTCCCCTTAGAGATGGATGACAAGGCGGTTCAGGTTTTCAGATTAGTCCAGCACTTCGCCCGAGGGTTCAGCGACGAACGGCGTGACAACGATAAACAAAAAAGTTCCCAAGGCCGCAGAAAGAATTCAGAATGCGCGCCGCGCGAGCGTCTACGCTTACAAATGTCACTAGCCAATTGCGAGGTGTGCAATGGGTACCTTGATGCCAGCTACTCCCGTCCAGACCCTTTATGTCTCCGTACGCCGTGATGAACTGCGCCGTCTGAAGGAAGAGCGTGACCAATTGCAGCGCCAGGTTGCGCAGTTGAGCCTGCTGCTCGAACAGAGCCGCAGTGAAGGTAAAGCTGTCAGCGTCTGATTGACCCTCCTCCAGTGGGAGCTGATCCGGCTCCCACGTTGCCTCCCCTGCCCCGTAAAAACAGTTGAACTGGGAACGATTCGCGTTTATGGTGCGCGCTTTCGTGATTCCCTCTTCTATTGTCTGCCCCGGGGCGTTCCATGTCGCTGCCTGAAACGGATTCGATCATCCCGCTCGAGGTCTTGTACGGCACCCACCGCGGGTGGCTACACGGCTGGCTGCGCCGTTCACTGGGCTGCTCGCAGCAAGCGGCGGACCTGGCCCAGGACACCTTCGTGCGCCTGCTGGTACGCAACCAGCCGATCAGCGACCGTGCGCCGAAAGCACTGCTGGCGCGCATCGCCCGCGGCCTGGTGATCGACCACTGGCGCCGCGATGCGCTGGAGCGCGCCTACCTGCAAGCGCTGGCCCTGGTGCCCGAGGCCAACTACCCCTCGCCTGAAGTACGCCACGAGGCGCTGCTGTGCCTGGAACGCATCGCGCAGATGCTCGAAGGGCTCAAGCCTGTAGTGCGCGAAGCCTTCCTGCTCTATCAACTGGGCGGCCTGACCCACGCCCAGGTCGCCGAACAACTGGCCATCTCCAGCCGCACCGCCGAGCGTCACGTGGCCAATGCCCTGCTGCATTGTTATCGGGTGTGTTTCGAGGAGGCGCCATGAGCGCCAGCGCCGAGCGCATACCCGAAGCCATTGTGTGCAAGGCCATCGAATGGCAAATGCGCCTGCGCGAGCATCCCGACAGCCACGAGCTGCACGCCCAGCTCCAGGCCTGGCGCCTGCGCGATGGCCGTCATGAACTGGCCTGGCAGCGCATGCGTCAGTTGAGCGGGCATTTCAATGCCAGCCAATTACCCGATGCCGCCCAGACCAACGCACTGCTACGCCGCGCCGAAACTGACCTGGACCGACGACGCATGCTCAAGCTGCTCGGCGTCGGCGCGGCGCTGGGCGCCAGCACCCTGCTGGTGAGCAAGGCACCACCGGGCTGGCGTAGCGATTTCGCCACGGCCACCGGCGAGCGCCGTCAGCTGGCACTGGCCAGTGACCTGCAGGTGATGCTCAACACCAACAGCGCAGTCGATGTGCACGGCCATGCGCTGACGTTGCGGGCCGGCGAAGTCTTGCTCGACGGCGCCGATTGGCGCGCCCACTGCCGCTATGCGCTGTGTGACGGCAAGCAGGCACGGGCGGTACTGCGCGAACAGCAAGGCTACAGCGAACTGCACGTCGAACGCGGTGAAGTGCTGGTGCGCGCCAGCAGCGGCATGCGCAGCGTCCAGGCCGGCACCGGCCTGGCCATCGACGCCCAGGGCATGCGTGCCTTGGCGCCGGGGCCACTCGACCCGTTCGCCTGGAGCCGTGGCCTGCTGATGGTCAGCGATATCCGCCTGGGCGATTTGCTCGCCGAAGCCGGCCGCTACCGTCACGGCTGGTTAGGCTGCGATGCGGCGGTGGCGGATCTGCGCTTGTCCGGGGTGTTCCGCCTGGATGAACCGGCGCTGATGCTGCGCAACATCACCCACCTGTTGCCGGTGCGCATCGTCGAGCGCAGCCGCTGGTGGGTGCGAGTTGTCCAGGCATAAAAAAACCTGTCGGACTTTTGCGCCTCATCCGGTTAGGGATGATCACTTCCTGAACGGACCCTTTTCATGTTGCCCGCCCGCCGCTCCCCCAAACCCCTAGCGCCCTTCCCCAGCCGCACCCTGCCACGTGCCATCTGCCTGGCGCTGAGCCTGTTCGCAGGTTCCGCCCTGGCCCAAGCGCAAAGCGCCCCGAGCATTGCTGCCGGGCCGCTGGATCAAGCACTGAGCACCTTCGCCGAGCGTGCGGGCATCACCTTGTCGTTTTCCCCAGAGGCTGTACGTGGGTTGAACAGCCCAGGCCTGGCGGGTGGCGGCTCGTTGGAGGATGGCCTGAGCCATATGCTCAGCGGCAGCGGCCTGGCCGCGCACAAGACCGCCGCTGGCTACGTGGTGCTGCCTGCACCGAGCGATTCGGGCGTGCAACTGGAGCCGACCACTATCGACGCTAAAGGCACGCAGAGCGCCTTTGCCCCAGTCGACGGCTACTTCGCCAGCAATGCCAGCAGCGCCACCAAGACCGACCGCCCGATCCTGGAAACCGCGCAAAGCATCAGCGTGGTAACCGCCGAACAGATTGCCGACCGCAAGGTCGATCGGGTCGAAGACGCCGTGGCCTATACCGCTGGCGTGCGGGTCGGCAGCTCTGGGTTGGACCCACGCTTTGACATGATCAGCGTGCGCGGCTTTGAGACCACCATGACCGCCGACTTCCTCGACGGCCTGCGCCAACCGGGCAGTGGCTGGCTGTCGCTGTACCAGACCGAGGCCTACAACCTTGAGCGCATCGAAGTGCTCAAGGGCCCCTCATCGGTGCTCTACGGCCAGATCAGCCCAGGTGGCATGGTCAACCGGGTGAGCAAGCGCCCGAGCCTGCTGGCCAAGAACGAAGTGCAGATCCAGTCGGGCAACTACAACCACCAACAGGGTCAGTTCGATATCGGCGGGCGCCTGGATGAGCAAGGTGACCTGCTGTTTCGCGTGGTCGGTGTCTATCGCGACGCGGAAAACTACATCGAACAGCTGAACAACGACGTGCGCCTGATCGCGCCCTCGCTGACCTGGCAGATCGACCCCGACACCCGCCTCACCGTGCTGGCGCAATACCAAGAGCGCGAAACCGCCGCCTCGCCGATGCTCTATCAGCAAGGCGATCACCTGACCAACTTCTGGCAGGGCGATGAGTACTTCGACAAACTCGAACAGCGCCAGTGGACCCTGGGCTACGAGTTCGAGCACGTCTTCAACGATACTTTCACCTTCCAGCAGAACCTGCGCTACGGCCAGGTCGATACCACCAACCAGTACCTGCAGCCGTACCAGGAGCGCGGCACGGTGCTCGACCGCTACGCGGTGGGGGTCTACGAACAGCTGAGCTCGTTGTCGACCGACACCCGCCTGGTCAGCCACTTCGCCACCGGCGACTGGCGGCACACCCTGGTCAGCGGCTGGGATTACGCCCTGGTCGACACCAAGCTGTTCTATGCCATGGGGCCGGCGCCGTCGATTGACCGCTTCGCTCCCAACTATCACCAACCGGTGGCGCGCCCAAGCGATGCGCTGGCCGACGAGGATGGCCTGGAGCACCGCAGCGGCCTGTACCTGCAAGACCAGATCGAAATCGATCGCTGGCGCCTGTCGGCCGGCCTGCGCCGCGACTGGGTCAACGTGCGCCGCAGCAACAACCTGGTCGCCGACAACAGCGCCAACCGCAACGACAACGACTCGGCCACCACCGGCTCGCTCGGCGTGCTCTATCTGTTCGACAACGGCGTGGCGCCCTACGCCAGCTACGCCACCTCGTTCCTGCCGCAAAGCAGCAGCCAGCCCGATGGCAGCCCGTACAAGGCGACCGAGGGCGAGCAGTACGAAGTGGGCGTGAAGTACCAACCACCGGGCAGCGCAACGATGCTCACCGCCTCGCTCTATCACCTGACCCAGCAGAACGTGCTCAACCGCGACCTGTCCGACCCCACCCGCAGCATCGCCACCGGCGAGCAAGTTTCGCGTGGTCTTGAGCTGGAAGCGGTGTCCGACCTCACCGAGCGCTTGAAGATGACCGCCAGCTACAGCTTCAACGACGCTGAAGTGACCAAGAGCACCGACGGCAACGAGGGTAAAGAACCGCTGAACGTGCCACGTCACCTGGCCTCGTTGTGGCTCGACTACCGCCTGCCGCTGGGCTTCGGCGTGGGGGGCGGTGCGCGTTACACCGGCAGCAACTATGGCGATGCGCAGAACACCGTGAAGAACGAAGGCTACACCCTGGTCGATGCTGGTGTGCACTACGACTTCGGCGGCGGCCTGGACGGCGTACGCCTGGCGTTCAACGCGCGCAACCTGTTCGACAAGCGCTACATCAATTGCCAGCAGGGCTACTGCTACCGCGGTGAAGCGCGCAGCCTGGTCACCAGCCTCAGCTATCGCTGGTAAGGAGCACACGCATGTTTGCCAGACTGTTTCTATTCATAGGTACATTGCTGTTGGCCAGCCTGTCGCTGGCCCAGGCAGATCCGGTCAGCCTGGACGGCAGCGAGCAGTGGACGATGACAAGCGCCGAAGGCCGCGAGTACCGCATCATGATCAGCCTGCCCGAGGGCGATGTGCCCTGGACGGGGGGGTATCCGGTGATCTACCTGTTGGACGGCAATGCCTACTTCCCCGCCTTCCATGCCGCCAAACGCGCGCAGGACAGGTTGCGCGGCGCGATCCTGGTCGCCATTGGCTACCCCAGCGACACCCCGCTGGACTTCGAGCGCCGCGCCTTCGACCTGTCGCCACCGCAACCGCCTGAGCGCAACGTGCCGCCCCAGGGCGGCCAGGATCTGTTTCTCGACTTCATCGAACAGCGCCTGATGCCCAAGGTCAACGCACGCTTCAAGGTCGACCAGGATCAACGTAGCCTGGTCGGGCATTCGTTTGGCGGGATGTTCGGCGTGTACACCCTGTTCACCCGGCCGCAGCTCTTCCAGCACGTGGTGGCGGTGAGCCCCAGCCTTTGGTGGCGCGATCGCTACCTGATGGCGCACGAGCGCACCTTCACCCAGCGCGCCCAGGCCGGGCAGATCGACCTGACCCATAGCAGCCTGAGCTTGCTGATGGGCGAGCGCGAGATGCCACAAGAGATCCAGGATGCGCGCTCGCTGCAACTGAGGCTCGAGCAGCTCTCGCAGTACGGGCTGCGCAGTGATTTTCAGGTCGAGCCGGGCGAGGATCACATGTCGATGCCGTTCCGCGTCGCAGCCAGGGTGCTGGATGAGTTGCTCAGTACCCGGCGTTTTTGACTGTCGCTACTGCACCCAGGCAGCCGCCTGCTGCTCCACCACGCTTGGCTGCAGCAGAGCCCGTGGCAGGGAGAACCCCTTGAACGGCTGCTGGGTGATCGGGTTGAAGGTTTTTTCCGAACTCAGCTTGTAACGCATCATGCCATCCCCGGTCCGGAAGCTCAGGTCGACACTGGTCGCAGTGCGGCCATTGAGCGCGCCGCGGCTGAGCAGGCGAAACATCGCCCAGGGGCCGCGGTACTCCAGGCTGCTGGTAGTGCCGTTGCGCCTGAGCAGGGTCAGGTTGCTGCGCATCGGGCTACCTTTGTTCGGCCAGATCACCCCACTGATGAACGGGGCCCCATGGGTGTAGGAAACCGTCTGCCCGTCCAGGTCCAACAGGCTGGTGCGCTGGTTTGGGCTCAAGCCCAAGGGTTCGATGTTGAACTGCACACTGAGATTGCCGCTGGCGTCGAAGAAGGTTTCGCGGATGCGCTCAGCCGCCGCTAGCTGCTCGATCACCTCCCGCCGGACCAATTGATTGCGCTGCTCGCCGCCGTGCAGCGCGTCGGGTATGTCCTTGAGGAAGACGTCCAGATACTGCGCCTGGAACGTCTGCAAGCGCCCTTTGGGGCCAAAGAACGCCTCGAAGTCTTCCAGTGCTGCATCCTCGGCACGCACCCGGAACGGATAGCGACCCGCCAGGCGCGCCTGAAAAAAGCTGTAGACATCCACCTGCCAACGTTTCTCCAGCTCACGCAGGGCCGCCACCGTCAGCACTTGTGCAGTGTGCTCGGCCAGGTCGCGAACCTGCTGATTGAGCGGCTCGGGCAGGCCGCTGGCAATGCGCTGCACATTGGCAATCGGGTCGGGCTCAGTCTGGGTAAAGCGTGATGTCACCAGGGCCAGCGCCGCCTTGCCGCGGTTGGGGCTGTCCTGCACTGACTTGGCGTAGTCCTGCATGGCGCTGATCGCCTTGATCGTTTCGTCGTAGTAGCTAGGTTTGTCGCCCTCTCCAGCCAGCATCCCAGACAAGCCATTGAAGGCGCGTCGGATGCCCTGGGCCTGGAGCTGCGCCGCAGCGTGTTGAGCAGCGCCCTGCTCGTCAATGCCAGCCGCCACCGCGACTTGAGGGTAGATGACCGACTGCTCGCGAACCGCTTCAAGCAGACGGCGCATGGGCGCTGCCGGCCCAGTGATGTGCTCCAGCACGGTCAAGGCCTGGCTCAGATCGGCAAACGCTTGGACACTCAGCTGATTCAGCGCTCGTCGCCAGGTATCGATGTAATCGGCGCTGTACAGCGCTTGCAGGCGGCTAAGCAAGGCCTGCCGATCATGCTCTGAGTAATCGAGCGCAGCCCGCTCACCGAGCACCCATTGATCGATCATCGCCAGCTCAGTGACGGCTTTGCTACGCGGTTCGAAAAACTGCTTGAAGCCATTGGCCGTCATCAAGGCCGGTACAATCAGGGCGTCGTCGCCATCGCTGTCGCCAGCTTGCGGCAGCTGGAAGACAAGATCGAAGGCTGGCCCCACCTGGTTGCGCAGGTCGAACGCGCCATGCAAGTGCTCTTGGGCATCCTGCTTGAGCATCAGGTACAACCGCTGCTCCAGGGGCAACTTGCGCAATTGTTGCTGCGCCTCGCTGATCAGCGGGTCGTTGGCTGGCAAGTCGGCGTCGGCGTAGCTCAAGCCGTATTCAAGGTGGCGCATCAACGCCGTCTGCACCGCGCGCTCGCCAGGGTAAGCCTGCTGCCAGCGCTTGGCCATCCACTCCTGCACCACCTGCGCACGGCGGTTGTTGCGCTCTTCGAGCATCCGATAGACACGCAGCGCTGCCAACTGCTCGTCGCTGCCGGGGGCGGCTTGGCGAATCGTCTCAAGCACACCCTTGGCCAAGGCCGGGAGAAAACGCCGCGATAACACATTCAGGTAGGCGTGATCGACCATCGGCCCGATAGCACGCCCTTGGTACAGCCCCAGGTTAGCCAGCGGCCACGCCTCACGGTAATTGCCATAGACCGCCAATGCGCCGTGGATTTCGTCGAGCGAGGCGAGCAAGTTGCGTCCGGTAGGGTCAAGGTTCTGCTCATCGTCGAGCTGACTGAACAGCTGGCTTCTGGCCAGGACTTGGTCGGTCTTGGCGCGGTTGTCCAAGTAGTAATTGGCCCAGGCTGCGGTCAAGCACAGCCCTAGCACGCCAGCGGCGATCGAGCCTGCCAGCAAGTGACGGCGCTTGCGTAGCGCCACCTTCATGTTATCGCCGGCCAGGCCTGCTTCGGGGTAGACGACCCGCTGCAACAGGTGCTGGGCAAAATACACCACCGAGCGACCTTGCGGCTTGGCAGCGTTAGCCAACTCGACGAAGCCATAAGTGCGCGCGGCCTTGCCCAGAAAGGCGTTGGACAGCACTCCTTGCTGGTACACCGACGACAGGTATAGCCCACGCACCAAGGCCGGTGTGCTGTAGCGATCACTGCCGAGCACATCGCGCAGAAAACTCAGCAGCAGCGGCTGCAAGCCGCTGACCTGGCGCGTCAGGCACAGCAGCATTTCACGTTCCTGCTGCGCGCGCGGCTCACCCATGGCCTGCAGCACCCGCTCGTTGAGCAGCGTGACCATCTGCGCATAGGCCTTGGCCAACTCCTCCAACCAAGTGTCGAACGCATGCACGGCATCGAGGCTGAAGGTAAAACCGAAAATCTCCTCACGCTGCGCAGCGGGCAGACCGGCGAACAGCTCTTCGAAGCCTTCGAGCAAGTCAAATTTGCTCAACACCACATACAGCGGCAGGCGCACGCCCAATTCTGCACTGAGCTCGAACAAACGTGCCCGGAGCACGAACGCCAGGGCACGACGCTGCTCGGGCGTACCTTCAAGCAATGCCACCACATCGACCAGCAACACGATGCCATTGAGCGGCTGACGACTGCGATTGCGCGCCAGCCAACCGAGCAAATGCTGCCATAGGCGCTTTTCGGCTTGCGCCGGCAGGCCCAGCCCAGACTGCTCGTGCAGCACACCCGCAGGCGGCGGCCCCACGGATAGGTGCTCATCATCGTCGCCAGCGGCACTAGCAAGCGCTGGCGCGGCAACCTGGCGCTCGGGTTGGCTGATGAACTCGCCCGGCGGGTCGATCATCACCGCCTGCTCGCCCATCCACCAATCGATCGGATAGGCCAGGTCAGGATCGCTCGGCTGCGCTTGTCGCGTTACCCGGCTCAGGGCGAAGTTCTGACTGGAGCGCTCGATGAAGCTGGACTTGCCGGCATGTTGCTCACCCAGCACCAGGTACCACGGCATACGGTACAGGTAGCCACGCTCATGACTGTGGCTACGCAAGGTCGCCAGGCTGGCATCGAGCGCGCGCGTCTGGGCCTGCAGATGAACCAGGCAAGGGTCTTCAAGGCGCTCGGTGTGCTGTTGGCGCTCACCCAGCAGTTGCCGATTGCGCCAAAACAGCCACACGGCCCAGAGCGACAACGGCATCGCCAACACCAGCGTGCTGGCCGCTACCCGCATTGCCAAGGGCGCAAGTGGTTGCCGCTCACCCCAGTTCCAGTCCGGCCCTAGCCACCAGATCGCAACCAGCAGTGCCACGACCAGCGCAGCCAGCAGCCACACCGTTAGCAGTGCGAGATGAGGCTGGAACTTTGCCCAACCGCGCAACAGAACGTCCTTGCCCCGATTCATTATTAGACGCGTCCTCTACTTCACACTGACAACCCACCGCCGCGTCATTTAATTAGCGACGCCATGCGTTCTATCGAAAAACCAACGCACAGTAACAGCAGATAAAAAACTTTGACAAGCAACGACAACAAAACATATTCCCTTACATATTGATAACAGCCATAGCGTAAATGGGCGAGTAGCATCGAACGCTATTTAAGTGCCAGCCCATACAAAAAGCAAGAAACTTCCTACAAGTTACCCAGCAATGTAAAAACTTAGTTCCACCATGCATACCCATTGAACTTGCATTTATCAAGCCGCCGCAACGAGCACGCCCATGACTTTCAAAAGCGACTATCAATCCGAGCTGGCTTTTCTTCGAGCGCTGGCGCATGACTTCGCTCAGGACGACCCCAGGCTCGCCCAGTTTCTGGATAACGAATCAGGCGATGAAAGCATCGAGCGGCTCTTCGAAGGCTTCGCGTTCCTCACCACCCAGTTGCGGCGCAAGCTCGATGACGACCTGCCAGAAACCACCCACCCACTGCTGCAGGTGCTCTGGCCCAATTACCTGCGGCCCGTGCCTAGCCTGACCTTGGTGCGATTCGAACCTATCGCCAAGGCCATCAGCGAACGTCAACCCATCGCCAAGGGCACTCGATTGTTCTCATCCCAGGTTGAGGGCGTGTCATGTGAGTTTCGCACCTGCACGCAGGTGGCGATCCACCCCCTGCAACTAACAGCCGTCACTACCGAACACCGGCCTGACAGTTCAATCCTGCGCATCGAGTTGCAATCACTGACTGAGCTGGCGCTCAAGCATTCAGGCTGCGACAACTTCACCGTGCAACTGATCGGTGAGCCGATCGCTGCACAAACGCTCTATCTTTGGCTTAGCCAGCACTTGCGGCGCATCAGTATCGTCATCGATGACAAGATCCTCAGCCTGCCGCCGAACATCATCGACTTCCCAGGCTTTACGCCAGAGGAGGCACTATTACCCAGCCCTCGGGCAGAGCTGGATGGCTATCGCCTACTGCAGGAGTACTTTCATTTCCCGCAGCGCTTCTGGGCATTCACATTAAATGAGCTGGCTGCCTATCTACCGGATTACCCAACTGAGCAGGTCAGTTTCCAATTTACATTCCATAAACCCTTACCCGCAGGCTGTGATCTGCGCCTAGAAGATCTGGCCCTGTACTGCACACCCGCGATCAATCAATTCCAACATACCGTCGAAGCCACCCCCCTCGACGGCCAGGACAGCTCGATGCTGTTGCAGCCGCCCGGGGTAAACCAGACCCGAGGCGAGGTATTTTGCGTCGACCGGGTTCGCGCATGCCGCTACGAAAATGACCAGGGCCAAACGAAAAAACAGTGGCTGTACGATCTACAGCCATTCGAAAGCCTCGACCACCCCGCGGCACTGGCTGAGCAGGAGGCCCGCCCCTACTACCAGGAAGTCGTCGAGCTCATCCCGAGCAAGGATCAAAGCCAGCGAATCCTGCGCTTGCTCCAGCGTGACGGCAAAGCCTGGCGCGGCAACCGCGAAGTCCTCAGCATTGAAATGACCTGCACCCACGGCCAACTGCCCAGCCAGCTGGGCATCGGTGAGATCGATCGCCCCAGCCAATCCACCCCGGCTTTTGCCAACTTCAGCAATATCACCCGCCCGACCCAAAGCCTGCCGCCGCTCCTGGATGGCCAGCTGCACTGGCAATTGCTGTCGAACCTGTCGCTCAACAGCCTGTCGCTGAACTGCGCCGAAGGCTTGCGCGCAGTGCTGGCTAGCTACGACTTTGCCGGCCTCACCGACCTGCCCAAACAGCGCGCCACCCGCGCCCGCCTGCAAGCCATCGAACAGGCCGACACCCGGCCGCTGGACTGGCTGTTCAAAGGTGTACCCGTGCGCGGCCTGAACACTACGCTGCGCGTCGATCCAAGCCCGTTCGACAGCGACGGCGAGCTGTACCTGTTCGGCAGCGTGCTGTCGTACTTCTTCACGCTTTACGCCAGCCCACAGTCGTTCCACAAGCTGGACATCATCAACACCCGTAGCAATGAGCACTACAGCTGGCCGGCCCGTATTGGCCGACAAGTCACGCTCTGAAAAGGAGGCAACTGATGCAATCTCCACCGGCAGCGCCGAGCAACCGCTTCGAGCACATCGAGCAGGCGAACACCGGCTGGCACGGCGGCCGACGCGCTCGCAGCCACGTCATCGACCGCATCGACTTCGAGCTGCGCGGCAGCAGCTACAACCCGCTGACCGATGCCAGCATGCCCCTGCTTGGGCTGGTGATACGCCTGCGCCACAGCCATAGCTTCGACTACATCGCCCAGTTGCATGGCGACGTCAAGCTACAGATAACCGCCATCCTGCAAGAGCTTGGCCAGCTCCACTATGACCCAACCACCCTCTCGGCCTTCAGCTATTGCCTGTGCGTATTCGTCGACGAGGCCGTCTTGACCACCCCGTGGGGCCAGCAGTCGGTCTGGGGCAGTGATCCGATGCTCAGCTGCCTGCACAACGAAACCTGGGGTGGCGCCAAGTTCTTTGCCTTGCTCGACCGCATGCTGCTCGAGCCGAGCAAGTACGCCGATGTCCTGCTGTTCATGTACCTCTGTCTGTGCCTTGGCTACAAGGGCCAGTACGCCATCCAGGCCGATGGCAGCAACACCCTGCAAGCCTTGATCAGCCGCCTGCAGCACACCCTGCGAGCGCTGCGCGGACCGCTGCCTGAACAGCTGACCAAGCCGCTGGACAACCTCGCCCCACGCCATTACCGCATGAACCGGCAATGGCCCTGGTGGACACCTTGGGTGGTGCTCTGCGGCGTCTGCACGGCGGTGTACGGGGTGTTGTCCTGGCGGTTGCAGCACAGCACCCAAGAAGTCTTGCAGGCCTTAAGTGACATCCTGGTCCGATAACCCCACTTCACTGCGTAGGAGAGTGCCCCATGAAAGCGATAGTGCGCCTGGGCGACAAGACCGATCACGGCGGCAGCGTGATCGAATCGATCCCCCACACCCATCTCAATGGCCGGCCAATGGCGGGCAAAGGCAACCTGGTGGCCTGCCCCTTGTGCAAGGGCAGCTTTCCCATCATCGAAGGTAGCCCCACCTATTCGGTCAATGGCACGCCGGTCGCCCTGGACGGCATGAAAACCGCCTGCGGCGCCTCGCTAATCGCCAGTAACAGCCAGGCCAGCGTGCACCGCTAGTCGCGGCAGCGGTCGCGATAGCCGCATTTAGAGAAATTTCCCACGCTCGCATCAGACCGGTCTGCTTTTGACCGAGAAGTGCTTCCTTGCACCATCGAGCCCAAACGGATGCCCTGCCCCTGCGGGGTTCATCCTGGCCCATGGATCGGCGATGCAGGAAGCCCGAATGCCCACACAGCAGGATGTGCGCTTTACCTTCAGTTGCGCGAACGACATCGCCTTCGATGTCGTCAGCTTCACGCTTAGCGAAGCGATCTCCGAGTGCTTTTCGTTGCAGATCGAACTGGTCAGCGACGACCCCGATATCGATTTTGCGCAACTGCTCGACCTGCCCGCCTGCCTGACCGTGTGGAGCCACGGCGAAGCAGTGCGCCATGTGCACGGCATCATCAGCCGCTTCGAGCAAGGCAGCAGCGGTCAGCGGCGCACCCGCTACAGCGCCGAAGTCATTCCGCAACTGGCCCGTGCCCTGCTGCGTTCGGACTGGCAAGTGTTCCAGCACCGCAGCGTGACGCAGATCCTCGATGAGCAATTGCAGTCGCGCTACCGGCTCAGTGCCGAGCAACGCCTGACCTGCCCCCATCAACCGCGCGAGTACTGCGTCCAAGTGGGCGAGCTGGACCTGGACTTCTATCAACGCCTGGCCGCCGAAGAAGGCCTGCTGTCGGTCTTCCGGCACAGTGCCAGCGCGCATGCATTGATCTACACCGACCGAATCATGACCCTCGGCGCCATCGAAGGCGCGCCAGTGCTCTATCAGCCTAACCCCGGCGGCGACCAGCCGCAGCCGGCACTGCGCCGCTTCAGCTACCGCGAGCAGCTGCGCAGCAGCAGCCAGACCCAGCGCGACTACAGTTTCAAACACCCCCGCTACGACCAGCAGCACAGCGTCCAGGCCCAAGGCCTCGAACACCACCACCCACGCTATGAACGCTATGACGCACCCGGGCGCTACAAGCGTGATGAAGCCGGCCTGCCCTTCACCCAGACCCGCCTCAAGGCGCTGCGCCGTGATGCGCGCACAGCCACGGTCATGGGCGACGATGCGCGGATTGTCCCCGGCCTTGCCTTCACCCTCACCGGCCACCCACGCGAGAGCCTGAACAGTGGCTGGCGCGCGGTGAGCATGCGGCATGAAGGCGTGCAACACACCAGCCTGGAGGAAGAAGCGGCAGGTGCCGAAGTCGGCACCCGCTACAGCTTCACCGCTGAGCTGATCCCCGACAGCGTCGACTGGAAAGCGCCGCTGCTGGCCAAGCCGCGCATCGACGGGCCACAGATTGCCCATGTGGTTGGCCCGAGCAACGAGGAGATCTTCTGCGACGAGCACGGTCGGGTGCGCTTGCAGTTTCCTTGGGACCGCCAAGGTCGCGAGGATGGCCATAGTTCCTGTTGGGTGCGGGTGGCTCAGCAGTGGGCTGGCGCCGGTTGGGGCCATATGGCGATTCCACGGGTGGGCCAGGAAGTGGTGGTGGCCTTTCTCGATGGCGATGGCGACCAGCCGCTGGTGATTGGCCGTAGCTACCATGCGGTCAACCGGCCGCCGTACAAGTTGCCCGATTTCAAGGCGCTGAGCCCGATCCGCAGCAAGGAGCACAAAGGCCAACGCCACAACGAGCTGCGCCTGGACGATACCGAAGGGCAAATCAGTGCCACGCTGATGAGTGACCACCAGGCCTCGGCCCTGCACCTGGGCTATCTGACCCACCCTCGCCCCCTGGGCGGTCAACCACGCGGCGAAGGTTTCGAGCTACGCAGCGATGGCCACGGCGTGGTACGCGCCGGCGCCGGATTGCTATTGACCACCGAGCCCCGGCGCAATGCCTGCGAGCACCATACCGACCTGGCCGAAACCGCCGAACGCCTGGGCGTTGCCCAGCAGTACCACGAAACGTTCTACGCCCTCGCACGTGATCACCTGGCCCAAGAGGCAGGCGATCAGGATGACGTCGCCAAGGCCCTGCACGACCAGCATCAGGCCATCAAAGGCAGTGGTGCCCGCACCGAACTGGGCACCCCGCAACTGGTCATGGCCAGCCCGGCCGGCATCGCCACCTCAACGCCTGGGTCCATCCACATTGCCAGCGGCGAACACCTGGCCTTGAGCAGTGGCGGCCACACCAGCCTGGCCATCGGCAAGCGCCTGCTGGTCAGTGCCAGCCGGGGCATGCGCAGCTTCGTGCAGAGCCTTGGTTGGCGCCTGGTCGCCGCCTCCGGCGACATCGATATCCGCGCCCTGAAAGACAACATCAACCTGCTGGCCAAGCTCAAGGTCAGCGTCACGGCCGAGCGCATCACCCTCAGTGCCAAGGAAGAGCTGGTGATCCAGGCCGCCGGCAGCAGCACCACCTACAACGCTGGCGGCATCAGCCACGCCACCAGTGGGGTGTATAGCGCCCATGCCAGCGACTTCGTGTACCAGGGCGCGAAGAGTGAGGCGGCGGCGTTTCCTGAGGAACTCACGACGGGCAAAGGGAATTTGCAATTGTTTCAACGCTACGCCAACACGCACAGTTTCGAGGGCAGCACATACCGGGTCGAGGATGCGCTGGGCAAGGTATTCAAAGGCTCGCTCGACAACAAAGGGCATGCACAAATCGACGGTGTGGCACCAGGCCCTGCGAGCGTACTGTTTGGGCTAGACCAAACCGATGTGTGGACGACGCCAGGCTTTGTTGACGAACTCAATCGCCCTGCTCTGGCTGACCAGCTGCCGGTGGAAACGCCTAGGCTTGCTCAGCCCCTCATCAATGAAGTCGTGTCGATCAGCAAGGTCGCTGCGCTCACAACCACACCGAGCTTTGCCACAGCAGCACTGAGCAACGCAGTGCCATTGGCAGCAAGAACACGCCCCTCCCCCACTAACACGGTACTCGGCCTTCTCCCAGCCGCCCGCTCGGCCACGGAGCACAG
>NZ_JBICKL010000002.1:0-38281 GCF_043104195.1 Pseudomonas sp. xss_2
AAACTCGTTCAACTTCAAACACTTGACTCGCTTGCGATCTCTCGTAGCGGGAGGCGAATTCTACAGCGTTACAAACTGCTGTCAACTACCTTTTTCACCGCTGTGGATCTCAAGCGCTTGTTGCATCTCGCTGCGTGCATCGCTGCGAGGAGGCGAATAATACGCGGTTTGAAATCAGAGTCAACATCTTGATCTAAAAAAACTTTCTGACTGTTATCAAGGTTGTGGGCAACTAAATAGAAGCGCAATGGATCTGTAGAGAACCACCCAGCGGAGCACAGCGGCCATGAGCGATGCGCAGAGCGACAAGACCCCAGGCCTGTCGGCGGATGAAGAGCAGGAAATCAGCCACAACCAACCGCCCCGAGCAGCGGTTCTGCACGAAATCATTCGTGCCCAGGGCGACCAAGAGCTTGAGCGCACGCTCGCCGCGCTATGGTGGTCAGCCTTGGCCGCAGGCCTGAGCATGGGCCTATCGCTCATGGCGATGGGCTTGTTCTATGCCCGCCTACCCGAAGGCGATAGCGCCCAGGTGATTGCCAGCATCGGCTACAGCGCGGGGTTCATGGCCGTGATTCTGGCTCGCCAGCAACTGTTTACCGAAAACACCCTGACTGCCGTGCTGCCGCTGATGACCACTCCCACCCTGGCCAATCTGGGTCGGCTGCTGCGACTCTGGAGCGTGGTTCTTCTGGGCAATCTGGCCGGCACTATATTAGTAGCGTGGGTGATGCTCGAATTGCCGATCTTCGACAGCAAGGCCGATGTGGCGTTTCTGGAAGTGGGCCGCAAGGTGATGAAGAACGACATCAGCCAGATGTTCGCCAAGGGCATCGTCTCCGGCTGGATGATCGCCACTATGGTCTGGATGATCCCCGCCATGGAGAACGCCAAGATCTGGATCATCCTGATGATTACCTACTTGATGGCGTTGGGCGATTTCACCCATATCGTCGTAGGCTCCGTGGAGGTGTCCTACCTGGTATGGGCCGGAGATGAAACCTGGCAGGCCTTCTGGCTGGAGTTCGCCTTGCCCACCCTGGTCGGTAACATCATCGGCGGCAGCTTCATCTTCGCCCTCATAAGCCACGCCCAAGTCCGCAGCGACAGCGGCAAGCCTCCTTCGCAGCTACTTAAAGAAGGCAATAAGCCCACCAGCCGCCGCCAGGAGCCGAAGATCTGATCTTCAGCGTGAAGCCACCGAGCGCTGCGCCGCCCTGCCCTGCTGGCGTATCGGACGTGGCTGCCACCAGTTCTGCCCGGCATGCGGTGAGTCGAGGCTGATGCGCTCGCCCATCTGCGGCGTACTCAGTTTTACCTGCGCCTGCGCGGCCAACGCCAGAATGCGCTCGAACGGTTCCTGCCAACCATGGATGGAGAGATCAAAGGTGCCGTTGTGGATCGGCAACAACCACTGCCCGCGCAAATCCAGGTGTGCCTGCAAGCTCTGCTCTGGCTGCATATGAACATTCGGCCAGGCCAGGTTATAGGCACCGGTCTCGATCAGGGTCAGGTTGAACGGCCCATAGCGTTCGCCGATCTGCCGAAAGCCGTCGAAGTAGCCGGTATCACCACTGAAGAACAGCCGCAGGTCATCATCGATGATCACCCACGAGGCCCACAGGGTTCGATTGCTGTCGAACAGCCCGCGACCAGAAAAATGCTGCGCCGGGGTGGCCACCAAACGCACGCCGCCTATCTCGGTTTCTTGCCACCAATCGAGTTGACGCACTTTCTCACTCGGTACACCCCAGTCGATCAGCCGGTCGCCCACGCCCAACGGGGTAAGGAACTTGTCGGTGCGCCCTGCCAGTTGGCGAATGGCCTGTTCATCGAGGTGATCGAAATGATCGTGCGACAGAATCACCGCGGCCAGTGCCGGCACCTCGTTCAGCGCCAGGGGCGGCGCATGGAAACGCAGCGGCCCAGCCCATTGCACCGGCGAGGCGCGTTCGGCGAAAACCGGGTCGGTAATAAAGAAGCGCCCACGCAGCTTGAGCAGTACCGTTGAATGCCCCAGTCGCCAGAGGCTGTGGTCTGGCGCATCGAGCACCTGCTGACGGGTCATCGGCAGCAGGCTGATGGGCGCAGCGGGTCGGGTCTCGGGCGGCTTGCGCAACAACAAGTACTTAAGGCCAATGCGCAGTTTCTTCATCGCCCCATCCTGGGGCAGCGTTGCCTGATTGTGGAATCGTCCATCCCTGTAGTGCGCCGGGTCAGCGGCGTTAGAGGCCGTGGGCAGCATGAACAGAAGCACTCCGAGCAGGAACAAGGCGTTCATGTTACCCCACAGTGATCGGATCAACCGTGAATTGGCTTGTAAGGTCATTTTTCGCCGAGCGAACACTGTTGAACAATATTCACGCGATTTATGCGATAAACGGCGTCCCACGGAAGAACCACGACCATGATCGATAATAACAGCGGCAAGGGACTCTCATTCGTCAGGCGCATCTACCTGCCGCGGATCCTCGGCATGGGCATCGGCCTGTTCTGCGTGATGGCTGCGATGGCCCCCTTGCAGCCGCCGACCTGGGTCTGGGTGCTGATGCTGGTCAACGCTGTGGCTTGGCCACACCTGGCCTATCAGTGGGCCATGCGCTCGGCAGCGCCCTACCGGGCCGAACAGCGCAACTTGTTGCTCGATTCGCTGATGGGCGGGTTCTGGACTGCTGCCTTCCACTTCAATCCACTGCCCAGTGTCACCATCCTGTCGATGATGGCCATGAACAATGTCGCCGCCGGCGGTAAACGTATGGTTATCCGCGGTTTACTGGCGCAACTGGTCGGTATGCTGCTAGCCAGCCTGGTAATCGGTACCGGCTTGCAGCTGCAAGCCACCCCCTTGCAGGTTTTCGCCTGCCTGCCGATGCTCACCCTCTACCCATTGGCATTGGGCTGGGTGTGCTACCGGCTGGCAATCAAGCTGGCCGATCACAAGCGCCAGCTCAGCGCCCTGAGCCGCACCGACAGCCTCACCGGCCTGCTCAACCATGGCTCGTGGAAGGACCTGCTGCTACTCAAATTCCAGATCTGTCGCCAGCAGCAGCTACCCGCGGTTATCGCCCTGATCGATATCGATCACTTCAAGACCATCAACGATACCTTCGGTCATGTGGTCGGCGACTGCGTGCTGCGCCACCTGAGCCAGGAACTGCGGCGTAACCTGCGCGAGGATGACCTGGGCGGGCGCTACGGCGGCGACGAGTTTTGCGTGATCTTCCCGAATATCGACGAAGCGCGTGCCGGCCAGGCCATGGAGCGCCTGCGTGAACGGGTCAATGCCTACCGCAACCCGCAGCTGCCTGCGCTGCGTATCAGCCTGAGCATCGGCCTGGCGGCTTTCAATGCCGAGCTCAAGTCTGCCGAACACTGGCTGGAAGAGGCCGACAAAGCGTTGTACGCAGCCAAGCACCAAGGCCGCGACCAGGTGAATTTCAATCGTGGCGGCGGCGCCCCGCTCAGGCTGGCCTATCCTGAATGAACCTTCCCTCAAGCCATCGGCGGGAGGGATGCAGTTCTACAAGGAGTAGCCTCGCGCATGGACAGGACCGTCGCCCTATCGCCCGCAAGCCCCGCTCCACGTCTGCAAGTACATCGTTTGATCTTTGGCTTTTCTACGCTGTTTCTGCTGGCCGCGCTGGTCACGCTCGGGGCGCTGTTCAATATCGCCGCCACCCTGGATCAGCAAGAGCAGGATCAAAGCACCTTCCACGCCACCCAAGCACTGGAGCAGCGCCTGCTCGCCTCGCGTCAGTTTCTCTCCAGCTACGCGGTGTGGGACGCCGCCTACCAGCACCTGAGCGGTGAGGTCGACTGGCAATGGGCGTACGAAGAGAAGAACGTCGGCGAATCGCTATTCAGCGCCAGCGGCTATGAAGGCGTGTTCGTGATTGATGACCAGCGCACAACCTATGCCCTATTTAAAGGCAGCCCAAGCCAATCGCCGGCCAGCGCCTACATAGACTCTGCCCTGGCGCCGATCATAGCCCAAGCGCGAAAAGCCGCCCCCGCACGCGAGCAGATTACTCATTTCGTCTTGCTCAACGGCTGGCCGGCAGTACTCACTGCCGCCGCCATTCGCCCTGACATAGAGGTTTCAGAAGCCGACGTGGCCCAGGCGCCGATCATGCTTTTCATCGACCAACTGACCGAAGCCAAGCTGACCAAGCTCGGCCAGGGTGCGGGTTTGAGCGACATGCGCGTCGAGCCAGTCAACAGCGATGCTCACGGCCAACCGCGCATAACCCTGGGCAACACGGGCTATCGCCTGGCCTGGAGTAGCCCACAACCCGGCCGCCAGTTGCTCTGGGCGGTGCTGCCGCCCTTGCTCGGCGCTTTAGTAGTGCTGGGCCTGGTGATGCTTTATCTGTTTCGCCATGCGTTGCGCAGCTCACAGGCCATCGACCTGAGCCTGCAACGCCTGCAACAGAGCAATCAGGCCCTGGAAGCCAGTGAGCAGCGCTTTCGCGCAGTTGCCGAGGCGGCGTCTGACTGGATCTGGGAAACTGATCGCCACCAGCGCCTGACCTATCTCTCGCAGCGCTTCGCCAGCGTCACCGGGTATCGCGTGGAGGACTGGCTGGGCCAGCCGCTCAACCAGTTGCTGGCGTGCGACACCACGCCCCTGTCACCCTGGCTGGACGCCCAGACCGACACCGATCCACAGCAGTTGGCCAACCTGCGCTGCGCCTACCGCGACCACACCGGGCAGAACCGCTACTGCCGGATCTCGGCACGTGCGATTGTGTATGCCGGCAAGCTGGCAGGGTTTCGCGGAACCGCCAGCGACATCACCGACGAGGTCGATGCCCACGCCAGGATCCAGCACCTGTCCATGCATGACGCCCTGACGGGCTTGGCCAACCGCAACAAACTGTCGCGTCATCTGGAACAAGCCCTGCTGCGCGGCAGCGACTCGCCGCCGCTGACCTTACTGTTGCTGGACCTGGACAACTTCAAGCCAATCAACGACTCGCTCGGCCATCCGGCAGGTGATGCGGTATTGCAGGAAGTGGCTGCTCGCCTGCGCGACACCACCCGCGACGGTGATCTGGTGGCGCGGCTTGGCGGCGATGAATTCGTCCTGGTCCTCAGCGGCATGGACAATCGCAGCGAGATCGACCGCCTCTGCGCGCGCCTGATCGAGCTGCTGCAACGGCCCATCGTTTATGAAGAACAACAACTGCACATCGGCGCCAGCCTGGGGGTAGCCCAGACCCGATCGCAGGGGTTCGATGCCGGCGAACTGATCCGCTGCGCCGACATTGCCCTGTATCAGGCCAAAGCCGACGGCAAGAACACCTGGCGCTACTTCTCGCCGGAAATGAGCCAGCAGATCCAGTACCGCCGGCAGTTGGAAAACGACCTGCGCCGAGCGCTCAAGCACAATGAGTTCGTCCTGCATTATCAGCCGCGCTACCGCCTGGACGATCTGCGCATCGTTTCCGTGGAAGCATTGGTGCGTTGGCAGCACCCGCAGGAAGGCTTGCTTGGCCCGGACATCTTCATCCCGCTGGCCGAACAAAGCGACCTGATTGCCACACTCGGCCGCTGGGTCCTGCGCGAAGCCTGCAGCACCGCTCGCGACTGGCCGCAGGCGCTGCTGGTTTCGGTCAATCTGTCTCCGGCGCAGTTCTCGCGCAGTGACGTGGTCGCCGATGTGCGCGATATCCTGTTGGAGACCGGCTTCCCGGCGCAACGTCTGGAGCTGGAGATTACCGAGAATGTCATGCTCAACGACATCGAAGGGGCGCTAGGCACGATGCTCGCGCTCAAGGAGTTGGGCGTGCGGCTGAACATGGATGATTTTGGCACCGGCTATTCATCGCTGGGTTATCTGCGCACCTATCCGTTCGACAGCATCAAGATCGACAAGCGGTTCATTGCCGGGCTGAACAGCCAAAACGGCAATGACCGCGCGGTCGTGCAGGCGATCATCAACCTGGGCAAGGCGATGGGTTTGACGGTCACCGCGGAAGGGGTGGAGACCGAGCAACAGCTCAAGGCGCTGGGCAAGGAGCGCTGCCATGAAGTGCAGGGCTATTACTTGAGCCGGCCGGTGGACAAGGACAGTTTCGAGGCCTTGTTGCGTCAACCGGATGATCAGCAGCATGGGGCGGGTTGAGCCTTGGGGGTTGTGTCAGATCTGGCCTCTTCGCGCCAACTTCCAGTGCGGCGGCCCCTGTAGGAGCGGGCTTGCCCGCGAAGAGGCCGCGATTGACACAACATAAACCGCAGCCCCGCCGATAGAACAACCGATCAATCAGCGCAAATTGCGCTCGGCGACGATTTCCGGCAGGTCCGTGCGCTGTAAATAAATGCGTAAAGGCTGGCCAATATTCAGTCGATCATCCACATGTTGCCCAAGCAACAGGGCTAGCCGCTCACGGCATAACGCCATGCGCTTCCCGGCTTCGGCTCGCCAGACAAATTCGCTACAGGGAGTAATGCTGTCATCCGCCACGTCCATGCCGAACGCGTCTTCTGAAAAGCGCACGATATGCGTACCGCGCTTGCCGTGAAAGCCGACGAAACCCTTGAGCTGGTCAGCGGCGCTGCAGATGTCCTGGGATGTAATGGCCATGGCGTACCTCGCAAAAAGATGGGAGTCACGCACGCAGGGTAAGCGGCTGCCTCTGCCGGGCAACGCGCAAGGGCCAGCCTAGCGCAAGTCGGCAGGGGACGGCCAAGGTTTTCGCAGCCGTGAAGCCATCCGCTCGGTTCAACGGGCGCTCGCCGCTGGATCGACCTGCCCCTCGAGCACCACCGCCAGCCAGCTCATGAACGCCTGGACCCGGCGTGGCACATGGCGCTGACGGGCATACAACAAAGACACCGACATAGCCTGGGCTCTCCCCGGCCCGGAACAGCCTGGAGACGATCAATAACCTGTTCATCACAGCCACCCATGAGGATTTCGCCATGACTCGCAAGATTGTATTGATCACCGGCGCCAGGGCAACGGCTGGATCACTGGGCAGCGGCTGGAGGTTTCCGGGGGATGTTCCTGTAACGCTGTCGTCTGTTGCAAGGCTATCGCGGGACAAGCCCGCTCCCACGCAGTGGCCACGCAGTGGACTGCTCCCCGGGCCCCGCGATAGCGGCAGTACAACCGGCAAGCACTTCAAGGTTCAGCCTGATCCTCATGCACCTGCACACTGGCCGTCATCCCCGCGCTCAGGGTCACCCCCTGCGGCACCTGATCCAAGCGAATCCGCACCGGAATCCGCTGCGCCAGCCTCACCCAGTTGAACGTCGGCTCAACCTCAGGCAACAGCTGGCTGTCAGGGTTGCTGTTGGCGTCGGTGATCCCGCGGCTGATGCTCTGTACATGCCCCTGCATCGAATCGCCGGCCCCCATCAGCCAGACCTTGACCGAATCACCGACGCGAATGCGCGGCAACTTGGTTTCTTCGAAATAGGCCTGGATATAGAACGTCGAATCATCCACCAGGGCCATCACCGACTGCCCAGTGTTGACGTAGTTACCCTGCGCCAGGCGCAAGTTGGTGATGTGCCCACTACGCGGCGCACGCACTTCGCTGCGCTCAAGGTTGATCTTGGCCACTTGTAACTGCGCTTGGGCCTCGTGCAGTTCACCGCGCGCCACCGCCGCATTGATCTGGGCATTCTCGCGCAGCTCGGCACTGATCGCATCGGGGCCAAGCGCGGTGCGCCGCGCCGCTTCGCGTTCACGCAGGTGCAACTGGTGGGCGCGGGTCTCGGCGACCGCCTTGGCCTGGTCGAACGCGGCCTGGAAGCGCTCGCGGTCGATGCTCATGAGCACATCGCCCGCTTTCACCTGCTGGTTATCCTGGACCTTGAGCTCTCGCACCCAACCCGACACATCCGGGGCGATCACGACCACATCGGCGCGAACCCGGGCGTCGCGGGTCCACGGCGTCAGCATGTAGTACTGCCAAAGGTGATAGCCGGCAAACACGGCGATGATCACCACACACAGGGTGACCAAGGTACGTACCGCTGTACGCATGGACTGACTCCTTACAAAGGCCCTAGCAGACGTACCACCAGGAACAAGATACAAACGAACAATGCCGCATCGAACAACGCTTCATGCCAGATCCAGCGCCCAAGGGGCGTGGCCTGCACCAGCAGGCGCAGCGCACCGGTCACCAGCAGCGCAATCAGCACGTAGATCAGAAACGGGCTGAGCAGCACACCGCCCACCGCCCATTCACGCAAGCCCATGCATTTCCTCCTGCCAACGGCACCACTTGCCCCAGCTCTTCTGTAACTGCAGCACGGCGCCCTCGGCCAGCCGCAGCGGGTCGCTCGGCGACTGGCTGCGCAGGGCCGCGATGAATTGCTCACTGGCCGCATCCAGGCGCTGGCCGCGCCCCGGCGCCGGTCCTCTGGAAAGCACCGCTTCGACTTGCTGCAAGTATTGCCTTTGCGCCGCATCGAGCGGTGCCTGGGCCACAGCCAGGCACATGCGCAGGTGCACCAGTTCATCGCCGATGTCCAGGCCGTGCAAGCCATCGTCCCAGCGCTTGCGCTGAGCTTCGGGCAGCTCGCTGGCATGGCGCGCCAGCTGCATCAGGCGGTCGGCCATGCGCCCGCCGAACCAACTGTCGGCGCCACGCAGGTCGCGGCGGGTCAGGCGAACCAGGTCACTCTGCGTCGCCGCGCGCAAACGCCGGCCCAACCACGTTGGATGGCGGATCACCACCAGGCGGAAGGCCAATACCGCAGCGCCAACGCCCATCAGCATCGCCTGGGCGCTGTTGAGCATGCTCGCCACGTCAAAGTGCATGGCATTGAGCGGCGACACCAACACAATGAAATGCAGGCAATACGAGGTGGCGGTAGCGCCGGTGCGCGGATGGGCCATGCCCAGGGCGCCGAAGAACAGCGGCACGCCCATGGCTAAACAGAGCATGGCGAAGCTGCTCCACTGCGGCAGGAGAATCTGCCCCACCACAAACGCCACCGGGATCGCCAGGAAAATCCCGCGCAAGAAACTCAAGCCGATCTGTGCGCCGTTCTCACGGCTGGCGAACAGGCTACAGACCACGCAAGTCAGCACCAGCCCGCCAGGTGCCGACGGCCAGGCGGTGGCCAACCAGAAACTGCTCATGACCAAAAACGCCAAGGCGCTGCGCGAGCCGAACAGCAGAGCCAGCGGCAGGTCACGATGCACGGCCAGACCTTGCGACATATCCTTGGGCGTCCTGCCCTCCTCGACATCCTGCAACGCCTGGGTTGCCGCCATGGCGTAGTCCAGCAACAAGGCCATGCGCGCCAGGCAGTAATGTTCGGCAGAACTGATCTGCTCGTCGTGGGCGGCGTCCCAGATACGTTGGCGCAACACCAACAGGCTCGGCAGTTCGGGCTGCGCCAACTGGGCGCGAACCTCACCCAGCCACGGCGACAGGCGCTGGGCCTCCTGGTCATCGAGCTGGCGCCACTGCCGGCGTACCGAGCGCGAGATGCGCAGCAGCACCATCAGTTTCTGACTCAAGCCGCGAATGGCCCTGGCCCGCTGCCGGCCACTGCTGCCTTCAAACCAGGCGTGCTCGCGCTGAGAATCGATGGCGACGATCCGCCCCAGGATATCCAGCAAGCCTTGGCGCGCGCTCTCCTCGCCGCCGAGCATGGCACTCGACGCTTGCATGCCGTTTTGCCAGGCCTGGCGCGCCTGCCCGCCAAGCTGCGCCTCGACCCGCATGGGCCAGAGCAAGGCGCTGGTAGCGGTTGCGCAGACGATGCCCAAGCAAATCTCGGTGCAGCGCGCTACCGCCTGATCGAACACCTGCAGCGGATGGTCGATGGCCGGCAAGGCAATGATCGCCACGGTGTAGCCGGCCAGCACGAAGGCATACGACCAGGCACTGCGCAATTGCGTGGAAGCGGCGGTGCACAGCGCCAACCATAGCGCCAGGGTAAGCAGGAACAGCCACGGCGTCTGTGCGAACAGGCCGATGAACACCACCGACATAAAGGTGCCGACCAGGGTCCCGGCCAAGCGCGCCAGGCCCTTCTGCACCACCATGCCTGACAAAGGCTGGGCGACGATAAAGGCGGTCATCAAGGCCCAGGACGGCTGCTCCAACCCCCAGCGCATGGCCAACCACAACGCCAGGCCGCCGCCCAGCAGGGTCTTGATGGCGAACTTGATGGCGAGGTTGCTGGGTGCGAACAGGGCCTGGAGGGTGATGGGCACGAATCGGACCTTGCGGGGGTGATGAGTAGAACGATAGACAACGCTGGCAAGGATAAAGCGGAAACGAATAATTAGCTAGCTAATCATCTTTGTGTGTTATTTGCGCTGTACCCCGCTACGAGCGCGTCATCGACAAAAACCGCAGACAAAAAAATGGGCGACCGAAGTCGCCCTAAATGCCTTGCGTGCTCGTGAATCGGGAAGGATCAACGCGGTTTGCGTTTGTTCGAATCCTTCCAGATGAAAATGCCCAGACCGGCGAAGAACACCACCATCAACCCGACCGTTACCACACCTGCGATAACCACATTGTCGAAGAACATGTCGGCGCTCCCGTATTCGTTTGCCGTTGTCCGATGGGTGCAAGGTAACCAATGCGAGGGAGGAGGAAATTGACCGGGGTCAATGGTGCCCGAGGCCGGGCACGCGAGGCGGGCGCAGGGTTGACCTGCGTCAAGTTTCAGCGTTTCTTGGGCTTGCCCTTGGGCTTGTTCTTTTTGGCCTGGCTCAACGGCATGGCCTGCTCGAAGGCCTGGCGCACTTCATTGAGGCGCTTGTCCTTGAGGTCATGGATACGTTTGGCGCGCTCGGCACCGAAGTCGATCAGGTTGTCTTCACTCATGGGCGGGCCCGACAGTCAGCAGAGACATGCATGATGAAGCCAGGCGCAGGCGTTGACCAGTCAGACTTCGATATCGACCAGCAAACCCTGCCTCGGACGCTCGCCGAGTGGCGCCACTGGAACAGTGTTATCGGCGTTGAGCTCTTCACCGGCAAGGGCTTCGTAACGCTCATCCTGGTTATTCTGCCGCCGTTGTTGCTGGCGGCGCTGCTCATCGCGCAGCAGCAGGGCTTGCTCGTCAGGGTCGCGCTTGTGCTTGAGGTCGATGGCGCTTTCGCCGGAAGCAGGCTGCGCGGGGACCACCGGACGAATATCGGGGGTCGGCTTGACCGGATCCTGTTGCGAGGTCACGGGGGCGGCACTGAGCGGGATGATCGGCGGCAGCATGGGGAAGTTCTCCTGTCGCTACTGTGTCGGCCAGCCTTCAACTGTCTTGAGCCTGTAGCCAGGCGATTGTGCGGCGCGTCACAGCGGCGCACCAGCAAGTATAGATGGGCTTACTGGGCTGGCTCCTCGTCCGGCTCATCCTCAGGCGACGGGCTGGTTTCGCTCCAGGGGCGCTTGTAGACCTGCTGCCAGACGCTATCGAGGTGCTCGCGCACCCCTTGCGGAGCGCTCTTGAGCGAGGCGCTGTCTTCGCGCTCGCCGCCAATGGGCTCCTCACCGGCCGGGGTAATCTGCGATTGTCCGGTGATGCTGTAGATGGCCTGGCCTTCGCGCATTTCGATGGCGATGTCATGGGGTTCGATACCGCCACCACAAAACGCATGGCTGGCCACGGTCAGCTCGGCGATGCCATCTTTATTAAAGTCGCTGACATCACTGACGTCGCTATAGAAGTCCACATCCAGATCCAACCCCGGACACGTGGTCTCCTGCTCGATCTGCCAACGCGGCTTGAATGCATCGCTGTCCGAGCTGCGCGCATACAGGGTGGCCTTGAGCACCACCTTGTCGACTTCCTGCTCGCTCTCGGCATCGGTGGCCTGGCCGTCGACCCGGCTCAGCACCAGTAGCCCTTCACCCTCACGGTCACGAAAGTGCACGCTCTTGATCGGCGTCTGCACGCCGAGCACCTCGAGCTGCTCGACCGGGATCGGTGGCAGGGTTTGAAAAGTGTTTTGGTCACAGGCGGCCAGTAGCAGCAAGCTGCCCAGGCCCAGGGAGGCGTTCAACCAGCGCTGCTTGGCAAGCATTCGACTTGGAGCCCTCGTGGTGTTGAGGTGTTCGTCGATGAAACAGCTAGACTCTTTATTCTTTGGTCTGCCCGGTCTATCCGTTAACATAGCCGGCTTTTCATCGGCGGGAGTTCAGGCAGTATGGCGCAGCAGTATCAACCGGGGCAACGCTGGATCAGCGACAGCGAAGCAGAGCTCGGCCTGGGTACCATCCTGGCGCAGGATGGCCGCCTGTTGACCGTGCTTTATCCGGCCACTGGCGACACCCGTCAGTATTCCCTGCGCAATGCGCCGCTGACCCGCGTGCGCTTCTCGCCAGGCGACCAGATCACTCACTTCGAGGGCTGGAAGCTGACCGTTCGCGAAGTTGAAGATATCGACGGCCTGATGGTCTACCACGGGCTCGACGGGCAAAACCAGCCGCGTACCCTGCCTGAGACCCAGCTGTCCAACTTCATCCAGTTCCGCCTGGCCAGCGACCGACTGTTCGCCGGACAGATCGACCCGCTGGCGTGGTTCTCGCTGCGCTACAACACCCTGCAGCACAACAGCAAACAGATGCTCTCGTCGCTGTGGGGCCTGGGCGGCTGCCGCGCCCAACCCATCGCCCACCAGTTGCACATTGCCCGCGAAGTGGCCGACCGGATCGCCCCGCGGGTACTGCTGGCCGACGAAGTCGGCCTGGGCAAGACCATCGAAGCCGGCCTGGTGATCCATCGCCAGCTACTGACTGGCCGCGCCAGCCGCGTGCTGATCCTGGTGCCAGAGAACCTGCAGCACCAATGGCTGGTGGAAATGCGTCGGCGTTTCAACCTGCAGGTGGCACTGTTCGATGCCGAGCGCTTCATCGAAAGCGATGCCAGCAACCCATTCGAAGACGCCCAGTTGGCGTTGGTCGCGCTGGAATGGCTGGTCGACGACGAGAAAGCCCAGGACGCGCTGTTCGCCGCCGGTTGGGACTTGCTGGTAGTCGACGAAGCGCACCACCTGGTCTGGCATGAAGAACAGGTCAGCCCAGAATATGGCCTGGTCGAGCAACTGGCCGAAGTCATCCCCGGCGTGCTGCTGCTCACCGCCACGCCCGAGCAACTTGGCCAGGACAGCCACTTCGCCCGTCTGCGCCTGCTCGACCCGAACCGTTTCCACGACCTGGCCGCCTTCCGCGCCGAGAGCGAGAACTATCGCCCGGTGGCCGAAGCGGTGCAGGAGCTGCTCGAACAAGGCCGCCTGTCGCCCAAGGCCCACGCCACTATCCACGGCTTCCTCGGTGCTGAAGGCGAAGCGCTGCTGGCTGCGGTCAGCGATGGCGACAGCGAGGCCAGCGCGCGCCTGATCCGTGAGCTGCTCGACCGCCACGGCACCGGCCGGGTGCTGTTCCGTAACACCCGTGCTGCGGTCCAGGGCTTCCCTGAGCGCCAGCTGCACCCCTACCCGCTGCCCAATCCCGAGCAATACGCCGAGCTGCCCAACGGCGAGCGCGCCGAGCTGTACCCGGAAGTGGCCTTCCAGGCCCAGGGCCCGGGCGACGAGGAAGAACGCTGGTGGCGCTTCGACCCACGGGTCGACTGGCTGATCGATACCCTGAAGATGCTCAAGCGCACCAAGGTCCTGGTGATCTGTGCCCACGCCGAGACCGCGATGGACCTGGAAGACGCCCTGCGCGTGCGCTCCGGCATCCCGGCAACGGTGTTCCACGAAGGCATGAGCATTCTTGAACGGGACCGCGCCGCAGCCTACTTCGCTGACGAAGAGTTCGGCGCCCAGGTGCTGATCTGCTCGGAAATCGGCAGTGAGGGGCGTAACTTCCAGTTCGCCCACCACTTGGTGATGTTCGACCTGCCGGCACACCCCGACCTGCTCGAGCAGCGTATTGGTCGTCTTGACCGGATTGGCCAGAAGCACACTATCCAACTGCACATCCCGTACTTGCAGGACAGCCCGCAAGAGCGCCTGTTCCAGTGGTACCACCTGGCGCTGAACGCTTTCCTCGCCACCTGCCCGACCGGCAGCGCCCTGCAGCATCGCTTCGGCCCACGCCTGTTGCCGCTGCTCGAAAGCGGTGAAACCGGCACCTGGGACAAGTTGGTCGCCGAGGCGAAAACCGAGCGCGAGAACCTTGAAGCTGAACTGCACAGCGGTCGCGACCGCCTGCTGGAGCTCAATTCGGGTGGCGCTGGCGAAGGCCAGGCGTTGGTTGAAGCGATTCTCGAACAGGACGACCAGTTCGCCCTGCCGATCTATATGGAAACCTTGTTCGATGCCTTCGGTATCGACAGCGAGGACCATTCGGAAAACGCCCTGATCCTCAAGCCGAGCGAGAAGATGCTCGACGCCAGCTTCCCGCTGGGCGACGACGAAGGCGTGACCATCACCTACGACCGCGCCCAGGCACTGTCGCGTG
This sequence comes from Pseudomonas sp. xss_2, assembly GCF_043104195.1. Classification (NCBI taxonomy): domain Bacteria; kingdom Pseudomonadati; phylum Pseudomonadota; class Gammaproteobacteria; order Pseudomonadales; family Pseudomonadaceae; genus Pseudomonas; species Pseudomonas sp. xss_2. The sequence goes on from NZ_JBICKL010000002.1 coordinate 14,391, forward strand.
AAGACATGCAGTTCCTGACCTGGGAACACCCGATGGTCCAGGGCGGCATGGACCTGGTGTTGTCCGGCTCTATGGGCAACACCGCCGTGGCGCTGATCAAGAACAAAGCGCTCAAGCCGGGCACCGTGTTGCTCGAACTACTGTATGTCAGCGAAGTGGTAGCGCCACGCAACTTGCAGCTGGGTCGATACCTGCCGTCGGCGGCGCTGCGCTGCCTGCTCGATGCCAACGGCAACGACCTGGCCGCGCGGGTGGCGTTCGAAACCCTCAACGACCAGCTCGAAAGCGTGCCGCGCGCCAGCGCCAACAAATTCATCCAGGCGCAGCGCGATGCCCTTGCGCAGCGGATTGCTGGCGCCGACGCCAAGATCTTGCCGGTCCATGTCGAGCGCGTGGCCGAGGCGCAACGGCGCCTGGCGGCTGAGGCCGACGAAGAGCTGGCGCGTTTGACCGCGCTCAAAGCGGTTAACCCGAGCGTGCGCGACAGTGAGATCGATGCGCTGCGCAAACAGCGGGTTGATGGCTTGGCCATGCTGGAGAAGGCGGCGCTGCGGTTGGAAGCGATTCGCGTGCTGGTTGCAGGATAAATTCAAGGTTGTAAATAGTGGGGCTGCTTTGCAGCCCATCGCAGGCAAGCCAGCTCCTACAAGGTCCGCGTGATCTTGTAGGAGCTGGCTTGCCTGCGATGGGCCGCAAAGCGGCCCCAACTTATTAGATCTAACCGCTATTAAGCCAATAACCAAATGGTAGAGAGCAAAATGCCATTAATCAGGAAGGCTTAAGCACCTCTTCCTATACTGCTTGCTGAACAGTCTCCATCCAGCTTCCCTGGAGACGCGTGCAGGGTCGACGAAGAGGCAAGCAATGGACTGGCTGGGACTGCAATTGTTCGCCGATTTGCCGGCTACGGGACAGATCGTTCTCGACTGCCGTCACGAACCGTTCCTGGTAGCGCTCGCCTATCTGGTGGTCTGTGCGGCGTGCTTTGCCACCCTGGACATGGCCGAACGGCAAAGCAACAGCGAAAACCTCGGTGCGCGCCGGCAATGGCGCATCCTGGGTGCCTGTTGCCTGGCCGGTGGGGTATGGGCCATGCACTTCATCAGCATGCTGGCATTCCGCGCACCACTGGAAATCCACTACGACGTGCCCATGACCGGGCTGTCCCTGTTGATCGCCCTGCTCGCCTCTTGGCTGGCGATGAACAGCCTGGACCGCAGTGAAATGCGCCCGCGTCACTATCTTCAGGCCGCCGTCTTCATCGGCCTGGGCATCACCTTGATGCACTACGTGGGCATGGCCGCCCTGCAAACCAGCGCTCAGCAGTACTACCAGACCCACTTACTGCTGGCCTCGTTGGGCATTGCCATCGCCGCCAGCCTGGTAGCCTTGTTGATGGCGCGCCACTTGCGCAACGGCAGTGGCACCTTGCACCTGGCCATGAAATATGGCGCCAGCGTGCTGATGGCGGCTGGCATCGTGGTCACCCACTTCACTGGCATGGCTGCCATGACCCTGGTGATCCCAACGGACGCCGCCCTCAGCCTGCCATCGACCGACAACAGCTTGCAAATGGGCTTGACCATCGCTTTCATCACCCTGCTGATCAGCGGCAGCAGCATCAGCGCCGCACTCGCCGACAAAAAACTGCAAAGCAAAGAACACGACCTGCGTCGGGTCAGCGTGCTGCTCAGCCAATTGGACCAAGCCCGTGTTTCGCTGCAGCAAGCCGCCCACTACGACGCCCTGACCAACCTGGTCAATCGCCGCGGCTTCAACCAAGTGTTTGCCGAGCGTTTGGCCGAACAGGCCGCCAACGACGGCATGCTGGCGGTGATGTTTCTCGACATCGATCACTTCAAACGCATCAACGACAGCCTCGGCCATGCCGCCGGCGACGACCTGCTCAAGGTCATCGCCAGCCATATCAAGGCCGCCACCCGCAGCCAGGACCTGGTGGCGCGCTTTGGCGGCGACGAGTTCTGCATCGTCACCAGCCTGAATAACCGCGATGAAGCACGCCAACTGGCCCTGCGCATCATGCACCGGATGAAAGACCCGATCGATCTGGGCGGCCGGCGTATGGTGATGACCACCAGCATTGGCATCAGTATCTTCCCCGACGATGGCCGCAACGCCGAGGAGCTGCTGAAAAACGCCGATCTGGCCCTGTATCAATCCAAGGGCTGTGGGCGCAATAACCTGAATTTCTTCAATAGCGGGCTGCGCACCCGCGCCACCCTGGAGCTGCAATTGGAAGAGGAGTTGCGCGTGGCCCTGCTCGAAGAGCGCGGCCTGTGCGTGCACTACCAGCCGATCTTCGATTTGCACAACGGTCAAGTGGCCAAGCTCGAAGCCTTGGTCCGCTGGCAGCATCCACAGCACGGCCTGCTTGGGCCGGATCGCTTCATCGGGATTGCCGAAGCCAACGGCCTGATCGCCGACCTTGACCTGTGGGTGCTGCGCCGCGCCTGTGAAGACCTGGCCCAGCTCAATCGCCACGGCTATGCCAGCCTCAAAGTCACGGTCAATTGCTCGGCGCTGACCCTGGGCCGCGAAGAACTGGCCACCGAGGTGGAGCTGGCGCTGTTCCAAGCAGGCCTGTCGCCACGGCAATTGGAGCTGGAGGTGACCGAAAATGCCCTGATGGGCGACATCAATCGCACCATCAACCTGCTCAAGCGCATCCGCGCCCAGGGCGTAGCGCTGTCGATCGACGACTTCGGCACCGGTTATTCGTCACTGGCCTACCTCAAGCGCCTGCCGCTGGACGTGCTGAAGATCGACCGCTCGTTCATCCAGGACGTCCCGGCCAGCCAGAAAGACCGCGAGATCGTCCAGGCGATCATCATGATGGCCCACACCCTGCACCTGCAGGTGGTCACCGAGGGCGTGGAAACCGTTGAACAACACGAATTCCTCGCCGCCCACAGCTGCGACTACCTGCAAGGCTATCTGCTCAGCCGCCCGGTCCCGCTGGCCGAATTGCGCCCGGTGCTAGAACGTCTCGAGCGCCAGGACAGCGACCTCAGTCCTTGTGTCGATACAGTTCTACCAGGGTCGCCGGATCTTTTTGCAGATACCCCTGGCTACCATGCAAACGCATCAATTGCGCGGCGAGGCCACTGAGCGGGGTTGCCGTACCCTGCTCGCGGGAAAATTTCACGGCGGTATCCAGGTCCTTGAGCAATGTGCGCACATGCCACTTGATCGGTTCGAAGCGGCTCTCGGCCATTTGCGGGGCAAGGATCTGCAAAGGCTTGGAGTCAGCGAAGCCGCCCGCCAGCGCCTCGGCGATCAGGCCGGCCTCGACCCCTGACTGCTCGGCAAGTGCAACCACCTCGGCGATCACCAGCGCATTGCAGGCGACGATCATCTGGTTGCAGGCCTTGGTCACCTGCCCTGCGCCAACGCCGCCCATGTGCGTCACTCGCTGGCCGAGGTTGAGCAGCACCGGGCGTGCCCTGGCCAAGTCCTCGGCCGCACCGCCAACCATGATCGCCAGCGTCCCCGCCTCCGCCCCCGGAGTGCCGCCCGACACCGGCGCATCCAACCAGGCCATGCCACACAGTGCCGCCAACTCTGCGGCCATCTCGCGGGTCGCGGTCGGCTCCAGGCTGGAGAAGTCCACCAGCAGCTGCCCACTACGCCCGCCCTGGGCCACGCCCTGCTCGCCGAATACCACCTCGCGCACCACGGCGGTATCCGCCAGGCACAGCAGCACCATGTCGGTGTCGCGGCATAAATCTGCCGGGCTGGCAGCCAGACGGGCGCCCGCCTCGACCAGCTCGGCGCATTTGTCCGGGCTGCGATTCCATACCGTCAGCCGATAGCCCGCGGCCAACAACCGCCGGCACATCGGCAGGCCCATCAGACCGATTCCGGCGAATCCTAACGCAGGCAGTGCAGTACTCATGAACGACTCCAGATTAAAGAAGGGTGACAAACGGGCGATGTAGTGCCATCGCGAAAGAAAAACCCTTAGAAGCTGTAAGGCAAACCCCTATCGCACCCGTAAATGGCGCACTGATACAGTCGCGAACTTCTCCGTGATGGCCAGATGATACTCACCTCTTCGGGCCAACCACTCCAGGCAAATGGCGCACTATGACCTCTACCAATAATTCTGCCAATGCGGTGCCCGAGTCGGCGATCCCCTCCACCGCGCTGATGACAGCAGCGCGCGAACCGCTGCCCACTCGCAGCGTGCCGGCGCAGCAGTACCTGTATTACACCGAGCAGGATATCCAGCGCATCCTCGACAACCTCGATGGCCTGCGCGACCTGGTGTTCCCCCAGAACGGCCACATCGAGGACGAAAGCCAGCTGCGCCTGGAGCAGCAGTTTCCTTCGGTGTGCCTGATCGGCCTTGGCCGCTGCGGCTCGAACATCGCCCTGGACGTGGCGGAGCTGGTCTACAACGCTCGCACCTTCTTCCTCAACGAGTTCAACAACGAGGATCGCCACAAAGGTGAATCGGGCTACAGCCCGGCACGCTGGATTCGCCAGAACCTGCGCCTGGTGCAGAACAAAGGTGCAAAACCGGTGTTTCTGGTCGAGCCATTGGTGATGCTCGGTGACCTGGACAAGGACATCGCCGGACGCATCCGCTTCTCGCGCAAGGGTGAGCGCGGCGGCTTCCTGCGGGACTACAGCAAAATGAAGATCATGGACCTGTCCGAGGTCCATGCCGGTGGCGCCGGTAACGCACCGATCCTCGGTCAGTACCTGGCCAAGATCATCCTCAACAAAGACACCCAGCGCTTCTCCAGCGCCGACTGGAAACTGATCCACTCGTACCTGATCGACTCCTGCGGGATCAAGGCCAACCAGTCGCGGCTGTACTTCTATATCTTCAGCGCCGGTGGCGGTACCGGCTCGGGCATGGCGTCGGAATTCGGCCTGGCCCAGCAGTACTCGTACATGAACAAGACCTTCGACACCAAGCCTGCCGACGAGAACGACGGCAAGAGCGGGCATTCGTTCGTCTTCGAACCGATCTTCACCAGCGGCATCTGCGTGCTGCCCAATGCCTCGGATCATCGCAGCGAAATGTCCGAAGCGCTGCACATCAACGCCGGTCGTCTGCTGTGCAAATACCTGTCCGAGGAATGGGACTTTTCCTATAACTTCGACAACGAAGACAGCAGCGAAGCCAGCGTCATGGGCCGCATCCGCCCGTGGAACGCGATGATGCTGATTTCCAACGACATCATGCGCTACGCCGAAGAAAGCGATGACGGCACCATCCAGAACATCGACGTCAACGCGATGGAGAAGCACGCCAACCAGTACATCTCCCAACAAATCTTCAACATCCTCACCGCCCAGGCGGTGACCACCGATTACGATCAGAACTACTTCCGCCGCGCCGGCATCGACATTGGCGAAACCATTCGCCTGGACGCCAATGACCTGTTCATGAGCCTGGCCGGCCCAGTGGCGATTGCCTATGCCGAATCGGTGGTGCCGGAGATCCCGGCGCAGGGGTCGGACAAGTTCAAGGTATTCGAGCGCGAAGCACCGCGCCTGGACATCGATGATCTGTTCTTCCGCTCCATCGACCTGCCGCACTTCAACAAGCAGACCCAGGCCATCGAAGGCATCAGCCTGCTGCCGATCGAGTCGCGCCGTTATCGCGCGGCGCTGGAGCAGTACCAGGCCTCAGGCTTCGACCCGGCGGCATTGCATGACCTGCACTTCTTCAAGAACTGCTCGTCGGTGGTATCGATCGTCTCGCTGCCCAAGGACTACAAGCTGTCGTACATGGACCTGAACCGGCTCAAGACCCACCTCAACAGCCTGTTCCCCAACACCACCCTCAAGCGTTACGCGCTGGTGATCGGCGCCTCGGCCAACCTGTCGCTGACCACCTTGATCGCCAAGAGCCCGTGTTTGTCGGACGACTTCCTGACCTTGATCGTAGCGTTCATCAAGCGCTGCTTCGCGCGTAACCCGTACCGCTTCGACGATACCCTGGACAACGCCATCCTGGAGTTCATCACCAGCGAGCACTTCGAGGAAGAGCGCATTGACGAGTTGCTCAATGAGTTCGAGAACCCGGCGAAGATCCTCGATACCAACTGGTATGCGATAAAGCCGATGTACGAGAAGAAGTACCGCGAACTGATCAACGACAAGAGCCGGTTTGTCTCGATCAATGACATTCGCTTGTCGCGCGAGTGCGTGAAGAAGGCGGTGAAATACCTGCGCGAGATCTTCCGCCACCGGATCGGTAAGACCCGGGTCATCTCGCTCAATAATCATACCGGGCGCGTCGACTACTGAGGCACTGGGGCCGCCGCGCGGCCCATCGCAGGCTGTCGCCAGCTCCCCCAGGTACAGCGCTGCAGGTGAGCGCGACGCGAGACTGTGGAAGCCGGCTTGCCCGCGAAGGGCCGCTCTGCGGCCCCATTACGCATTCCGTAAACTGTTACCGCTGCGCCGAATCAACCCGGCACTGTTACCAACTTCCACCTTACGTGCGCGTCAACACGCACTTATTTGATGCGCCTGCACATTTTCACGCACCAAAAAAGCGCGACATCACTGCGCTTTCTTCTCTTGCATCACCACGAACGGCGAAACCACCACCGCCCAGATCTCTGGATCGCGGCTTTGCAGGTCAAGCGCCTGCTCTGCCGACAATGCCCCAACAGTGCCATCACTACGCCACTTGGCGAAGATCTCGCTGCGATTCTCGGCCATCGCCTCGGCAACGGCGATCAGGTCCAACTCAGGCGCGACCCAAATCAGGTCACCCTTGGCCCAGAATCGTTCCAACGCGTTCCACTCGATGATTGCAGTCTCGCCGAGCAATTTGGCATAGAGGGTGCTTGTTTGATCAGTCATGGGTTCCTACCGGCAAAAAATCGGCCAATGAAAAAGGTCGGCATTTTTGCAGAAAAACCCGGTTTCAAATACGTAAATTGGTCGATTGGTCCCGAACTTGTGGGGCGGGGCTGGTGATGCAGGCAAAGTGATGGCGCTTTTCTGTATCTTTGTGTCGATCAAGCGACACCTCGGCAATTTGGCGCTTTTCAGCCGCTTTTCAAGCGCTTGGACAGCGCTCTACACTGTACCGGTACAGTTCCGGGACATGTTCCGGGGGAAGGTGGGCTTGCGTCTGGCATGGCCATGCCGCAAATCCCGCCCGGTCTGTAGCCCTGGCCGCCAGGACTATAAGAATTACAACAGAATGAGTGGAGCACTATGATCAAGATTTCCAAGCTGTTCGCCGCAATGGTTCTGGCCGGGGTAGCCAGCCATTCGTTTGCCGCCGACACCATCAAGATCGGTATCGCCGGTCCCAAGACGGGTCCTGTGACCCAGTACGGCGACATGCAGTTCATCGGCGCCAAACAGGCCATCAAGGACATCAACGCCAAGGGCGGCGTCGATGGCAAAATGCTTGAAGCCAAGGAATACGACGACGCGTGCGACCCGAAACAGGCCGTGGCAGTCGCTAACAAAGTGGTCAACGATGGCGTCAAGTTCGTGATCGGCCACCTGTGCTCCAGCTCCACCCAGCCTGCGTCCGACATCTATGAAGATGAAGGCGTGATCATGATCACCCCCGCCGCCACCAGCCCGGAAATCACCTCCCGTGGTTACAAGCTGATCTTCCGCACCATCGGCCTGGACAGCGCTCAAGGCCCAGCGGCCGGCAACTACATCGCCGACCACGTCAAGCCGAAGGTCGTTGCTGTTCTGCACGACAAGCAGCAATACGGCGAAGGCATCGCCACTGCGGTCAAGACCACCCTGGAAGGTAAAGGCACCAAGGTTGCCGTGTTCGAAGGCCTGAACGCTGGCGACAAGGACTTCTCCTCGATCATCCAGAAGCTCAAGCAAGCCAACGTCGACTTCGTCTACTACGGCGGCTACCACCCAGAGCTGGGCCTGATCCTGCGCCAAGCCCAGGAAAAAGGCCTGAAAGCCAAGTTCATGGGCCCAGAAGGCGTCGGCAACGACTCCATCTCGCAGATTGCCCAAGGCGCTTCCGAAGGCCTGCTGGTCACCCTGCCGAAGTCCTTCGACCAGGATCCTGCCAACAAGGCCATCGCCGATGCGATCAAGGCTGACGGCAAAGACCCAAGCGGTCCATTCGTGTTCCCAGCCTACTCGGCTGTCGAGCTGATCGCCGAAGGCATCAAGGCAGCCAAGTCCGAAGACACCGACAAAGTAGCCGAGGCCATCCACGCCGGTACCTTCAAGACCCCGACTGGCGACCTGTCGTACGACAAGAATGGCGACCTGAAAGACTTCAAGTTCGTGGTCTACGAATGGCACTTCGGCAAACCGAAGACCGAAGTCTCCCCTCAGTAACTGCGTGACTAAATAGCTGAGCTAACGAGCCCACTGTGCGAGCAGTGGGCTTTGTTTTACGAGGTTCATGGACCTGATTCCCGCGATCCGGGGGCCGGTTCACCTGAAAATCTTAAAACCGTCACTCGCGGTTTCCTGGCCTACCCCCGCCAGTGAAATGCAAATCAGGTTTTTAGGAGCGCTGTAATGCCTGAGATCTACCATTTCTTCCAACAACTGGTTAATGGATTGACCATCGGCAGCACCTACGCCTTGATCGCCATCGGTTACACGATGGTGTACGGCATCATTGGCATGATCAACTTCGCCCACGGCGAGGTGTACATGATCGGTTCCTATGTGGCCTTCATCGCCCTTGCCGGGCTGGCCATGATGGGCATCGACTCGCTGCCGATCCTGATGACCGTGGCGTTCGTCGCGACGATCTTCGTTACCAGTGCCTATGGCTACAGCATCGAACGGGTTGCCTATCGCCCCCTGCGTAACAGCAACCGTCTGATCCCGCTGATTTCCGCTATCGGCATGTCGATTTTCCTGCAGAACACCGTGCTGCTTTCGCAGGACTCCAAGGACAAGTCCATCCCTAACCTGATTCCGGGGAGCATCTCCTTCGGCCCAGGTGGCGCGGAGGAAGTCCTGATTTCCTACATGCAGATCCTGGTGTTCATCGTCACCCTGGTGGCCATGACCCTGCTGACCCTGTTCATCTCCCGTTCTCGCCTGGGCCGCGCCTGCCGCGCCTGTGCCGAAGACATCAAGATGGCCAACCTGCTGGGCATCAACACCAACAACATCATTGCCCTGACCTTCGTCATCGGTGCCGCGTTGGCGGCGGTGGCGGCTGTATTGCTGAGCATGCAATACGGCGTGATCAACCCCAACGCCGGTTTCCTGGTAGGCCTGAAGGCCTTCACCGCGGCGGTATTGGGCGGCATCGGCAGCATTCCGGGCGCCATGCTCGGCGGGCTGGTGCTGGGCGTGGCCGAAGCCTTCGGCGCCGACATCTTCGGCGACCAATACAAGGATGTGGTGGCGTTCGGTCTCTTGGTTCTGGTGCTGTTGTTCCGGCCGACCGGCATCCTGGGCCGTCCGGAGGTTGAAAAAGTATGAACAAAAATCTCAAACAGGCGTTTTTCAGCGCCTTGCTGGTGTGGGCCGTGGCCTTCCCGGTGCTGGGCCTGAAGCTGAGCATCGACGGCATCAACCTGATCGTGCACAGCCAGGGGCCGTTCACCCTCACGGTGATCGCCGTGTGTTCGGTGCTGATGTTCCTGCGGGTGCTGTTTGACAAGCAGTGGAGCGCCGTCACCTCCAGAGGCTCGGACCGCAAGCTGATCTCGCCTGCAGTGAGCAACTTCCTCACCCTGCCCAAGACCCAGCGCTGGATCATCCTCGGCCTGATCGTAGTGGCGCTGGTGTGGCCGTTCTTCGGCTCACGCGGCGCGGTCGACATTGCCACGCTGATCCTGATCTACGTGATGTTGGGCCTGGGCCTGAACATCGTAGTCGGACTGGCTGGCCTGCTCGATCTGGGTTATGTCGGCTTCTATGCCGTCGGCGCCTACAGCTACGCGATGCTGTCGCACTACTACGGGTTGAGCTTCTGGATCTGCCTGCCGATCGCCGGCCTGATGGCAGCCACCTTCGGCTTCCTGCTGGGCTTCCCGGTATTGCGTCTGCGCGGTGACTACCTGGCGATCGTGACCCTCGGTTTCGGTGAGATCATCCGTCTGTTCCTGCGTAACCTCACCGATCTGACCGGCGGCCCCAACGGCATCAGCAACATCGAGAAGCCGACGTTCTTCGGCTTGACCTTCGAGCGGCGCGCAGCCGAGGGGATGCAAACCTTCCACGAGTTCTTCGGCCTGCCTTACAACTCGATCAACAAGGTCATCTTCCTCTACCTGGTAGCGCTGCTGCTGGCCCTGTTGGCGCTGTTCGTCATCAACCGCCTGCTGCGCATGCCGATTGGCCGCGCCTGGGAAGCCTTGCGTGAAGACGAAATCGCCTGCCGCGCATTGGGCCTGAACCCCACCGTGATCAAGCTCTCGGCGTTCACCCTGGGCGCCTGCTTCGCCGGTTTCGCCGGTAGCTTCTTCGCCGCACGGCAAGGGTTGGTGACGCCGGAGTCGTTCACCTTCATCGAGTCGGCGATCATCCTCGCCATCGTCGTGCTCGGCGGCATGGGCTCTCAGTTGGGCGTGATCCTCGCGGCCATCGTGATGATCCTGCTGCCAGAGCTGATGCGTGAGTTCAGCGAGTACCGGATGCTGATGTTCGGTGCGCTGATGGTGTTGATGATGATCTGGCGTCCGCAAGGCTTGCTGCCTATGCAACGTCCACATTTGGAGCTGCGTCGATGAGCCGCGAAATTCTGCAAGTCAGCGGCCTGAGCATGCGCTTCGGCGGCTTGTTGGCGGTCAACGGCGTGGCCCTGACCGTCAAGGAAAAACAGGTGGTGGCGCTGATCGGCCCGAACGGCGCCGGCAAGACCACAGTGTTCAACTGCCTGACCGGCTTCTACAAGCCAAGCGGCGGCACCATCCTGCTCGACGGCCAGCCGATCCAGGGCCTGGCCGGCCACCAGATCGCCCGCAAGGGCGTGGTGCGTACGTTCCAGAACGTGCGTTTGTTCAAGGAAATGACCGCGCTGGAAAACCTGCTGATTGCCCAGCACCGGCACTTGAACACCAACTTCTTCGCAGGCCTGTTCAAGACGCCAAGCTTCCGCCGCAGCGAGCGTGAGGCCATGGAGCGCGCGCAGTACTGGCTGGAGAAGGTCAACCTGACTGAGTTCGCCAACCGTACCGCCGGCACCCTGGCCTACGGCCAGCAGCGACGCCTGGAGATCGCCCGCTGCATGATGACCCAACCGCGGATCATCATGCTCGACGAGCCAGCCGCTGGCTTGAACCCCAAGGAAACCGAAGACCTCAAGGCACTGATCGGCTATCTGCGCGAATCCCACAACGTGACCGTGCTGCTGATCGAGCACGACATGAAGCTGGTGATGAGCATCTCCGACCATATCGTGGTGATCAACCAGGGTACGCCCCTGGCCGACGGCACGCCGGAGCAGATCCGCGACAATCCTGAAGTGATCAAGGCCTACCTGGGGGAAGCGTAAATGCTCAAGTTCGAAAACGTTTCCACCTTCTACGGCAAGATCCAGGCACTGCACAGCGTCAACGTCGAGATCAACCAGGGCGAAATCGTCACCTTGATCGGCGCCAACGGTGCCGGCAAGTCGACCTTGTTGATGACCCTGTGCGGCTCGCCCCAGGCGCATAGCGGCAGCATCAAGTACCTGGGCGAAGAGCTGGTTGGCCAGCCTTCCTCACACATCATGCGCAAGAGCATCGCGGTGGTCCCCGAAGGCCGCCGGGTGTTCGCTCGCCTGACGGTCGAGGAGAACCTGGCCATGGGCGGCTTCTTCACCAACAAGGGCGACTACCAGGAGCAGTTGGACAAGGTCCTGGAGTTGTTCCCGCGCCTGAAGGAGCGCTACATCCAGCGCGGTGGCACCATGTCCGGCGGTGAACAGCAGATGCTCGCTATCGGTCGCGCGTTGATGAGCAAGCCCAAGCTGCTGCTGCTCGATGAACCGTCGCTGGGCCTGGCGCCGATCATCATCCAGCAGATCTTCGACATCATCGAACAGCTGCGTCGTGATGGCGTGACGGTGTTCCTGGTCGAGCAGAACGCCAACCAGGCGTTGAAGATCGCTGACCGTGCCTATGTGTTGGAAAACGGCCGGGTGGTGATGCAGGGTACCGGTGAAGCATTGTTGAGTGATCCAAAGGTACGTGACGCGTACCTGGGTGGTTGATCGACTCTGCACCACAGAAAGGGCCTTCGGGCCCTTTTTTCATGGGCGCTCGAACCTGCTGTAGCAGCCCACTCTCCCACACCAGGGTGAGCGTGGGAGCGGGCTTGCCCCGCGATAGGGCCAGCACCGCCACAACGCAAATGCCCTTGTGCCCCGCGACCATGCTGGGTAACGTGCCCACTTCATCCGCTGTGACCCCGGAGCCTCATCCATGCGCCTCACCCCTCCCCTGTTGCTCGCCGCCCTGCTGCCTCTGTTCGCCGGCTGCCAGATACTGGCGGACAAACCGAGCGATCCAGACCTCGGCACCACGCGCATGCAGGGCGAACTGAGTGCCAGCGGTGGCAAACTGCTGTTCAAGCCGTGCAGTGAAAGCCGCTTGTTCGTGGTCAATGACGCCGGCACCACCGGCATTCTGCAAGAAGCGGCAAACCTGGCCGATGATGCCGGCGACAAACTATTCGCCGATGTCCGCGCCCGCCTGACCGGCAGCAAGCAGGCCAACACCGATGGCCAACTCGACGTGCGCCGCCTGTATCGCCTCGAGCCTTCGACCAACGCCTGCGAAGACCCCAACTTCAAGCAACTGACCCTGCGCGCCGGCGGCCATGAGCCGGAGTGGGACATCAAGGCCAGCGGCAAGGGCATGGTGCTCAACCGGGTCGGCCAAGAGCCACTGCCACTGCCCTTTCTGGAAGAACAAGTCCCTGGCGGCGGCCTGACCCTGAGCAGCGAAGCCAATGGTAAACAGGTCGAGCTGTGGGTCTCCCCGCAGCGCTGCGTCGACAGCGCCACCGGTGCCATCCGCCACCTGCGCGCGCAGCTGAAGATCGACGGCCAGACCCTGCAAGGCTGCGGTTACTATGGCGGCGCTCGCGACAACTGATCGTCGGGCACTTTTATCCTGCCAGTCATGGCGGCGAACAGCTTATACTTGGCGGTTTGAGTAAAGCCGCCGGCCGCCCATGGCCGGGATACTGGACCCTGCCATGCTACGAATCACCGAACTGAAGCTGCCCCTGGACCATCCCGACGAAGCCCTGCGCGAGGCCATCGTCCAGCGCCTGGGCATTCGCGATGACCAACTGCTCAGCTTCACCCTGTTCAAGCGCAGCTACGACGCCCGCAAGAAAAACAGCGAACTGCTGTTCATCTATACCATCGACCTGCAGGCGGCCAACGAAGCCGAGCTGCTGGCCAAGTTCGCTGACGATCGCAACATCAGCGTGGCGCCAGATGTCAGCTACAAGTACGTCGGCCAAGCGCCGGCCAACCTTGACCAGCGTCCGCTGGTGGTGGGCTTCGGCCCCTGCGGCATCTTCGCCGGGCTATTGCTGGCACAGATGGGCTTCAAGCCGATCGTACTCGAGCGCGGCAAGGAAGTTCGCCAGCGCACCAAGGACACCTGGGGCCTGTGGCGTAAAAGCGTGCTCAACCCTGAGTCCAACGTGCAGTTCGGCGAAGGCGGCGCCGGGACCTTCTCCGACGGCAAGCTGTACAGCCAGATCAAAGACCCACAGCACCATGGCCGCAAGGTCCTGGAAGAGTTCGTCAAGGCCGGTGCGCCGGACGAGATCCTCTACATCAACAAGCCGCACATCGGCACCTTCCGCCTGACCGGCATGGTCGAGAACATGCGCGCCGAGATCATCGCCCTGGGCGGTGAAGTGCGCTTCGAGCAGAAGGTCAGCGACCTGCTGATCGACGGCGAACAGCTCACCGGCGTGGTGCTCGACAGCGGCGAACAGCTGCACTCGCGCCATGTGGTCCTGGCCCTGGGCCACAGCGCCCGCGACACCTTCCGCATGCTGCATGGCAAGGGCGTGTTCATGGAGGCCAAGCCGTTCTCGGTCGGTTTCCGTATCGAGCACCCCCAGACCCTGATCGACAAGGCTCGCCTGGGCAAATACGCCGGTCACCCGAAGCTGGGCGCCGCCGACTACAAGCTGGTGTACCACGCCAAGAACGGTCGTTCGGTGTACAGCTTCTGCATGTGCCCTGGCGGCACCGTAGTCGCCGCGACCAGCGAGCCAGGCCGGGTGGTGACCAACGGCATGAGCCAATACTCGCGTAACGAGCGCAATGCCAACTCCGGCATCGTCGTGGGTATCGATCCGGAGCGTGATTATCCGGGTGGTCCACTGGCTGGCATCGAACTGCAGGAGCGCCTTGAAGCGCACGCCTACGTGATGGGTGGCAGCAATTATCAGGCGCCGGCGCAACTGGTCGGTGACTTCGTTGCCGGACGTCCTTCGACCGCGCTCGGTAGTGTCGAGCCGTCGTATAAGCCGGGGGTGACCCTGGGTGACCTGGCGCCGAGCCTGCCAGACTTCGCTATCGAAGCGATTCGTGAGGCGCTGCCAGCCTTCGACCGGCAGATCAAGGGCTACAACCTGCACGATGCAGTGCTGACCGGGATTGAAACCCGTACCTCTTCGCCGCTGCGTATCACCCGTGACGCGAGCTATCAGAGCGTCAATCTCAAGGGGTTGTTCCCGGCCGGTGAAGGCGCGGGTTACGCGGGCGGGATTCTCTCGGCGGGCGTCGATGGCATTCGCATCGCAGAAGCGGTAGCGCGCGATATCCTCGGGCTAAATGGGTAACCTGGCGTCAGCCATCGCGGGGCAAGCCCGCTCCCACGAGCTTAATTGCGCGTCATCGTGGGAGCGGGCTTGCCCCGCGATAGGCAATAAAAAACCCCGACCGGCGCTGCCAAATCGGGGTTTTGTTTTTCAGCGAATTGCTCAGTGGGTCACACGGCTGGTGCCGTCGACGGTGACGATGCGCACACGCTCACCCACGCGGAAAATTTCGTTTTCCTGCACCGCCTGCACATAGGCGCGCATATTGCCGTCGTCTTCACGCACGGTGACCTCGACACCTTGGGTACGGGTAATGCCCTCTTCGGCGGCAGAACCCGCCAGGCCACCGGCCACAGCGCCGATTACCGCAGCGACGATGCTGCCCCGGCCACCACCGATAGCACTACCGGCAACACCACCGACGATAGCGCCCGCGCCACCGCCGATTGGGGTCTTGGTGCCTTCGATCTTCACCGGGCGCAGCGATTCGATGGTACCCATGCGCACGGTCTGCACGCGGCGGGCCTCATCACGGGAATAGCTGTCACCGGTCAGGCTCGACGCACAGCCGCCGAGCAACAGCGACAGGGTGGTGAAGCTCGCCACCAGCAATACAGATTTACGCATGGGTTGAATCTCCATAAGTCAGGTGTCCATTAGACTCCGCAGGTTGACGGCTGTCACGACACATACGTTACAAATTTGTTTTCATTCAGCTCTGGTACAGCCGCCGTGCTGTCACTATTTAGTCAGACCAAGGATAGCCATGGATTACTTCATCGTCTTGGTAACAACCGTCGCAGGCCTGTATTTCCATGGCTGGCTGTATCTACGCATGCGCCGCTGGATGGACCGCGACCTGGCGTTGTCGATGGCTGGAAAGGATGATGATAAACGCGCCTACATGCTGCAGCGCCTGGAGCTGGCGCGGGCGCAAAAGATCAAACGCAAGGCATTGGCGGCCTGGCTGGAACGCGAGGCCGCCAACTATCGGGCTTAAGGTGCCAGGCGCTCACGCAGCCATTGGCCCTCGACGTGGCGATAATTCAGGCGGTCATGCAGGCGACTCGGCCGCCCCTGCCAGAACTCGATGCGCTCAGGCAGCAACCGATAACCGCCCCAATGCTCCGGGCAGTGCGGCTGGCTGTCGGAGAAGCGCGCTTCAGTCGCCTTGACCAAGCCTTCCAACTGCTCACGCCCGGTAATGACCTGGCTCTGCGGCGATGCCCAGGCGCCCAGGCGACTGCCCAGCGGACGCACTTGGTAATAGGCGTCCGACTCCTGCGCGGTAACTTTCTCCACTCGCCCTTCGATCCGCACCTGACGCTCCAGCGCCGGCCAGAAGAAGGTCATGGCAGCGAAGGGATTGGTCAACAGCTGCTGGCCTTTGGCGCTGTCATAGTTGGTGAAAAAAGTGAAACCTCGCTCATCCAGCCCCTTGAGCAACAGCACCCGGCAATGCGGGCGGCCGTCGGCATCGACTGTGGCCAGGGTCAGGGCATTGGCCTCCACCGGTGGCTGCTCGGTCTTCACCGCATCAGCGAACCATTGGTGGAACAGGGCGAACGGCTCGCCCGGAGCCTGGCTTTCAACCAGGCCATCACGGGTGTAGTCGCGGCGCATATCGGCCAGGGATTGGGTCATGACTGCGTTTCCTTGACGATCAGTTGGTCTTCGCAGGGCTATTGGCAGCTACTTTCTTATCGGTTGCGGCCTTCTTGGCGGCAGGTTTTGCCGCGGCTTTTTTGGCAACCGGCTTGGCTGCAGGTTTCTTCGCAGCTGCCTTGGCCGGTGCTTTCTTGGCGGCCGGTTTGGCGGCGGTGGCTTTCGCTGCCGGCTTACTCGCAGCCTTAGCTGCCGGAGCCTTGGCGTCTTGCACTGCAACCATAGCGGCTGGGGTTGGTGCTGGTGCGGCCTGCTGATACTTGGCCAGGAGCGCGACCATGGTGTTCTGCGGGGTCAGCAACATTTCCACACGGCGGTTCAAGGCCCGGCCTTCAAGGCTGTCATTGGCCGCACGCGGCATCACCGAACCCATGCCCTTGAGGGTCAGGCGGTCACGCTGCAGGCCGCTGAGGCGGAAGATCGCCGATACCGAAGCAGCGCGCTCCAGGCTGAGCTTCTGGTTGGCAGCAGCCACACCACTGCTGTCTGCATGGCCGAGCACCAGCACAGCGGTCTTGGGATCGACCTCCACCGCCTTGGCCACCCGCGTAATCGGCCCCAAGGTCGCTGGCAGCAGCATGTTCGGGCGATCAGGGTTGTACGAACCCTCCACCGGAATGATCACCGCCATGACATCTTCACGCCGCTCGACTTCGAACTTGCTGCCCTTGACCGCTTCACGCAGCTTGGGCTCGTACTCGTCCAGCCAGGCCTGGGTGGCCTTGTGATCGATCTTCGGTACGACTGGGCCTTTAGCCTGCTTGTCGTCACCACCAAATGGCCACCACCAACGGCTGGCGCTATCGGATTTGGCGTCAGCCTTGGCGACCTTCTCGGTCACCGCCTCTTTCACTTCCTGTTCGGCGACTTTGTCGGAGCCGAAAGGCCACCAGCTGAGGCCGCCGTCTTTGGCGGTACCTTGCGAGTGGCTGGCGCAGCCGGTCATGGCCAGGCACAGGGCGAGTGCTAAGGTTTTATGTGAAGACATCAGCGATACACCATGAATTAGAAAGAAATTTTGCCCACACACATGAGGCGTTGGCATTGAGGATAGTCAAAGGGTCGGGCCAATACCCGCGTTACCCGATCAAAGGCAAGTGCCAAGTACACGCACCAGCTGTTGCGCCCGCGGGTCCATCAGCACATAGGGGCCGAGGGTGTTGGTGACGAAACCAAAGGCGACATCGTGCTCGGGATCGGCGAAGCCGACCGAGCCTCCCGCCCCTGGATGGCCGAAGGCGCGGGCGCCCAAGCCGAAAGTGGCGTTGGCGACCGTGGGCTGATCCAGCATGCAGCCCAGGCCGAAGCGGGTCTGGGTCAACAGGGTACGATCCTGGCCAAGGCTGTGTTCGCGCGTCAGCTCATCGAGCAGTTCCGACTCCAGCAGGCTGCCATCGAGCAGACCGGCATAGAAACCGGCCAGGCTGCGGGCATTGCCATGGCCATTGGCCGCCGGCTGCTGCATCCGGCGCCACTCCGGCTTGTTGGTGCTGGTGAGAATGGCAGGCGGGTTGGTAAAGGCTCGCGTCGACAGCGCTTCAGGTTCGCGCAGGGTTACCTGCAGCAAACGCTGTGCAGCGGCGTCGCCAGGGTTGCCTTTGCCGCGAGCAATGTGCGCGACACGGTGGAATTGTTCATCCGCCAGGCCGACATGAAAATCCAGGCCCAGGGGTTTGACGGTACGCGCGACGATCGAGTCGCCCGGGCCACGGCCGTCAGCGCGGCGAATCAGCTCACCGATCAACCAGCCATAGGTAATAGCGGCGTAACCATGCTCGGTCCCCGGCGTCCACCAAGGGGTCTCAGCCGCCAGGGCAGCGGTCATGGTCTGCCAGTCATAGAGTGCTTCGGCCGGCAGCAGTTCCCGGATCGCCGGCAGGCCAGCGCGGTGGCTGAGCAACTGACGCAGGGTCACCTGCTCTTTACCGGCCTGGGCGAACTCTGGCCAGTAGCGTGCCACGGGCGTGTCCAAGGCCAGTTTGCCCTCGCCGACCAGTTGCAAGGCGGTGACGGCGGTGAAGGTCTTGGTGCAGGAGAACAGATTGGCAATGGTATCGCTGTGCCAAGCTTCGCGGCCGTCCTTATCGGCGCTACCGGCCCACAGGTCGATCACGGTCTCGCCGCCGACCTGGATGCACAGCGCAGCGCCGCGCTCCTGAGGATCCTCGAACAATGCGGCAAATGCTTCACGCACTGCCTCGAACTTCAGCTCATAGTGACCCTGGATCTGCACCCGCCTACTCTCCGTACGACTCGTCTTCACAAAGTCGTGCATTGTTTCAGTAGTTGGCGGTTTTGCAAACTGAATGTGGCCGGATGGTCGTAGGGAAAAGTCGACAAACGGCACCGAAATGCCGCTGTATGACCTACAGAGCAGGCTTGTTCAGCGCCTTGCGCAATTCATCCATTACCTGCTGATTGCTCCTGCGCACCGCTTCGACAAAACCTGGATAAGGCACATCGGTAATCGCCACCAGCCCCAAGTGCCCATTCTCGCCATCGAGCAAGCGCCCACTGGCCGGTTGGTCGAGGTACTGGAACCAGTGCGCACCGACAATCATCGGTTGAGCCAGCGCAGCCTTGAGGAAGTTGGCGTAGGCCGGGCCGCGATCTTCCTCGCGTACCAGCTCCAGCGGCCCGGGCCAGAATGGCCCACGGTCGCGGGAACCGAACTGGAATTCGGACACCAGCAACGGCTTGTCCAACTCGGCAAGCCGAGCGAAGTCGTAGCCATCTTCAGGCTTGAGGGTATAGAAGTTGAAACTCAGCACGTCGCAGAACTCGGCGCAGGCTTTCACTGCTTCTGGAGTGCTGGCCGCATAGCGCCCGCCCAGCAGCAAGTGGTTGGGGGCATGCCATTTGAGCGAGTCGGAGATGGTCTTGAAGTAGGTATTGGCGAATACCTGCTGGAAATGCTGATAATCGCGCTCGATTTCCGGATGCTGCGCATTGGGCAGCGGCGCTTCGAAGCCTGGGTCTTCCATCAGTTCCCAGGCTTGCAGGTCGATACCCCAGGCCTTGGACAGGCCTTCCTGGTTGCGGTACTTGTCGCGCAGCTGCTTGAGAAACGCGCGCTTGGCCGGTACGTCGGTGGTCAGCCTGAGGGTGCCGAAGGCCAGCCCATAGCGGGCCTTGGGATCATCACCCGGCGCCGCCCAGGCCAGCTCATTGTCGGCAAAGTAGCCAATCAGCCAGGGATCATCGCGGTGATCACGGGCGGCGATGGCCACGGCGCGCTCGGTCGCCATGGCAAAGCGTGGATCGAACGGATCGGGCATGCGCCCCCACCAGTCCATGCCGGTACTGATGCTGGCGTAGTCGCCAACGATCGACAGCGGTAGCGTGTAGGGCACTCGCTTGGCCAGGCCAAGGGCCGGATCGCTCCAGTTGCCCAGGGTATTGAAACCCCAGGCCTGCATGCGATCGAGGGTGTGGCTCTGCCAGCGCGCGGCATCGATGGCCGCAGGTGGGCAGGCAACAGGTGGCTGCCCTTCTACTGGCGCCGGACAAGGCTGGCCATAACCACGCTGCAGGTTGGCAGCATAGAAGTCGAACCAGCGACCTTTATTGAAATTGCGCCCTTGCGACGAGGCATTGCCATCATCGTTGTTGCCTTGGCCATAGAACGCGGCGAGACGCTCGCCTTCGCCCGGCAAGGCGGTGAACATGCTTTCGCGTCCGCTTATATAGGTACGGCCGCCGTCGGCCGCCACGGCATTGATGCCGAGCGAATAGAACGGGTGCCCCTCAGGGGTCACCAGGAACCAGCGGCCATCACGCTTTTCAGTACGGAAAAACCCTTTGGCTTCGAAGGCCGGGCCGGCGATCAGCCCACCGTAGCTGTCCAATTGCTGTTTGCCGCGCTCTGCCAACCAGCCTTTGAGCTGAGCTTGTTCGCGGGTATCAGCGGCCTTGAGCTGATCATCGTTGACGATCTTTTCCGGCCAGCGTCCGCGGGTGGACTGGCCATAAGCATCGATCAAACCGTCGTAGGCGGCCTTGAACGCCAGATCGTCATCCTGGATACCAACTTTCTCGATCAGCAGGCTCTGGGCCACCTTGGGCCTTGGAATGCTCAGGGTAACCGAACTGATCTGGGTGAGATCGACTTCACCGACGCTGCTGGTCAGCAGCACCCGTTGCCCTTGATACGTCCACGGCATGGGCGGCCCCGCGCGCATGCCCTGGCTCAATGGCGAGCTGGCCTTGAGCGGAACCATCACCGTCTGCGCAGGCCCGGCGGGCAGGTCGATACGGCTGGTGAGCGTGCGGCCATCACTGCTCTGCACCGTGACATCCACACTCAAGGCCCAGTCCATGGCGCTTTGCAGGCGCAAAGTCAGCGCCTGCCCGGCAGACCAGTCCCACACGCCACTCTGCGGGCTGAGGCCCAGTGTCGGCCGCTCCACCGGATTGAACACCACCCGCCGCAGCACCTCGCCCTCGGCCGTCTGCTCCGCGTTGTACTGCGGCATGCCGGCATCAGCGGTGATCACATTGACCACTGAAGCCGGCCGCACAAAGCTGAACAACGTCTGCTGCGCGGCCAGCAACGGCGAGCTGAACAACAGCGTAAGTACAGCGGGCAAGGTACGATGGAGCATAGGGCTGGGGCTCTCCTTCAGAGCCCTCATGGGCCCTTGACTGAGTGATGGACAACGGGCCGGGGCGTCTTGCTCCGGCCGTCAGGAAATCTCCCGCCTAAATGGCGGCAGCGCATTGAGAATAGCCTTGCCGTAGCGCTGGGTGACCAGGCGCCGATCAAGCAAGGTGATGACGCCGCGATCCTGCTCGGTACGCAGTAAGCGACCGCAGGCCTGGATCAACTTGAGCGAGGCGTCGGGTACGGCAATTTCCATGAACGGATTGCCACCGCGGGCTTCGATCCACTCGGCCAAGGCTGCCTCGACCGGATCGTCCGGCACCGAGAATGGGATCTTGGCGATCACCACGTGCTCGCAATAGGCGCCCGGCAAGTCGACCCCCTCGGCGAAGCTGGCCAGGCCGAACAGCACACTGTGCTGGCCATCGTCGACCCGCGCCTTGTGCTTGTTGAGGGTTTCCTGTTTGGACAGGTTGCCCTGGATCAACACCAGTTTGCGCCAGTCACGGTCCAGGCCATCGAACACGTCTTGCATCTGTTTGCGCGAGGAGAACAACACCAGCGCGCCGCGGGCCTCTTCGAGCATTGCCGGCAGTTCACGGATGATCGCTGCCGTGTGCCCAGCAGCGTCGCGCGGATCAGCGCCCAGGTCAGGCACTCGCAGCAGACCAGCATCGCCGTGCACGAACGGGCTTGGCACCACGCACGTCACCGCGTCGCGAGGCAGGCCCGAACGCATGCGGAAGCGGTCGAACTTGCCCAGCGCGGTGAGTGTGGCCGAAGTCACCAGAGCGCCGTGGGCGACGCTCCACAGGCTGCGGCGCAGCATTTCGGCGGCAAGGATCGGGCTGGCATTGACCTCGATGTCGAACAGCGCACCGGTTTCGGCCAACGTCAGCCAGCGCGCCATTGGCGGGCTGTCTTGCGGATCTTCGGCGGTGAACGCGGTCCATAGCTCCCAGTTGCCCTGGGCGCGGGTCACCAGGCTGCCGAACAGTGGATACCACTCTTCGGCCTGGTGGCTGGCAATACCGATGTTGTTTTCCCCGTCCATGCCTTCCTTGAGCAGGTCGGCCAGGCGGGTGAACAGGTCGTTGAGACGCGAGAAACCCTTTTTCAGCTCTATGCCGACTTCGCGAATCTGCTCCGGTACCACTCCACCTTCGAAGCGGTAGCGTGGGCGCTCACGGCCTTCGGTGTCTTCGCCGGGGCGGAAATCCGCGACCTGCTCGCACAAGGTGAACATGAACTGCTGCTGGGTGCGGATTTCGCGAGCCAGCTCCGGCACCTGTTCGATGTACTTGCCCAGGTCACCCGGCAGCGGATGCTGGGCGAGCAGCTTGGTCAGGTTCTTGGCCGTCTGCTCCAACCAGTCGGCAGTGGAGCGCAGGCGCGAATAATGAGCGAAGTGGCCGATCGCCTTGTCTGGCAGGTGATGGCCTTCGTCGAATACGTACATGGTGTCACGCGGGTCGGGCAGTACCGCACCGCCGCCCAAGGCCAGGTCGGCCAGGACCATGTCATGGTTGGTGACGATTACATCGACCTTACCCATGCCCTCGCGCGCCTTATAGAAGACGCATTGCTGGAAGTTCGGGCAGTGGCGACCGGTGCACTGGCTATGGTCGGTGGTCAGGCGCGCCCAGTCCTGGTCTTCGAGGGTTTCCGACCAGCTGTCGCGATCACCGTCCCAGCGATTGCCGGCAAGCTTCTCGATCATGCTGTTGAACAGCTTCTGGCTGCGCTCGTCGACTTCGATGTGAAAGCCTTCTTCCTCGAACAGCTGGGCGGTCGCCGACTGGGCGTGGCCTTCCTGCAGCAGCACGTCGAGCTTGGACAGACACAGGTAGCGCCCACGCCCCTTGGCCAGGGCGAAGCTGAAATTGAGCCCGCTGTTGCGCATCAGGTCGGGCAGATCCTTGAACACGATCTGCTCCTGCAAGGCCACGGTCGCGGTGGCGATCACCAGGCGTTTGCCGGCAGCCTTGGCGGCGGGAATCGCCGCCAGGCTGTAGGCGACGGTCTTGCCGGTACCGGTGCCGGCCTCGACCGCGACCACGGCCGGCTCGCCCGAGCGGCGACCTTCGTCGTCGCAGGCGATATCGCCGAGCACTTTCGCCACTTCGGCGATCATCAGGCGCTGGCCATAGCGAGGCTTGAGGCTCTTGGCTTCGAGAAAACGCGAGTAGGCGCCCTGGATGGTGGCTTTGAGTTCGTTGCTGATCATGGTCTGCAGGCGCCCGAAGGGCTGGATATATTTTCAGTGTTTCGCATGGGGCGGCTATCATACCCCGCTATCGCCCTTTGTGCCGCATGGAGATCCTGATGCTTGCCTTTGCCCTGCCCTACACACTGCATGTTTTGGCTGCCCTGGTCTGGGTTGGCGGCATGTTCTTCGCCTGGCTGGTACTGCGCCCGGCCACGGTTGCAGCCTTGGAGGGGCCTGCGCGGCTGCGCTTGTGGGTGGTAGTTTTCCGACGTTTCTTTGGTTGGGTCTGGGCGGCGGTAGCGGTTTTGGCGATCAGTGGTATCGGGATGTTGCATTTGCGTTTTTCCGGGTTTGAAACGGCGCCTCGGTATGTGCAGGTGATGATTGGGGGTGCGATTGTGATGTTTGCGCTGTTCATGCGGGTGCAGGCGTTGATGCTGCCGGAGCTGCGGGCGGCGGTGCAGGCTGAGGATTGGGCGGCTGGGGCTGGGGTTTTGGCGCGGATTCGGCGGATGGTGGGGGTTAATTTGCTGGTGGGGTTGGCGGTGGTTGGGGTCGCTAGTTCGCGGGTTTTGGTTTGAGGTTGGGCTTGGGCTTGGGCTTGGGCTTGGGCTTGGGCTTTTAGAGATTTGAGCTTATCCGTTTGATGTGGCGGCACCACTGGCCCCTTCCGCC
>NZ_JBICKL010000030.1:0-12074 GCF_043104195.1 Pseudomonas sp. xss_2
CAGTGCGTTCGATCAGGCGATCCGAACCACCTTCGGCAACGCGCGCTGCACGTTCCTGCAAGCGTTCAGCGCCACCTTCGGCCAAGGTGTTCAGCGGTTGCGCAACTGTAGCCGAGCTCGAACGCGATTCGGCGGTCAGGTGTTGATCCTGAGCGGGCAGGGCGAAGGCGTTGGCGGCGGCGATGGAAAGGGTCAGGCTCAGCAGCAGATGGCGTTTCATGATTTCGGTGCTCCTCTGGGGGGCTGGAAAGTGGGTACGAAGCCAATGCTACTCCCGGTAACTCCAGAGAAAAGTTCATAAGGCTAATGGTAACAATCGACGGTATTGATACTCAGTTGCGACCCTTCTATCTCGCGTGTTTCTGAGGCTGAGGTGGCGATTTGATGGTTGGCCCGATGGGTAACAGCCGAGCCGGGAACAGACCAAAAGCTGAGAGGGGTGTCAGGAAATTCTTGGTTATCATGGGTTGTTCGATTAAACCCCGCAGCTTTTCATCAGTCCGACATACTAAGTGCCATCGTCGTGCCCGCCTTGTGCCATGCAGTCAGGAGAATTACGCAATGACGCGCCCTGCCAGAATCTTCACCTGGATCTTCACCAGCCTGATCACCGTGCTGGCGATACTGGTGGTGGTCATCGCCACGTTCGATTGGAATCGCGCCAAGCCGCTGCTCAACGAGAAGGTTTCCGAGGCCCTGCACCGGCCCTTCGCGATCAACGGCAACCTCGCTGTGCAGTGGCGCACCGAGCCTGAAGAGGGCGGTTGGCGAGCCTGGGTGCCCTGGCCGCACTTCATCGCCGAAGACCTGACCCTTGGCAACCCCGACTGGCTCAAGGAGCCCACCATGGTCGGCTTGGAGAAGGTCGAATTCCGCCTCTCGCCGTTACCGCTGATGTTCCAGCAGATCGTCATTCCGCGCATCGACCTGACCAAGCCCACAGCCAGCCTCAATCGGCTGGCCGATGGCCGTGCTAATTGGACCTTCGATTTCGGCCCGAAAGATGAAAACGCCGAGCCGTCGAAATGGGTACTGGACATCGGCGCCATCGGTTTCGACCAGGGCAACGTCAGCTTCGATGACCAGACCCTGAAAACCAGCATGAAGGTGCAGATCGATCCACTGGGCAAGCCAATCCCGTTCAGCGAGATCGTCGGCAAGGCCAGCGCCGAGAAAACCGGTGGCGCCCAGGACTATGCCTTCGGCCTCAAGGCGCAAGGCCGCTACAAGGGCCAGCCGGTGTCCGGTACCGGCAAGATCGGTGGCCTGCTGGCCCTGCAGGACGCCCGCCAGCCGTTCCCGCTGCAAGCGGATGTGCGCATTGCCGACACCCATGTAGTGCTCGCCGGTACCCTCACCGACCCGCGCAACCTGGGCGCGCTCGACCTGCGCCTGCGCCTGGCGGGCAGCAGCCTGGGCAATCTCTACCCGCTGACCGGCGTGACCCTGCCGGATACCCCGGCCTATTCCACCGACGGCCACTTGCTTGCCAACCTGCATGCGCCTGAAGGCGCGCGGTTCAGCTACGAAGGCTTCAACGGCAAGATCGGCGACAGTGACATCCATGGTGACCTGGCCTTCGTCGCCAGCCAACCGCGGCCGAAGTTGACTGGCAAGCTGGTCTCCAACCAACTGTTGTTCAAGGACCTGGCGCCGCTGATCGGCGCTGACTCCAACGCCGAGCAGAAGGCCCGTGGCGGAGCCAGCAAGCAGCCCACCGGCAAGGTGCTGCCGGTAGAAGAGTTTCGCACCGAACGCTGGCGCGCCATGGACGCTGACGTCAGCTTCAGCGGCAAGCGCATCGTGCACAGCGAGCAATTGCCCTTCAACGACCTCTCGGCCCATGTCCTGCTGGAAGACGGCGTGCTGCGCCTGGAGCCGCTGCGCTTTGGCGTGGCAGGTGGCAACCTGGCTTCTAACATCCGCCTGGACGGGCGCAGCGTGCCCTTGCAGGGCCGAGCCAAGCTCACTGCCCGGGGCTTCAAGCTCAAGCAATTGTTCCCCAGCTTTGCGCCGATGCAGACCAGCTTTGGTGAGCTCAATGGCGATGCCGACTTGAGTGGCCGGGGCAATTCGGTGGCGGCCCTGCTGGGTACTTCCAACGGCGATCTGCGCCTGCTGATCAACGACGGCGCGATCAGCCGCAGCCTGATGGAGATCGCCGGGCTGAACGTGGGTAACTATGTGGTCGACAAGTTGTTTGGCGACAAGGATGTGAAGATTAACTGCGCCGCGGCGGATGTCGGTATCAAGGATGGCCTGGCGACCACCCGGCTGTTCGTCTTCGATACCGAGAACGCGATCATCTACGTCAATGGCACGGCTAACTTTGCCAGCGAGCAGCTGGATCTGAAGATCACCCCGGAGTCGAAAGGGGTGCGCTTGTTCTCGCTGCGCTCGCCCTTGTACGTGCGCGGGCCGTTTGCCAAACCCAATGCTGGCGTGCAGGCGGTGCCGCTGGCATTGCGTGGAGCAGGGATGGTGGCGTTGGGGCTTGCTGTAGGGCCTGCGGCGGGGTTGCTGGCGCTGATTGCGCCGAGTGGCGATGTGCCCAATCAGTGTACGCCGCTACTGGAGCAGATGCGGGCTGGGAAGGCGCCGGCGGCGGTCAAAGCCAAGAAGTGAAGCGAATCTTACTCATACGTGGAAGCGGGCTTGCTCCGCGATAGCGATGGTGAACTCACCGACGCTATCGCGGGGCAAGCCCGCTCCCACGTAAGGGTTTGAATCAAAGGCCTTGGAGCAGATCCGCCATGTCATCAGCGTGCTCTTCTTCCTGCGCCAGGATGTCCTCGAAGATCCGCCGAGTAGTCGGGTCACTCTCACCAATGAACTGAATGATCTCGCGATAGCTATCGATCGCAATGCGTTCAGCCACCAGGTCTTCCAGTACCATTTCCTTCAGCGAGTTACCCGCCACGTACTGTGCATGGGAGTTCTTGCTCAGGTTATCCGGATTGAAGTCCGGCTCGCCGCCCAGCTGGACGATCCGCTCAGCCAGCTTGTCGGCATGCTCCGATTCTTGGTTGGCGTGCTCGAGAAACTCCGCGGCAGCAACGCTGGCCTTGATGCCACTGGCCATGAAGTAATGGCGCTTGTAGCGCAGGACACACACCAGCTCGGTTGCCAGTGACTCGTTGAGCACACGCAGGATCTTCTCGCGATCAGCGCTGTAGCCCTCGGTCACCGCCCCTTGCTCGACATGCTGGCGGGCACGCTCGCGCAGGGTTTTCACATCGGTCAGTTCAACGTTGCTCATGGTTATCTCCGAAGATTCAGGGTGGTCAGGGTGTCAGGAGGGCTTAGGCGCCGGGCACGGCTTCCTTGTCCTCTTCTCGTTGCTTGCAGGTCTTGAAGCCCTTCGCATCGACATGGCCAGTGGCATCGAAACGCACGTAGTAGGGCTGTTGGTGGCCGTCGCGGTTGAGGATGTAGTCGTTGCAGGTGCCGCCATGGGGCAGATCGATGACATTCGATGGGCTGCCGCCGATGGCAATCACCTTCTGCATGGTCATGCCGTGTTCGACCTGCTTGACCAGCGGTTCATCGCGGTAGGTGACGTAGTCGACCGGGTTCTCTGGGCGGCTGCCGCAGGCGGCCAGGGTGGCGCTGGCCAGAAGGATTGCCAGGGTCTGCTTGTACATGGTCCCGCTCCTTGCTCAGGGTCTGTTTGGTTTGGAACCGCACGACGCGCCAGGAGTTCGATTGCGATGTTCATCGACATGGCGCTAGTGTTGGCCGACTGACCATGGAGAGGGATGGGCGATGAACCAGGATCTGGCCACGCGTTACCCGTTGGTGCTGGTGCCGGGAATGCTCGGCTTTGTGCGGCTGCTGCTCTATCCCTATTGGTTTGGCATCGTCGCCGCGTTGCGCAAAGGTGGCGCGCAGGTGTTCCCGGTGCAGGTGTCGCCGCTGCATTCGAGCGAAGTGCGCGGGGAGCAGTTGCTGGCGATCATCGAGGACATCTGCCAGCGCACCGGGGCTGAGCGGGTCAACTTGATCGGTCATAGTCAGGGTGCGCTCAGCGCCCGCTATGCGGCGGCCAAGCGGCCAGACCGGGTGGCTTCGGTAACCTCGGTGGCAGGCCCCAATCATGGCTCGGAGCTGGCCGACTATCTCGACCATAAGGCGCCTGGCGACTCACCCCATGGGCGCATTCTCAAGGCCGTGCTACATGGCCTAGCGGTGTTGCTGGTGTGGCTGGAGACCGGTTGGCGCCGCGATCCACTGCCAATCGATGTGCACGCCTCGCATCAATCGCTGACCCACCATGACGTGGCCCGCTTCAACCAGGCTTATCCACAGGGCCTGCCAGAGGTGTGGGGTGGGGAGGGCGCATATGAAGTCAATGGCGTGCGCTACTACTCCTGGTCCGGCACCCTGCAACCAGGGCGCACTGATCAAGGACGTAATCGCTTCGATGGCAGTAACCGCTTCTGCCGCTTGTTCGCCCGCACCTTCGAGCGCGAGAAAGGCCAATGTGACGGCATGGTCGGGCGCAACAGCTCGCACCTGGGCCAGGTGATCGGCGATGACTATCCGCTGGATCACCTGGACATCGTCAACCAGTCACTGGGCGCGGTCGGCAAGGGTGCTGAGCCGGTGCGACTGTTCACCGAACACGCCGCTCGGCTCAAGGCTGCCGGGCTGTAGCGGCGCCGCGTACAGGGGTGGTCCAACGCTCGGCGAGCAGTACCCCGGCCAGGGTCAGCAGGCCGCCATACAGGTGATAGGCGGCCAGTTGCTCGTCCAGCACCCAGGCGGCGATCAGCGCCGTCACCACCGGCAGCAGGTTGAAGAACAAGGTCGTGCGGCTCGGCCCCAGGCGATGCACGGCCTGCATCCACAGTAGCGGGGCAATCATCGAGGCCAGTACGCAGGCGTACAGCACCAGGCTGAGGTTGTGTGGGTTGAGCCCGGTTTTCGCCGACAGCAGGAACAGCGGCAGCAGTACGATGATCGCCACCAGCACTTGCAGGTACAGCAACTGCAACGGCGGCAAACGCAATTGCCACTTCTTCAGCAAGAAGCTGTACAGGGCGTAGGCGAAGGTCGCCACCAGCATCAGCAGGTCGCCGCGATTCAAGCCCTGATCGAGCAACCCCAGCGGGTGGCCGGCCGACACCACTTCCAGGACCCCAACGAAGGACACCAGCGCCCCGAGCAGTGCGCCGAAGGTCAGCCGCTGGCCGAGCCAGGCGATCGACAGGGCCAGGGACATCAACGGCATCAGCGAGAGAATGATGCCCATGTTGGTGGCGCTGGTGATCTCTGCGGCGAAGTAGGCCAGGCTCTGGTACAGGGCCATGCCGAGGATGCCGAGGATGAAGATCTTGCCCAGGTGCGGGCGGATTGCCGGCCAATTGCGCCAGACCTTGGGCAGCAGGAACGGGGTGAACAACAGGCCAGCCAGCAGCCAGCGGTAGAAACCGATCTCGGCCGGGAAGATGGCGCCGGCCGAGAGTTTGGTGACTACTGTGTTGCCGGCCCAGATGAGGATGGCCATGAGGGGGAATGCGTAGTTCATGTAACTGGGGCTCTTTGGATAACGACGAGCGTGGGAGCAGGCTGCGGTGGTGAGTTCACTGCCGCTATCGCGGGGCAAGCCCGCTCCCACGATGACCGTCATTATCCTTCTGTCTGTATGCAGACCTATACTCGCATCCAGACAACCCGCCCCTAGATCCAGACAATGACCGGCAAATACCTCGACATCCCTCAGTTCGACCAGCTCCCCGCCCCGGTCTACTTTCGCTACGACGAATTCGGCGCCGACACCATCAGCGCGCCCCATCGCCACACCTGGGGCCAGCTCAACTACGCCGCCCACGGCGTGATGCACCTGGATGTCGACGGCCAGCGCTTCATCTCACCGCCGCATCTGGCGGTGTGGGTGCCTCCCGGCTGCGAGCATGGTTGCTACAACCCCCAGGCCATCGTCTATCGCTCGGTCTATTTGCACCGCGACCTGTGCCACGACTTGCCGCAGCAGCCCTGTAGCCTGGTGATCAGCGACATCCTCAAGGCGATCCTCAGCGATTTTGCCCGTCGCGACCTCAAGGTCGCCCAGGATCAGTGCGACCTGCGCCTGACCCAAGTCCTGCTCGATCAGCTGCACCTGTCGCCGACCCAGGCCTGCTACCTGCCGTTCGCCCGCAGCGAAGGCTTGAGCCAGATTCTCGACGCCCTCAGCGCCGAGCCAGGCGACAACCGCCCCTTGGCCGACTGGGCCGCCCGTATCCATGTCAGCGAGCGCACCCTGGCCCGGCAGTTTCTGCGCGAGCTGGGCATGAGCTTTGGTGAATGGCGGCTGCGCTTGCGCTTCTTGCGCGCGATCGAGGCGCTGGAGGCCGGCACGCCGATCCAGTCGATCGCCTTCGATCTTGGCTACAGCAGCGCATCAGCGTTCATCGCCATGTTCCAGCGCCAGGCGCACTGCACGCCGCAGCAATACCGCCGGCAGGCGCGCGCGGCCTGAGCAGGGGGTGGGCATTGTTGGCTACACTCAGGCGCATGTCCGTGCATCGGGCGCGGAGACAAGGAGACCACTCCATGAAGATGCTGCAAGTGCCGTTGCTGGTGTTGGGTGTGTTGATCAGTGCACAGGGATTCGCCGCCACTGCCCAGCAGGAAAAAATGAAGACCTGCAATGCCGAGGCTACCGAGCAAACCCTCAAGGGCGATGAGCGCAAGGCGTTCATGAGCAAATGCCTGAAAGCCACCCAGCAGGAAAAGATGAAGAGCTGCAACGCCACCGCGACCGAAAAGGCGCTCAAGGGCGATGAGCGCAAGGCCTACATGAGCGACTGCCTGAAGAAGAAATGACCTGCGCCTATGTTTGCCGGGCGAAGGCTGGCAGACTGCGGATCTTTTCCGCTGTCTGCCCCTGAGGCTGTATGACTTTCACCCCTCGCCAAGTCACCCTGGCCAGCTGGATCATCGTGTTTGCCGGCCTGCTGCTGGCGCTGCCGCTGAAGTTGCTGCCGAGCCTGCTGGCCGGCCTGCTGGTCTTCGAACTGGTCAACATGCTCACCCCCAGGTTGCAGCCATTGATCGCCGGGCAGCGTGCGCGCTGGCTGGCCGTGGCGCTGCTCGGCACTCTGGTCGTCACTACCCTGACCCTGTTGATTGCCGGCGCTTTCAGCTTCCTGCTGCACGAAGCGGAGAACCCTGGCGCGTCGTTGGACAAGTTCATGGGTCTGGTCGAGCGCGCCCGTGGCCAGCTGCCGCCGTTCATCGAAGGCTATCTGCCGGCCAGTGCGGCCGAGTTCAAAGTGGCGATTGGTGACTGGCTCAAGAGCCATCTGGGTGAGCTGCAGCTGGTAGGCAAGGGCATGGCGCACATGTTCGTCACCTTGCTGATCGGCATGATTCTCGGCGCCATCGTCGCCTTGCAGCGCATCCCGGACATTTCCCGGCGCAAACCTCTGGCCGCCGCGCTGTTCGAGCGTCTGAGCCTGTTGGTCAAGGCGTTTCGCAATATCGTTTTCGCCCAGATCAAGATTTCCCTGCTCAACACCTTCTTCACCGGGATCTTCCTGGCGGTGGTGTTGCCGATGTTCGGCGTGCACCTGCCGCTGACCAAGACCCTGATCGTGTTGACCTTCCTGCTGGGGTTGCTGCCGGTGATCGGCAACTTGATGTCCAACACCCTGATCACCATCGTTGGCCTGTCGCTGTCGATCTGGGTGGCGGTGGCGGCGTTGGGTTACCTGATCGTGATCCACAAGGTCGAGTACTTCCTCAACGCGCGGATCGTAGGTGGGCAGATCAGTGCCAAATCGTGGGAGTTGCTCTTGGCCATGCTGGTGTTCGAGGCAGCGTTTGGTTTGCCGGGGGTGGTGGCGGGGCCGATCTACTACGCCTATTTGAAGAGTGAGTTGCGCCGGGCTGAGTTGGTCTGACGCGAGATGTTGCTGCATCGTGGGAGCGGGCTTGCCCCGCGATAGCGGTAAGGGGCTCGCCCTCGCCATCGCGGGGCAAGCCCCACTTAGCTGCGATCAGACGATGCCGTAGCGCTTGCGCGCCTCGATCGCCAGACCACTACCAATGCTGCCAAAGATATTGCCTTCGACATGCCGGGCATTGGGCAGCATCGCCGCCACGCTGTTGCGCAGCGCCGGGATCCCGCTCGAACCACCGGTAAAGAACACCGTATCCACCTGGCTCTCAGTGACCCCGGCCTTGTTCAGCAACTCGCTGACACTGCCGCGTACCCGCTCCAGCAAACCGTCGATGGCCTCCTCGAACACCGCCCGCGTCAGCTCCACACTCAGCTCTGGCTCGATCCGACGCATGTCGATGCGCCGGCTCGGCTGCTCGGTCAGTTCGATCTTGCTGGCTTCCACTTCCATGGCCAGCCAGTGCCCGGCACGCTGCTCGATGACCTTGAACAGGCGGTCGATACCCAGCGCGTCTTCGATGTCATAGCGCATGCTGCCCAACGCCAGCTGCGATTTCTGCGAGTACACCGAGTTGATGGTGTGCCAGGTCGCCAGGTTCAGGTGGTAGCTGGTCGGCATCAGGGCGCCGCTCTTCATCCGGCTGCCATAACCAAACAACGGCATCACGCCCTGCAGGCTGAGCTGTTTGTCGAAGTCGGTCCCGCCGATGTGCACACCGCCAGTGGCGAGGATGTCGCTCTGGCGCTCATCCAGCAGATGACGTTCCGGCGACAGGCGGATCAGCGAGAAGTCGGAAGTACCCCCGCCGATGTCGACGATCAGCACCAGCTCTTCGCGGTCGATGCCCGACTCATAGTCGAAGGCCGCGGCGATCGGCTCGTACTGGAACGACACGTCCTTGAAGCCGATCTTGCGCGCGACGTCGGCCAGGGTGTCCTCGGCCTCCTGGTCGGCAGCCGGGTCTTCATCGACGAAGAACACCGGACGGCCCAGTACCACCTGCTCGAACTCGCGGCCGGCAGCGGCCTCGGCACGCTTTTTCAGCTCGCCGATGAACATCCCCAGCAGGTCCTTGAACGGCAGCGCAGTGCCCAGCACGCTGGTGTCATGCTTGATCAGCTTGGAGCCGAGCAGGCTCTTGAGCGAGCGCATCAAGCGCCCTTCGTAGCCTTCCAGGTACTCGTGCAGGGCCAGGCGGCCGTATACCGGGCGACGCTCCTCGATATTGAAGAAGACCACCGAGGGCAAGGTGATCTTGCCTTCTTCCAGGGCGATCAGCGATTCGGCACCTGGGCGGTGCCAGCCGACCGTGGAGTTGGAGGTACCAAAGTCGATGCCCAGGGCGCGGGCCGGGGATACGTCGGACATGAAAAATAGCTTCCGGAGGCAAAACGGCCGCGCAGTTTATGCCAGTGGCCAGCAGAATCAAGACCAGTCGTCTGCTCTCGAGCAACCCCAAGCTGCCCTTGAAAGGCTATGCTTGACCCCTATCTTCAGAAGCAACGTGCAATTTCTCATTGGTGATCCATAGATGGACTTCAAAGACTATTACAAGATACTCGGCGTAGAGCCTACCGCGGACGACAAGGCGATCAAGGCCGCGTACCGCAAGCTGGCGCGCAAGTATCACCCCGATGTCAGCAAGGAGCGCGACGCCGAGGACAAGTTCAAAGAGGCCAACGAGGCCTACGAAGTGCTCGGCGACGCGCAGAAACGTGCCGAATTCGACGAGATCCGCAAGTATGGCGGCCAACATGGCCGGCCGTTCCAGGCACCCCCTGGCTGGCAGAGCCGGGGTGGTGCGGGTGCTGGCGGTGGCTTCGAAGGCGGCGATTTCTCGGATTTCTTCAGCTCGATCTTCGGCGCCCGGAGTGGCAGCCCGTTCGGTCGTGGCCAGCAGCAACAACAACGTAGCGCGGGCAGGCGAGGGCAGGACGTGGAACTGGAGCTGGCAGTCTTTCTTGAAGAGACGCTGAACAACGAGTCCAAGCAGATCAGCTTCCAGGTCCCGCAGACCAATGGCGCCGGCCAGCGTACCGGGTTCACCACCAAGACCCTCAACGTCAAGATTCCAGCCGGCGTTGCCGACGGCGAGCGTATCCGCCTCAAAGGCCAAGGCGCGCCCGGTGTCGGCGGTGGCGCCAATGGCGACTTGTTCCTGACCATTCGCATGGCACCGCACCCGCTGTTCGATGTCGAAGGTCATGACCTGATCATCACCGTGCCGCTGGCGCCGTGGGAGGCTGCGCTGGGTACCAAGGTTGAAGTGCCGACCCTGAGCGGCAAGATCAACCTGACTATCCGCCCCGACAGCCAGAGCGGCCAGCGCCTGCGGATCAAGGGCCGGGGCCTGGCGACCAAGCACGGCGAGCGCGGTGACTTGTACGCCCAGCTCAAGGTCGTCATGCCGACCCAGTCGGATGCCGAGACCCGCGAATTGTGGAGCAAGCTGTCCGAGAAAGCCGCGTTCAATCCGAGGACACAATGGAGTAGTTGATCATGAGCAGCACCCTGATCGTTCAACTGGACATGCGTACCCTCTGTCAGGAAGCCAACCTTTCGGCCGACTGTGTGATCGAAATCGTCGAACATGGGATTGTTGAACCTTCAGGGCGAACGCCTGAAGACTGGCTGTTCGACGACCGCGCGCCGGTGACGGTCAAGCGTGCGGTGAAGCTGCATGATCAGCTTGAGCTGGAGTGGGAAGGGGTAGCGCTGGCGCTGGAGCTGCTCGAGGAAGTGCAGCATCTGCGCAGTGAGAACAGCATGCTCCGGCAGCGCCTGGGGCGTTTCACCCAGCTGTAGAAACAGCAAGCAGTTACTGGTATCAGGTGGGAGCGGGCTTGCCCCGCGATAGCGAGGGTAATTGCACTGCTGCTATCGCGGGGCAAGCCCGCTCCCACGTACGCGACTACTGCGGTGGTGCGCCGGGGTTCAGCACCAGCTGCATGAAGGTCAAATCCAGCCAGCGGCCAAACTTCACCCCCACCTGCGCCATCTGCCCGGTGACCACGAACCCCAGCCGCTCATGCAGGCGCACCGACGCCGCATTGCCACTCTCGATCGCGGCCACCATCACATGCTTGCCACACGCCCGGGCCCGCTCCAGCAGTGCCTGCATCAGCACCGGGCCCAGGCCCTTGCCGCGCTGGTCATCGCGCACGTACACCGAATGCTCGACGGTGTAGCGAAACCCCTCGAACGGCCGCCAGTCGCCAAACGAGGCATAACCCAGCACGCCACTGGCATCCACCGCCACCAGGATTGGATAGCCCTGCTGCGCCCGCGCCGCAAACCAGGCTTGGCGGTTGGCCAGGTCAACCGGGGTTTCGTTCCAGATCGCCGTGGTGTTGCGCACGGCATCGTTGTAGATGTCGAGGATGCCCGGCACATCGCCTGGCAGGGCATCGCGGATCTCGTAACTCATGACAAGCGTCTCGCAGGGGAAGTGGGTGCAGATTAAATGGTTACCAGCCCGCGCACACCTTCGGCCTGCATGTTTTCCCCACGCCCCTGCTGGATGATCTCGCCACGGGCCATGACCAGGTAGTGGTCGGCAAGCTCGGCGGCAAAATCGTAGAACTGCTCGACCAGTAAAATGGCCATGTCGCCACGGTCGGCCAGCGTGCGGATCACCGCGCCAATCTCCTTGATCACCGAGGGCTGGATGCCCTCGGTCGGTTCGTCGAGGATCAGCAGCCGCGGCCGGCTGGCCAGGGCGCGGCCGATGGCCAACTGTTGCTGCTGACCACCGGAGAGGTCGCCGCCACGACGTTGCTTCATCTGCTCCAGCACCGGGAACAGCTCGTAGATGAACGCCGGCACCTCGCGGGCTTCGCGCGCCGGAAAGCGCGACAGGCCCA
Organism: Pseudomonas sp. xss_2; assembly: GCF_043104195.1. Classification (NCBI taxonomy): domain Bacteria; kingdom Pseudomonadati; phylum Pseudomonadota; class Gammaproteobacteria; order Pseudomonadales; family Pseudomonadaceae; genus Pseudomonas; species Pseudomonas sp. xss_2. The sequence goes on from NZ_JBICKL010000030.1 coordinate 11,771, forward strand.
TCAGCAGGTTTTCCTCGACGCTCAGGCGCGGGAAGATCTCGCGCCCCTGGGGCACGTAGGCGATGCCGGCGTGGACCCGTTGTTGTGGCTTGAGATTGGTGATGGCTTTGTCTTCCCAGTGCACGCTGCCTTCGCGTGCCGGGACCAGGCCCATCAGGCAGCGCAGCAGGGTGGTCTTGCCCACCCCATTGCGCCCGAGCAGGCAGGTGACTTCACCGATCTTGGCCTCGAACGACAGGCCGCGCAGGATGTGGCTGCCGCCGTAGTACTGGTGCAGGGTGTCGATTTTCAGCATGAGTAGTCC
>NZ_JBICKL010000031.1:0-25093 GCF_043104195.1 Pseudomonas sp. xss_2
CCAGTACTGCCTGAAACATCTAACTCGTTGATACTCAAGGAGTTTTCCGTTCCAACTACGCTGGAAGTGGGGCGCATTATAAGGGGATCTGAGAGGGCGTCAACCCTTAATTTCAATAAACCGTAATATTGTTGAAATTAGGGTCAGAATCGCGGGGCGGGCCCGCTTCCACAGGGTGACGCGGGGTGCAAGAGATAGGGGTGTGCAGTTAAAGCGCCAAAAACTAAGCAGGGAGGCCTACCGGCCTCCCTGCTTATATAAGTAGAAAGCGACTCAGAGCACACCTGCCCCACGCAGCTGCTGCACAGCCTCGCCGTCCAGCCCTAACACCTCTTCCAGTACAGCCTCGGTATGCTCCCCTAATAGAGGAGGCGCCTGCCGATACTCCACCGGCGTCTCAGACAGCCGAATAGGGCTAGCCACCTGCGGTACGCTGCCCGCCAGCGGATGCGCAATGCTAACCGCCAATCCACGAGCCAATACCTGCGGGTCCTGGAACATCTGCGCCAGATCGTTGATTGGCCCGCATGGCACGCCGGCCTGTTCCAATTCACTAACCCATTGGGCTGTGGTCTTGAACACAGTGGCCTGGCGAATCAGCGGAATCAGCTCAGCCCGATTGGCGACCCGCAGCTTATTAGTCGCAAAGCGCGGATCGTCCGCCCATTGCGGCTGCCCAGCGACCTCGGCAAATTTACGGAACTGCCCATCATTCCCCACGGTAAGGATGAAATCGCCATCGGCGGTCGGAAAGTCCTGATATGGCACGATATTAGGATGAGCATTCCCCAGCCGACGCGGAGCATTGCCTGTAGTGAGGTAGTTCATTGCCTGGTTAGCCAGGCAGGCCACCTGCACGTCCAGCAACGCCATATCAATATGCTGCCCCACTCCTGACTGGTCACGATGGGCGAGGGCAGCCAGGATCGCCACGGTCGAGTACAGCCCGGTAAGGATATCGGTCAAGGCAACGCCAACCTTCACCGGCCCGGCACCTTCTTCCCCCTCAGGGCGACCGGTCAGGCTCATCAGCCCGCCCAACCCCTGGATCATGAAGTCATAGCCGGCACGCTTGGCATACGGCCCGGTCTGGCCAAAGCCGGTAATCGAGCAATAGATAAGCTTCGGATTGACCGCCTTCAGGCTGGCATAGTCCAGCCCATAGGCCGCCAGGCCACCGACTTTGAAGTTCTCGATGACGATATCCGACTTCGCCGCCAGTTCGCGCACCAGACGCTGACCTTCTGGCTGGATGAAGTCGATGGTCACCGAGCGCTTGTTGCGGTTGGCAGACAGATAGTAGGCCGCCTCGCTGGTGTTCTCCCCATAGGCATCCTTGAGGAAGGGTGGCCCCCAGGAGCGGGTATCGTCACCTGCCCCCGGACGCTCGACCTTGATCACGTCAGCCCCAAGGTCGGCGAGGATCTGCCCAGACCAGGGCCCGGCCAGCACACGCGAAAGGTCCAGCACCCGCAGATGTGATAACGCCCCCATGGCCCAGCTCCTCTATTAATAGAACGCCTGGATGCCGGTCTGCGCGCGACCGAGGATCAGCGCGTGGATGTCATGGGTACCTTCATAGGTGTTGACCACTTCAAGGTTAACCAGGTGACGGGCTACGCCGAACTCATCGGAAATACCGTTGCCGCCGAGCATGTCGCGGGCCAGGCGAGCAATATCCAGCGCCTTGCCACAGGAGTTGCGCTTCATGATCGAGGTGATTTCCACCGCAGCGGTGCCCTCATCCTTCATCCGCCCCAGACGCAGGCAGCCCTGCAGCCCCAGCGTGATCTCAGTCTGCATGTCCGCCAGCTTCTTCTGGATCAGTTGATTGGCGGCCAGAGGACGGCCGAACTGCTTGCGATCCAGGGTGTATTGGCGCGCGGTGTGCCAGCAGGCTTCTGCCGCACCCAGGGCACCCCAGGAGATGCCATAGCGGGCCGAGTTCAAGCAGGTGAACGGGCCTTTCAGACCACGCACCTCAGGGAAGATGTTTTCTTCAGGAACGAACACGCCATCCATGACGATCTCGCCGGTGATCGAAGCACGCAGGCCGACCTTGCCGTGAATCGCCGGGGCGCTCAAACCTTTCCAGCCTTTCTCCAGAATGAAGCCGCGAATGTCACCCGCATCGTCCTTGGCCCACACGACAAACACATCGGCAATCGGGCTGTTGGTGATCCACATCTTGCTGCCAGTCAGGCTGTAGCCGCCATCAACCTTGCGCGCCCGGGTGATCATCGCGCCTGGATCGGAGCCGTGGTTGGGCTCGGTCAGGCCGAAGCAACCAATCCACTCGCCGCTGGCAAGCTTGGGCAGGTACTTTTGCTTCTGCTGTTCGCTGCCGAATTCGTTGATCGGCACCATCACCAGCGAAGACTGCACGCTCATCATCGAACGGTAGCCGGAGTCGATGCGTTCCACTTCACGGGCGATCAGGCCGTAGCAGACGTAGTTCAGCCCACTGCCGCCGTATTGCTCTGGGATGGTCGCGCCGAGCAGGCCGACTTCGCCCATCTCGCGGAAGATCTTCGGATCGGTCTGCTCATGGCGAAACGCCTCGATCACGCGCGGCGCCAGCTTGTCCTGGGCAAACTGATAAGCGCTGTCACGCACCATGCGCTCTTCTTCAGTCAATTGCTGATCGAGCAGCAGTGGGTCGATCCAGTTGAAGCTTGCTTTGCCGGCCATGAGCGAAATCCTCGAAATAGGGGAGCAGGGTGCGTGGGCAATGTTCTTGTGCATTGATCCTAGGCCTGTTCGGCCGTCGGGACAAACGAGGATTACGCACGGTTTAGTGATATTTTCTCACTTCGAAAATCTGCAAATCAGCATACTCAAAGCCTGACAAGTGAGGTCGACGTACATGCGGCGCAAGATTCCCAGCACTACGGCATTGGTCTGCTTCGAGGCCGCAGCGCGTCACGAGAGCTTCACCAAGGCCGCCCAAGAGCTGGCCTTGACCCAAGGCGCCGTCTGTCGACAAATTGGTGGGCTGGAGGAGTTCCTGAATGTCGAGCTGTTTCGCCGCTCGCGTCGCGGGGTAAAACTCACCGAAGCCGGCCTATCCTACAGCCGACAGGTGGCAGCACAGCTGGACGCGGTCGAGCGCGATACCTTGTCGGTAATGCGCCAGCAGGGCGCCAATGTGATCGAATTGGCGGTGGTGCCGACCTTCGGCACCCAGTGGCTACTGCCGCGCCTGAAGGACTTCCAGCACTGCCACCCTGAGGTCACCGTCAACCTGACCAACCGCACGCGGCCATTCCTGTTCGCCGATACCGCGTTCGATGCAGCGATCTACTTCGGCGATGCCGACTGGTCGGGCACCCAGTCCCACCGCCTGATGGGTGAGAATCCCATGCCAGTGTGCAGCCCGGCCTTGCTCAGCGGCCAGGGCGAACTCGATGCCAAGCGCATCGCCGAACTGCCGCTGCTGCAGCAGACCACCCGACCCTATGCCTGGCGACAGTGGTTCGATGGCTTGGGGATGAGCGTGGAGGGCGACATGACCGGCCCTCGCTATGAACTGTTCTCGATGCTCGCCCAAGCCGCCATGCACGAGATGGGCATCGCGCTGATTCCACCGTTCTTGATCCAGCGCGAGCTGGAGCAGGGTAGGTTGGTGGTCGCCAACAGGCATGCGCTATCGAGTAACAAGGCCTACTATCTAATGATTCCTGAGCGGAAGGTGGAATCTGCGTCGCTGCGCGCCTTCCGCGACTGGCTGATAGCACAGGCACGCTTGTACGCCTCCACCCACCCAGTAGATGCGACAACTTGACTCGGTAGTCAATTATTTTAAACACCTACAGATGTATTGAATTGTCGCATTTCAATAAACTGTTGCGTACACCCTGAATTCTTGCTTAACCCTGCATACTGCGCGGGTTTCAGGCCTATTTGCGACATTCGCCCAGCTGTCAGCGAAATTTGTTAAAAATAATCTAATTTCTCCCCTAATCTCCCAATAGCCCATGTTTGACGGGCTGCAGCCATACCCTTGCGACATACGGTCACAGGGTGACTTGTAGTTTTAACTTCGTATCGCTCCAGAACCGGTTGAAGGCCTACGTATTCATCTGCAAAATGCTTCGCCCGCCCGGGATCCGGCGGGTTCGAGCCTTACGGCTACGCTGGCGAAGTGCCGCGGATTCAACCCCGCGCATGCCAGCTCAATAAAGATAAGAAGGTCACCGCAGGAGAAAAGTCGTGCACATTGGTGTTCCTCTCGAGACGCAGACGGGCGAAACGCGGGTCGCTGCGACCCCCGAAACCCTCAAGAAGCTGGTTGGCCAAGGCCATCAGGTCACCGTCCAACGGGGGGCAGGGCTCAACGCCAGCATTCCGGACAGTGCCTATGAAGCCGTTGGCGCCTCCCTCGGTACCGCCGTCGATGCCTTCGGCGCGCAACTGGTACTCAAGGTCGTTGCCCCCAGCGAACAGGAGCTTGCCCTGATCAACAGTGGCAGCCTGCTGATCGGCATGCTCAACCCGTTCAACAACGAACTGATCGCCAAGATGGCTGAACGCGGCGTCACCGCTTTCGCCCTCGAAGCGGCGCCACGTACCTCGCGCGCGCAGAGCCTCGACGTGCTGTCGTCGCAGGCCAACATCGCCGGTTACAAGGCGGTGTTGCTGGCCGCGCATCACTACCCGCGCTTCATGCCGATGCTGATGACTGCCGCCGGTACGGTGAAAGCCGCCCGCGTGCTGATTCTTGGCGCCGGTGTTGCCGGCCTGCAGGCCATCGCTACGGCCAAGCGCCTGGGCGCAGTGATCGAGGCCTCGGATGTGCGCCCGGCGGTGAAGGAGCAGATCGAGTCGCTTGGCGCCAAGTTCCTCGACGTGCCCTACGAGACCGATGAAGAACGTGAATGTGCGCAAGGTGTCGGCGGCTATGCCCGGCCCATGCCCGCCAGTTGGATGCAGCGCCAGGCACAAGCCGTGCATGATCGCGCCAAGCAGGCTGACATTGTCATCACCACCGCACTGATCCCGGGCCGCAAGGCACCGATCCTGCTCAGCGCCGAGACCGTGGCGCAGATGAAGCCCGGCTCCGTGGTGATCGACCTGGCCGCAGCACAAGGCGGCAACTGCCCGCTGACCATGGCTGACCAAGTGGTGGTGGAAAATGGCGTGACCATCGTCGGCCCAACCAATTTGCCAGCCCAGGTCGGGGCAGACGCTTCGGCGCTGTACGCCCGCAACCTGCTGGACTTCATGAAGCTGCTGTTCGACAAGGACGGTGCGCTGGTGATCAACCTCGAAGATGACATTGTCGCTGCGTGCCTGATGTGCCGCGACGGCCAAGTCATCCGTAAGAACGGTTAAGGAGCACGGCTATGGAAGACATGCTGATTTCCCACGGCATCTACAACCTGATCATCTTCGTGCTGGCCATCTACGTGGGCTACCACGTGGTATGGAACGTCACCCCGGCTCTGCACACCCCGCTGATGGCCGTGACCAACGCCATTTCGGCGATCGTCATCGTCGGCGCCATGCTTGCTGCCGCGCTGACCGTGACCCCGGCCGGCAAGGTCATGGGCACCCTGGCGGTGGCCTTGGCGGCAGTCAACGTGTTCGGTGGCTTCCTGGTTACCCGGCGCATGCTGGAAATGTTCAAGAAGAAAACCAAGAACGAGGCGCAGAAGTAAGCATGAGCATGAATCTGGTAACGCTTCTCTACCTGGTCGCTTCGGTCTGCTTCATCCAGGCGCTGAAGGGCCTGTCGCATCCGACCACCTCACGCCGCGGCAACCTGTTCGGCATGATCGGCATGGGCATTGCGATGCTCACCACCGTGGGCCTGATCTATAAGCTCGGCGCCGAGCTGGCCACCGCCGGTATCGGCTACGTCCTGCTCGGCCTGCTGATCGGCGGTACTGCCGGTTCGATCATGGCCAAGCGCGTCGAGATGACCAAGATGCCGGAACTGGTCGCCTTCATGCACAGCATGATCGGCCTGGCGGCAGTGTTCATCGCCATCGCCGCAGTGCTCGAGCCGCAATCGATGGGCATCGTCGCATTGATCAGCGATCCGATCCCGACCGGCAACCGGCTGGAGCTGTTCCTCGGTGCTGCGATTGGTGCCATTACCTTCTCGGGTTCGGTGATCGCCTTCGGCAAGCTGTCGGGCAAATACAAGTTCCGCCTGTTCCAGGGCGCACCGGTACAGTTCGCGGGCCAGCACAAGCTGAACCTGATCCTCGGCCTGACCACCATCGCCCTGGGTTTGCTGTTCACCTTTACCGGCCACTACAGCGCCTTCACCTTGATGCTGGTCCTGGCCTTCATCATGGGCGTGCTGATCATCATCCCAATCGGCGGCGCCGACATGCCGGTGGTGGTATCGATGCTCAATAGCTATTCGGGCTGGGCAGCAGCTGGTATCGGTTTCTCACTGAACAACTCGATGTTGATCATCGCAGGCTCCCTGGTCGGTTCGAGCGGTGCGATCCTCTCGTACATCATGTGCAAGGCGATGAACCGTTCGTTCTTCAACGTCATCCTCGGCGGTTTCGGCGGCGAGGCGGACACCGGCGCGGCGGCCGGCTCCAAAGAGCAGCGCCCGGTCAAATCAGGTTCGGCGGACGACGCGACCTTCCTGCTGAGCAACGCTGACACCGTGATCATCGTCCCTGGCTACGGCCTGGCGGTGGCGCGCGCGCAGCATGCCCTCAAGGAGCTGACCGAAAAGCTGATCCACAACGGCGTGACCGTGAAGTACGCCATTCACCCGGTAGCCGGGCGTATGCCTGGGCACATGAACGTGCTCTTGGCCGAAGCCGAGGTGCCCTACGACCAGGTGTTCGAGATGGAGGACATCAACGCCGAGTTCGGCCAGGCTGACGTGGTGCTGGTGCTTGGCGCCAACGACGTGGTCAATCCGGCGGCGAAGAACGATCCGAAGTCGCCGATCGCTGGCATGCCGATCCTCGAGGCGTTCAAGGCCAAGACGATCATCGTCAACAAGCGCTCCATGGCCAGTGGCTATGCCGGGCTGGATAACGAGCTGTTCTACCTGGACAAGACCATGATGGTGTTCGGCGACGCCAAGAAGGTCATCGAAGACATGGTCAAGGCAGTGGAATGAAGCCTTCTATATAGATAGGCATAAACCCCCGGTGATTTATTCCCGGGGGTTTTTACTTTGGTTGATCCAGATCAACGGCTCTATTGCAGGGCTTCTCATACGACCATGGTCGTGGGACGGCGACGGGCGAAATCTCTAGACTGCGCTGCAGTAGCCTCAGTAGCCCGAGATAACAATCCATGTACCGTGATCGTATCCGCTTGTCCTCCCTGCACAGCAAGGTAATGAGTGCGGCCGACGCCGCTGGCCTGATCCAGGACGGCATGACCGTCGGCATGAGCGGTTTTACCCGCGCCGGCGAAGCCAAAGCCGTACCCCATGCCCTTGCTGAACGTGCCAAAGTGTCGCCGCTGAAAATCAGCCTGATGACCGGCGCCAGCCTTGGCAACGACCTGGACAAGCAACTGACCGAGGCCGGCGTGCTCGCCCGCCGTATGCCGTTCCAAGTCGACAGCACCCTGCGCAAAGCCATCAACGATGGCCAGGTGATGTTCATCGACCAGCATCTGTCGGAAACCGTCGAGCAGCTGCGCAACAAGCAACTGACCCTGCCGGACATCGCCGTCATTGAAGCGGTGGCCATCACCGAGCAAGGCCACATCGTGCCGACCACTTCAGTGGGCAACTCGGCCAGCTTCGCGATCTTCGCCAAGCAAGTGATCGTCGAGATCAACCTGTCGCACAACGCCAACCTCGAAGGCCTGCACGACATCTATATCCCGACCTATCGCCCGACCCGCACGCCAATCCCGCTGGTCAAGGTCGACGACCGCATTGGCAGCACCGCGATCCCGATCGACCCAGCCAAGATCGTCGGCATCGTCATCAGCGACCAGTCCGACTCGCCGTCCACGGTACTGCCGCCGGACCATGAGACCCAAGGTATTGCCAACCACCTGATCAACTTCCTCAAGAGTGAAGTCGACGCTGGCCGCATGACCAACAAGCTCGGCCCGCTGCAAGCTGGCATCGGCAGCATCGCCAACGCAGTCATGTGCGGCCTGATCGATTCGCCGTTCGAAGACCTGACCATGTACTCCGAAGTACTCCAGGACTCGACCTTCGACCTGATCGACGCCGGCAAGCTGAGCTTCGCCTCGGGCAGCTCGATCACCCTGTCGAGCCGGCGCAACGCCGACGTGTTCGGCAACCTGGAGCGTTACAAGGACAAGCTGGTACTGCGTCCGCAGGAAATCTCCAACCACCCAGAAGTGGTGCGTCGCCTGGGCATCATCGGCATCAACACCGCGCTGGAGTTCGACATCTACGGCAACGTCAACTCCACCCACGTCTGCGGCACCCGGATGATGAACGGTATTGGCGGCTCGGGTGACTTCGCCCGCAACGCGCACCTGGCGGTGTTCGTCACCAAGTCGATTGCCAAAGGCGGCGCGATTTCCAGCGTGGTGCCGATGGTCAGCCACGTTGACCACACCGAGCATGACGTGGACATCCTGGTCACCGAGCAAGGCCTGGCTGACCTGCGTGGCCTGGCGCCTCGCGAGCGCGCCCGGGCGATCATCGACAACTGTGTCCACCCGGACTATCGTGCGGCGTTGAACGACTACTTCGAACGCGCTTGCCAGCGTGGCGGCCATACCCCGCACATCCTGCGTGAAGCGCTGAGCTGGCACGAAAACCTGGAAGAAAGCGGGCGCATGCTCGCCAGCTGATCCAGCACAGCTATCCGGTCGATGGTGCGCAATGTCCATCGACCGGAACAGCTAATCACAGTAAAAGCAAAAAACTGTACAACTGTACTGGTAAAATCTCAGTCTTTCCCTGACAAATCTCCCACCAACTCTCATAAACGCACCATATTTGTGCAGACCAGTACAGTTACGCCAATTTCGGGTGCAACAGTGCGCTTAATCAGTTAACTGAACCCGCGCAATACAGATGAACTGTACCTACTGTTATGGACAAGAGAGGAGGATCATTGGCATCAGTTAAATCACTACCTAATGCCGCCACAAGCGGAAGGATGAAACATCATGGAACGCACCCTCAGTTCCGGTCTGGTTTTTGAAAACAACGCTCAGTCCAACGCTTCGCTGCCACTGCGCGCTTTCTCCACGCTTCTGCTGTGGCAACGCCGCATCGCCAGCCGCCGTCAGCTGGCCCGCCTGGATGGTCGCCTTCTGGCTGACGCCGGCATCAGCGAGTCGCAGCGTTACGAAGAGCTGAGCAAGCCTTTCTGGCGCTAAGCACCGGCTAGCCGGTTTCGGCCGGCACCGAGAATTCCAAAAACCCGTTGCAGGGAACTGCGACGGGTTTTTTGTTTCAAAGATGCGAATTAGAGCGGCTTGCCTCGCGACCAGTACAGTTTTATAGAAACAGAAACATACCAGTACAATTGTATTGCTAACCACCCGCGTCACATCCAGAAACAGCAACGCGTGTTACGCTTACTTGAACAGCTCATTAAATAAAGTACCGTGATGAGCCTAGCGAGCGTCCGATAACCAGAACCATCTCGACCCTATGCAGGAGTCTCCGACCATGTCCCGTAACCACTTGTTTGGCGCCGCCCTGTTGTTGGCCTTGGCCGGCACTGCCAACGCCACTAGCTTCATCGTTACCACCGATGCGGTCGTAGGTGCAGTTGCCGCCTCTACTGATGCCACCTCTGATGTCTCCTCGTCGTTCCGTGACGACAAGATTGTCCAGGCCGCCCGCGACGACGCTGCCAGCTTTGTCGGCAGCCAAGGCGCCATCCGCGGTGCCAAGCTTGAAAGTGCGTTCATTCACATTCGCCAGCAGGCGCCCACCCTGCAAGCCAGCGACGCACAATTGGCGCAAGCCATCCTCGCGCTCTAACCCGCAGGTTTCACGCCCGGATACACTGGCTCTAGCCGGTGTATCCGCGGTAGCCTTCGCCATCCAAGCCTAAGCCTTTAGAAGTCCGATGCGTTATCTGTTGCCTTTGCTGTTTGCCCTCGCCGGTATGGGGAGCGCCCATGCCATGGACGTCTCTACCCAAACCCTGGTTGCCAGCGGCTACGTCACCAGCAAAGTGACCAGCGCGCCCTTCGACCGCAAACTGGTCGTGCAGGCCCGCGACGATGCCGCAGCGTTTGTCGCCACCGATGGCTCGATCCGTGGTGCTCGTCTGCAAGCAGCGCTGGATACACTGCGTCATGACAGCGGTTATCACTCTGTCGGCGACCTTGAACTGGCAGAAGCAATTCTCGTCCAATAATCTTATTCGACTCCCTGTATTCCTTCGGAGATGCTCCATGCGCAAGACGCTGATCGCCGCCACCCTCGGCATGTTGGTAATGGCCGACCTGGCACAGGCACAGACCCTGGTGGCCACCAGCAACATCATCGTGCGGGCCTTTGGCCGTTCGATCGATTTCACCTCGGACACCACCACTTCGATTCGCGACTCGAAAATCGTCCAGGATGCCCATGACGACGCCGCCAGCTTCGTCGCCAGCAAAGGCGATATCCGCGGCGCGCAGCTCGAAGCCGCCTTCACCACCATTCGCCATCGCGTGCCTGAGGCACGTGATGCCAGCGATCAGGTACTGGCCGAAGCCATCCTGGCCCTGTGAAGCACATGCGTGCCTGGCTGCTCGGCTGCGTCCTGACGCTGCTGGGCATGCCTGCGCTAGCCGACCTACAGCTCGATCTGCAGGCGTCCGTGCTTGATCGGCAACAACAGCAAGCCACCCAGGCCTTGCTCGACGAGGCCCTGGCCAAACTTCCCCCCCGCTTCAAGCAACAGCTCGACCGTCGCATCCAAGTCAGTTGGAGCGAGCGCATGCCCGCTGATGCTTATGGCCAGGCTTCGCTGGTGTCCACCCTCGAGCTGAACCGCCGGCTATTGCCCGGCCTGGTCGATGGCAGCGCTGCCCGCGAGCGTACCAACCGTCCGCATGGCACTGTGCGGCAAGAACTACTGGCCACAGTCCTTCACGAACTGACCCACATCTACGACCGCGCCCGTCTCTGGCCGACCCAGGAGCGGTTGATGATCGCCCGCTGCAAGCGCCAGCAGGACACCCTCGGCAAGATCGGCCTGCCGCAAGAATGCCGTGGACAAGCCGAGCGCCGCTTCACCTTGAGCGATGATCCACGCCTACTCGACCTGGCTGGCTGGCAGCAGTACGTTGGCCGGCGCGGCGAGCGCGAACAACACAACGCCCAGGTAGTGCGCAGCCCCGACAGTTATGAGCTGAGCAGCCCCAAGGAATACATTGCGGTCAACATGGAGTACTTCCTGCTTGACCCCAGCTATGGCTGCCGCCGCCCGGCACTGAACCAATACCTGCAGCAGCACTTTGCCTGGACGCCACAGCAAACTCCGTGCGCCAAAGGCTTGCCATTCATCAATGCCGGCAACGACTTCGCCCGCCAACCTCTGGGCGAGATCGACCCGGAGCGGGTTTATGAAGTTGACTACCTGCTCGCCGAAGCCAACCAGAACCTGGTCAGCCGTTGGGGCCACAGCATGCTGCGCCTGGTCATCTGCGCACCCGGTCGACCGCGGGGTCCGGATTGCCGGTTGGACCTGGACCAGCACCTAGTGCTGTCCTACCGGGCGTTCGTCAACGACGTGCAACTGTCCAGCTGGGACGGCCTGGTTGGCGCTTATCCGTCACGGCTGTTCGTGCTGCCGTTGGGTCAGGTGATCGACGAATACACCAAGACCGAGTTGCGCAGCCTGGCCTCGGTGCCGCTGCGGCTCAACCGCGACGAGGTCGAGAACCTGGTTCGCCAAGCGGCGGAGATGCACTGGAGCTACGACGGCAATTACTGGTTCCTGTCCAACAACTGCGCAGTGGAAGGCCTCAAGCTGCTGCGCAGCGGGACGGCCAATCCGACCCTGAACGACCTCGACAGCATCATGCCCAACGGCCTGCTCGCGGTGCTCAAAGGCCGCGGCCTGGCCGATACCAGCGTGCTCGATGACCCCCGTGAGGCACTGCGCCTGGGGTATCGCTTCGACTCCTACCGTGATCGCTACCAGGCCATGTTCGATGTGCTTAGAAAGCAGTTACCGGTCAAGCAAGAGAAGGTCGAGGACTGGCTCGCCCTGGATGCCGACCAGCGCCGGCCATGGTTCGCGCGCGCCGACCTGCGTACCAGTGCCGCATTGTTGCTGCTAGAGCAGGCTGCGCTGCGCCAGCAATTGCTGTTGGCTCAGGATGAAGTGAAGCAGCGTTACCTGAATGCCACCGCGCTCAAGGACGGCAGCATCGATAAAGCCAATCAGACCCTGCAGCAGATGCTGGCCAACAGCGGCTTCCTCAGCCGACCGGCAGAATTGCTGGGCACCGACGGCTATGGTTTGCCGCAGCCAGAAGAGCGTAAGCAACTGGAAAAGGTCAGCAGTGAGCGCCAGGCGCAGCTGCTACGCCTGAGCACCGACCTGGATAAAGAGGTGAGGGCGCTGCTCGATCCGGCCCGGGCCAAGGCGATTGCGGCGGTCGAGGCAAACGTGAAGCAGATTGGCCAGCATCTGCGGGAGCTGCACAAGGCTGCCGGTGGGTTGCAGTTGCCCTGAAGGCCTGAGCCTTTTGTGGTCAGTTCAGGCCTAATCGCGGGGCAAGCCCGCTCCCACGCTTGCCCCGCGATAAGGTCACGGAGCCAACTAGAGGCGCTCCTCAGCCTCACCCGGCAACTGCTCATCCAGATGCAGCCAAGGCAACTGGCTACTGGTCCAGATGTGCCGGGTGGCCCGTACGTTCTCTGGATGATCCAGGGTCGCCACGGTCACATCGATGGTCTGCGGGCTGTGCACAGTACTCAGCGCCAGATGCGCGCCACAGTCGCCGCAAAAAAACCGGCTGCACGTGGTCGGTGCCACATACATCCGCGGCCTGCCCTTGAGCCATCGAAAACCACTACGCGGCAGGGTCAACCAGGTCACCACCAACCCGCCGCTGACCCGCCGACAGATCGAGCAGTGGCAATGAGCGATGTCGGTCAGATCCCCTTCCAAGCGATAGCGCAGGGCGCCGCAATGGCAGCCTCCCTCGTAAAATTCGGACATGATTACCTCTCGTCACCTTTGCCGTAGCGAAAGCTGGCTGAAAGCTTGCGCTCATAGGATAGCCCCACTACCGGCACAAGACCGGTCAGCCAGGGCCCCCGGATTGTTCCGCGCCCGGCCCAATCGACAACAACAATGGTGATTCTGATGTATTCCTGTGCCCGCCTTCTCGCAGTCCCCCTCCGGCTATTCCACGCACAGCGCCCCACGCGCTGATTCGCCCGAAGCGTCTTTTCTCTTTCGCCGCGCCACGCCTGGAGTATCGCCATGCTGACCTTCCTCGGCTTTGCCATGGTCATCACCTTCATGTACCTGATCATGACCAAGCGCCTGTCGGCCTTGATCGCCCTGATCCTGGTTCCGATCCTGTTCGCCCTGTTCGGTGGTTTCTCCTCCGATATCGGCCCGATGATGCTGCAAGGCATCAGCAAGCTTGCGCCTACCGGCGTGATGCTGATGTTCGCCATTCTCTACTTTGCCCTGATGATCGACTCCGGCCTGTTCGATCCGGCCGTGCGCCTGATCCTCAAGGCGGTCAAGGGCGACCCACTGAAAGTCTCGGTCGGCACCGCCGTGCTGGCGTTGGTGGTATCGCTCGACGGTGACGGCGCCACCACCTACATGATCTGCTGCGCAGCGATGTTGCCGCTGTACAGCCGCTTAGGCATGAGCCCGCGGATCATGGCCGGCTTGATCATCCTGGCCGGCGGGGTGATGAACATGACCCCTTGGGGTGGCCCGACTGCCCGCGCCGCAAGCGCCCTGCATGTCGATCCGTCGGACATCTTCGTGCCGATGATCCCGGCCATGGCCTTCGGCGTGATCGCCATCCTGGCCATCGCCTACATGTACGGCAAACGTGAGCGGGCTCGCCTGGGTGAGCTGCACCTGCCGACCGATGACATCGACCACAGCGGCATCAGCGTTTCGCAGTTCCCAGAAGCACGCCGGCCAAAACTGATCTGGTTCAACGGCGCCCTGACCCTGGTCCTGATGATTGCCCTGATCGCAGGTCTGCTGCCGCTGCCGGTACTGTTCATGGTGGCCTTCAGTATCGCGATGATCGTCAACTACCCATGCCTGCAACAGCAGAAGGACCGCATCGCCGCCCACTCCGGTAGCGTCCTGGCCGTGACCGGGTTGATCTTCGCCGCGGGCATCTTCACCGGCATCCTGTCCGGCACCGGCATGGTCGATGCCATGTCCAAGAGCCTGCTGGCGGTGATTCCGGATGCGCTCGGCCCATACCTGGCGGTAATCACGGCGATCGTCAGCATGCCGTTCACCTTCTTCATGTCCAACGATGCCTTCTACTACGGTGTGCTGCCGGTGCTGGCCGAAGCCGCCAGCCACTACGGCATCACCCCGGTGGAAATGGCCCGTGCGTCGATCGTCGGACAACCGGTACACCTGCTCAGCCCGCTGGTACCCTCAACCTACCTGCTGGTCGCACTGGCCGGGATCGAGTTCGGTGATCATCAGCGCTTCACGCTCAAGTGGGCAGTGCTGGTGTGCATGTGCATAATGCTCGGCGCACTGCTCCTGGGGACTTTCCCACTGTTCAGCAGTCTGTAAATACATACGCCCTACAGCGATCCGCCCTACCGGGCGCATCGCCTTTTAACGTTCGAAGGAATACACATGGAATGGCTGACCAGCCCGGAAATCTGGGTTGCCTTTTTCACCCTGACGGCACTTGAGATCGTTCTCGGTATCGACAACATCATCATGATCTCGATCCTGGTCAGCCGCATGCCCAAGCACATGCAGCCACGTACCCGGATCTTCGGCCTGGCCCTGGCCATGGTCACGCGCATCCTGCTGCTGCTCTCGATTACCTGGGTCATGCGCCTGACTGCCGATCTGTTCGAAGTGTTCGGCCAAGGCATCTCCGGTCGCGACCTGATCCTGTTCTTCGGTGGCCTGTTCCTGCTGTGGAAAAGCTCCCAGGAGATCTACCACGGCCTGGAAGGTGAAGACGAAAACCCCGAAGAGCCAAAGGGCGCGGGTGGCAAGTTCATCTACACCATCATCCAGATCGCCATCATCGACATCGTGTTCTCGCTGGACTCGGTGATCACTGCTGTAGGCATGGTCTCGCACGTACCGGTGATGATCGCCGCGATCGTCGTGGCAGTGCTGGTGATGATGCTCTGCGCCGGTGCCATCAGTAATTTCATCGACAAGCACCCTTCGCTGAAGATGCTCGCACTTTCGTTCCTGATCGTCGTCGGTACGGTGCTGATCGCCGAATCCTTCGACGTGCATGTGCCAAAAGGCTACGTGTACTTCGCCATGGCCTTCTCGCTGGCGGTGGAAGCGATCAACATTCGCATGCGCACGGCGCGGGCACGCAAACGCGGCGAAGAGCACGATGCGGTGAAACTGCGCAAGGACATCCCTGGTCAATAAGCTCAGGCGCGCAACCAAGAAAGGCCCTCCGGGGCCTTTTTTCGTTCCTGCCCCTGGGCAAGCGCAGGGCGCTCGCGTGTTTCAAATATGTTTCAGCCATGCCAAGCTGGCGTCAGCTGGGTAAAACAACTAAAGCTTGAGTGAGCACTGGAAAAAACCGCCCACCCCCGGGCCAGGCTCACGGCTTCACCCATTGGCCCCGCGTTGGGGCAACAGCAACAGGGGGGCCTCGTACATGCTGACCTTGCTCAATCTGCTTTCCGCCGTGGCATTGCTGGTGTGGGGCACGCATATCGTGCGTACCGGCATCCTGCGGGTCTACGGCTCCAACCTGCGCCGGGTGCTCAGCCAGAACATGAGCAAGCGCCCGCTGGCATTTCTCGCCGGTATCGTGGTGACCGCCATGGTGCAGAGCAGCAACGCCACCGCCATGCTGGTGACCTCCTTCGTCGGCCAGGGCCTGATGGCGATGACCCCGGCGTTAGCCATCATGCTCGGCGCCGACGTAGGTACCGCGCTGATGGCCCGGGTGTTGACCTTCGACCTGTCGTGGCTGTCGCCGCTGCTGCTGTTTGTCGGGGTGATTTTCTTTCTCTCGCGCAAACAGACCCGCCTCGGCCAGATGGGCCGCGTGGCGATCGGCCTGGGCCTGATCATCCTGGCCCTGCAACTGATCGTCCAGGCCGCGACGCCGATCACCCAGGCGCAAGGGGTGAAGGTCCTGTTTGCCTCGTTGACCGGCGACATTCTGCTCGATGCCCTGGTCGGCGCGCTGTTCGCGATGATTTCCTACTCAAGCCTCGCCGCTGTGCTGCTGACCGCCACCTTGGCCGGCGCCGAGCTGATCAGCCTGCCGGTGGCGATTGGCTTGGTGGTAGGGGCCAACATCGGCAGCGGTCTGCTGGCGTTTCTCACCACCAGCATGCAGAACGCCGCTGGGCGGCGAGTCGCGCTGGGCAGCCTGCTGTACAAGCTGATCGGCTTACTGCTGATCATCCCCGTCCTGCATCCACTGGTGGAGTGGATGGACAGCCTCAGCTTTAGCCCCCAGGAATTGGTGATCGGCTTTCACCTGCTCTACAACACGCTGCGCTGCCTGATCATGCTGCCGACCACCAAGCCCATGGGCCGCTTGTGCAATGCGCTACTGCCCGAGCGCGAGAATGGCAATGGCCAGATCCGCCCACGCCACCTGGATGCCTCGGCCCTGCAGACCCCCAGCCTGGCCCTGGCCAACGCCGCGCGCGAAACCCTGCGCCTGGGCGATATCGTCGACAGCCTGCTGGAAGCCATGCTCGGCGCCCTGCGCGGCACCCAGACCGCACTCCCGCAACAGGTCCGTGCGCTCGCTGAGGATGCCGAGGCGCTCTACAGCGCAATCAAACTGTACCTGGCGCAAATGTCACGCGAAGACTTGAGCGAACAAGACAACCGCCGCTGGGCCGAGATCATCGAGCTGGCCATCAACCTCAAGCTGGCCAGCGACCTGATCGAGCGCATGCTGCGCAAGGTGCAGCAACAGAAGACCTCGCAGCGCCGCGAGTTTTCCCAGGTCGGCCTGGAAGAGCTGACCGGCCTGCAAGAACAGCTGCTGGCCAACCTGCGCCTGGGCCTGTCGGTGTTTCTCAGTGCCGACCCTCAGAGCGCCCACCTGCTGCTGCGCGAAAAGCGCCGTTTTCGCGCCCAGGAACGGCGTTTGGCCCACGCCCATGTCAGCCGATTGCAACGCAAGGTAGTGCAAAGTATCGAGACCAGTTCGCTACACTTGGAGCTGATCGCCGATATGAAGCGTTTGAACTCTTTGTTCTGCAGCAGTGCCTATGTGGTACTAGGCGGCTCGGACACCGGCGGCTTGTTGCTCGACAGCGTACCGGACGAAGCCCGCCAGCCCTGAACCCGCACTACCGGAGACCCAAGCTCGCCCATGCGTAGCCTGATGTTCGTTTGCCTACTGATCTGCAGCCTGCCGTCGCTGGCCCTCGACCGCTCGAAGGTTGAGGGCTACCTGCTGCCCAATGGCCTGCAGGTGATCCTCAAATCCGGCTATGAGCGCGACCATGTAGCGATCCGCCTGGTGGTGGGGGTGGGCCTGGACGACTTCGAGTGTGACCAGCGTGAACTGCCGCACCTGCTCGAGCACCTGCTGTTCAGCGGCATCGACGAAACCGGCGAGGGCGGCCTGGAAGAACGCATGCAGGCCCTTGGCGGTGAATGGAACGCCTACACCAGCAGCGCCGACACCACCTTCGTCATCGAAGCGCCGGCGCGCAACCAGCGCAAAGTGCTCGACTTGCTGCTGGCAGCGATCCGCGATACCCAGATCGACGCCAAAGCCCTGGCCACGGCAAAGAAGATCATCGAGCGAGAAGATGGCGGCCACTATGGCCACCTGCAACGCTGGCTCGACCGCCAGGACATCGGCCACCGCGCCAGCGACCAGCTGGCGGTGGAACTTGGGCTGAAATGCCCGGCACGCTCTGACCTCGACGACATGACCCTGGAGCAGGTCCAGGCCCTGCGCGAGCATTGGTATGCGGCCAACAACATGAGCCTGATCATCGTTGGCGGTATTGACCGCCTGCTGCCGGCCTACCTGGAGCGCACCTATGGCGAGCTGCCAGCGATCGAGCCTGGCGAGCGGCGCAATCTGGACAGCATCAGCCAACAGGCCGAGCAACGCCGGGACCTCACCCGTGGCTGGCTGGGCGACAGCGTGAAACTGCACTGGCTGTTCATCGAGCCGACGCTGGATAACGACCACGACCAGACCCTCGACCTGCTTTCGCGCTACCTGGACTGGGCCTTGTACGACCAGCTACGCCTGCGCCATGGCTTGTCCTACGGCCCGTCGGTGCAGCGCGAGAGCTTTGGCGACAGCGGCATGCTCAGCCTCAACGCCGACCTCGAACGCCAGGATGTCGATAAGGCGGTGAAAGTGCTGCAGGATCTATTCGACCACCTGCGCAAGAACGGCCTCGACCCCGACACGTTCTCTCGAATCAAAGAGCTCGCCATCGCCCGGGAAAGCTGGTCTAGCCAGGGCAACAGCGCGCTGGCCGACTACTACTGGGGCGCACTGAACAATTACACCGACGGGCGCTTTACCGATCCGATCCGACAACTGCGCAAGGTCAGCCTCAAACAGGCCGACGCGGCGCTGCGTGAGCTGCTCAAGGATCCCGGCTACCTGCGCATCGAGAAGCCGCTGCTTGGCTATGACGAGCTCTATGGGCTGGTGGCGCTTCTGTTGGGGCTGATCCTTGCCGTCGGCTTGCTGCGCCGGCGCCGGCATTCGCCCACGCGGCCCAGTGGCGCTACACGGGACGGCTGATTCGGCGGTATCCTGTAGCGGCCGAAGATCCTGGGTCCGCTGCGCGGCCCTTCGCGGGCAAGCCCGCTCCCACAGGGACAGCGCCATTCTGAACATGCGCGCTGATACCTGTGGCAGTGCTTGCCCGCGAAGAGGCCGGTGCGGCCGCCAGAGATCTCGGCTTCATCCGTCCATTTCAGTAGCTACCCATGCCCCCCATCCCCCAATTCATCCAGCGCGTGATCGAACTGCTCAAGCGCTACCCCGGCATCATCGCGCTTGGCGGTTTCCTTTCGGGGATCGGCAGCTTCATTCTGGTCGACCGCCAGGCCGGCCTGGCCAGCTGGGTCGCTATCCTGATGCTGGTCAGCTGGCTTTGGCTGATGCTGGAGAACACCCTCACCGGGCTGTTCACCCGCGCCTTCAAGCGCGAAATCCCGCAGCCACTGCTGCGCTATGCGACGCAGATGATTCACCAGGAAAGCCTGTTCTTCGTTCTGCCGTTCTTCTTCATCACCACCACGTGGAACAGCGGCCAGCTGATTTTCACCGGCCTGCTCGGCGCCGCCGGGCTGATCTCGATCATCGATCCGCTGTATTACAAATGGCTGGCACCGCGGCGCTGGTTGTTCATGGCGCTGCACACCCTGACCCTGTTCGCCGCACTGCTGACGGCACTGCCGATCATCTTGCACCTGACCACCGCGCAGAGCTTCAAACTGGCCCTGATCGCGGCCATGGCGCTGTCGTTCCCAAGCCTTGCCAGCAGCTTCCCGATCAATAATTGGCGGCGCGCCGTGGCATTGGTGCTGGTTACCCTGTCGGTCGGTGCTGGCGGCTGGCTGTTGCGCTCGTGGGTGCCACCCGCGACCTTGTGGTTGACCGAGGTGGCGGTCAGCACCGAGGTGCTCAATCGTCAGCCAGGCGCGTCGCTGGAAGAGATCCCGGCCAGCCGCATCAAAGGCAGCGGGCTGTACGCCTACACCGCGATCAACGCACCACGCGGGCTTAACGAGCGTATCTACCACGTGTGGCAGCTGGACGGTAAAGAGGTTGACCGGATCGCCCTGGATATCCATGGCGGACGCAAAGAAGGCTATCGCGCCTGGACCCACAAGCAGAATTTCCCGCCCAATCCGGTCGGCAAGTGGCAGGTGCGGGTGCTGACCGAGGATGGCCAGGTGATCGGCGTATTGCGCTTCAAGGTAGTGAACGACGCGGCGTCGGGCTGATTACAAACCTTATCGCAGCGGCGAGGGAGTGACCTTGCCTGCGCGATAGGGCCAGTGAGCACAGCACCAAGGTGCAATACACTCATGGGCGATGCGCTATGATCTGACCCGTCGCCCCCGCGCCTGTCAGAAGCATGGAGCCCATGACCACACCCAGCGCTACCCTGGATACCAGTAGCCAGCCGGCCTGCCTGCGCATTACCGGTGACTGGACCCTGGCCCACTACGCCGAGCTCAAGCGTACCAGCGAGCAACTGCGTAGCCAGTTCGCCGCCGACGCCATCGCCGACCTGAGCCAACTCGGCCGCCTGGACACCGCCGGCGCCTCGCTACTGGCCGAATTGCTCGGTTCAGAACGGCTGTCGCACTGCACCAACGACCTGCCCGAAGCCAACCGCGCGCTGCTCAAGACGGTCTACTGCTCGGTGCAGGACTACTGCATCCCGGTCAAGGAATCCGAGCGGCCGATCCTGATTCTGCTGCTCGATCGAATCGGCCGCGCCGTCGACACCCTGTGGCAAGACACCCGGCAGTTGCTCGGTTTCATCGGCCTGATCATCGAAACCTTGCTGCGCCGCGTTCTGCAACCGCACCGTTGGCGGATCACCCCAGTGGTTGCCCATATCGAACAGACCGGCCTGGACGCTGCGCCCATCGTCGCCCTGTTGACCTTCCTGGTGGGCGCGGTGGTCGCCTTCCTCGGCGCCACGGTGTTGGCGGCCTTTGGCGCGACCATCTTTACCGTCGACCTGGTGGCGTTTTCATTCCTGCGCGAATTCGGCGTACTGCTCACCGCCATCCTCATGGCCGGGCGAACCGCCAGCGCCTTCACCGCACAGATCGGCTCGATGAAAGCCAACGAAGAGATCGACGCCATCCGCACCTTGGGCCTGAACCCGATTGAGCTGCTGGTGGTACCGCGGGTACTGGCGCTGTTGATCTCGCTGCCGCTGCTGACCTTCCTGGCGATGATCTGCGGCATCGTCGGCGGCGGGGTGGTCTGCGCGCTGTCGCTGGATATCCCGCCGGCCATGTTCCTCTCGTTGCTGCAAAGCGACATCGGCGTACAGCACTTCCTGGTCGGCTTGGCCAAGGCCCCCTTCTTCGCCTTCCTGATCGCTGCCATTGGCTGCCTGGAGGGCTTCAAGGTCAGTGGCAGCGCTGAGTCGGTGGGCGCCCACACGACCTCAAGCGTGGTCCAGTCGATTTTCGTGGTGATCGTCCTGGACGCCGTGGCCGCGCTGTTCTTTATGGAGATGGGCTGGTGACTGGCGTACGAGAAGCTGTGATCGAGGCGCGCGGCCTGTGCAACCGCTTTGGCCGCCAGAGCGTGCACGAGAACCTTGATCTTGACCTGTTCAAGGGCGAGATCCTCGCAGTGGTCGGTGGCTCGGGCAGCGGCAAGTCGGTGCTGCTGCGCAGCATCATCGGCCTGCGCCGGCCCAACGAGGGGTTGGTCAAGGTGTTCGGCCAGGACCTGGCACAACTCAACAATGAGCAACGCTCGTTAGTGGAACGGCGCTTTGGCGTGTTGTTCCAGAAGGGCGCGCTGTTCTCCTCGCTGACCGTCACCGAAAACGTCGCCCTGCCGCTGATCGAGCACGCCGGCCTGTCGCGGGCCGATGCCGAGCACTTGGCCGGGGTCAAGCTGGCTCTGGCGGGCCTGCCGATCTCGGCTGCGGACAAATACCCGTCGTCGCTGTCAGGCGGCATGATCAAGCGTGCAGCGCTGGCCCGCGCCTTGGCGTTGGACCCGGATATCCTGTTTCTCGACGAACCTACCGCCGGCCTCGACCCGATTGGCGCGGCGGCATTCGACCAATTGATCCTGACCCTGCGTGACGCGCTGGGCCTGAGCGTGTTCCTGATTACCCACGATCTCGACACGCTCTACACCATTACCGACCGAATCGCCGTGCTTTCGCAGAAGAAAGTCCTGGTCGCCGGCCCCTTGGCCGAGGTCGAGCAAACCAACGATCCCTGGATCCACGACTATTTTCACGGCCCGCGCGGGCGGGCGGCCGAACAGGCCGCCGCCAGTGCCCGGCAGGAGCGCTGAACCATGGAAACCCGAGCTCATCATGTCTTCATCGGCCTGGTCACCGTACTGGTGGTGGCCGGCGCGCTGCTGTTCGGCCTGTGGCTGACCAAGTCCAGCGTCGACGACACCTTCAAGGACTACCAAGTGGTGTTCAACGAGGCCGTCTCGGGCCTGTCGCGCGGTAGCGCGGTGCAGTACAACGGGATCAAGGTCGGGGACGTCACCACCCTGCGCCTGGACCCGGAAGATCCGCGTCGGGTCCTGGCGCGCATTCGCCTGAGCGCCGACACCCCGGTCAAGCAAGACACCCAAGCCAAGCTGACCCTGGCCGGGGTCACCGGCAACTCGTTCATCCAGCTCACCGGTGGCACCCCGCAAAGCCCCGAGCTCAAGGGCAAGGACGGCAAACTGCCGGTGATCGTCGCTTCGCCTTCGCCAATTTCGCGCCTGCTCAACGACAGCAGCGACCTGGTGACCAACATCAACCTGCTGCTGCACAACGCCAACCAGATGTTCTCCGAAGACAACATCGGCCGCCTGAGCAACACCCTGGCCAATCTGGAGCAAACCACCGGCGCCTTCGCCAGCCAGAAGGGCGGAATCACCCAAGCCATCGAGCAGTTGGGCGAAGTCGGCAAACAAGCCAGCGCCACCCTCGCCGAAACCCAGACGTTGATGCGCAACGCCAACGGCCTGCTGGGTACGCAAGGCAAGCAGGCCTTTGGCAGCGCCGAGCAGGCCATGCAAGCGCTGGCCGAGAGCACCGCGACCATCAACAGCCTGCTCAAGGACAACCGCGAAGCGATCGACGACGGCGCCCAAGGCCTGAACCAGCTGGCCCCGGCCATCCGCGAATTGCGCGAAACCCTCAACGCCCTCAAAGGCATCTCGCGCCAACTGGAGGCGGACCCAAGCGGCTACCTGCTGGGTCGCGACAACAACAAGGAGTTCCAGCCATGAACACTTCGCTGCGTCTTGTCACCCTGGCCGCAGCGCTGAGCCTGGCCACGGCCTGCTCGATCCTGCCCAAGAGTGAGCCGGTGGACATCTATCGCCTGCCAGTGAACCAGGCCAGCCGTACAGCCACCCCGCTGGACTGGTCGCTACGCCTGAACAAGCCGCTGGCCAGCGAAGCCCTGGCCGGCGCCCGCATTGCGGTAATCCCGCAAGGCGACATCATCAGCGGCTACAAGGGCGCCCGCTGGAGCGACCCGGTGCCTTTGCTGGTGCGTAACCGCCTGCTCGATGGCTTCCAACGCGATGGCCGAGTGCAGCGCCTGAGCGCCGACGACAGCAACCTGCAGGCGGACTATGAGCTGGCAGGCGAGCTGCAGGCGTTCCAGAGCGAATATCGGCCGGGGGGCGTGGAGGTGCTGATACGTTATGACGCGCGCCTGGTGCAAGGGCGCAGCCAGCGTATTCTTGCGAGCCGGCGCTTCGAGGTGCGTCAGCCGCTGACCACCACCCAAGTATCAGCAGTGGTCGCAGGCTTCGGAGCGGCCAGCGACCAACTGATGGCGCAACTGCTGGACTGGACCGTCGCCCAGGCAACTCAGGCTCAGGCGAAGAACCAGTAGCAGACGAAGATCGCCGCGATCACCCCGGACAGTTCGGCCAGCAGGGCGCAACCCACCGCGTGACGCACGCGCTGGATACCCACCGCGCCGAAATACACTGCCAACACGTAGAAGGTGGTTTCGGTACTGCCCTGGATGGTCGCCGCCACCAAGGCTGGGAAGCTATCGACGCCATGGGTCTGCATGGTCTCGATCAGCATCGCCCGCGCCGCGCTGCCAGAGAATGGTTTGACCAGCGCGGTCGGCAGGCCCTCGACGAAGCGAGTGTCCATGCCCATCCACTCCACGGCGTGGCGGATGCCATCCAAAGCCAGCTCAAGGGCGCCCGAGGCCCGCAACACACCCACTGCACACAGCATCGCCACCAAGTAGGGGAGCAGGTTCTTGGCGACGTCGAAGCCTTCCTTGGCGCCTTCGACGAAGGTTTCATACACCTTGACCCGTCGCAGCGCGCCGATCACCAGGAACAAGAAGATGATGCCGAACAAAGTCAGGTTGCCAAGGATCGACGACAGGCTGGCCAGCGCCGCCGCCGACAGCGTGCCGAGGAAGGCCATGAAGCAGCCCAGCAGCAGCGCACCGGGGATCAGGTAGGCGAGCACCACCGGGTCCCACAGGCGCAGGCGCTGCATGACCGCAACCGAGAGCAGGCCGACCAGGGTCGAGACGCTGGTGGCGAGCAGAATTGGCAGGAACACCATGGTCGGATCAGGTGCGCCTTGCTGCGCGCGGTACATGAAGATAGTGACCGGCAGCAGGGTCAGCGACGAGGCGTTGAGCACCAGGAACAGGATCTGCGCGTTGCTCGCCGTCGTGCTGCTGGGGTTGAGCTCCTGCAAGGCGCGCATGGCCTTCAGGCCGATCGGCGTAGCGGCGTTGTCCAGGCCCAGGCCATTGGCGGCGAAGTTCATGGTGATCAAGCCCAGGCCAGGGTGCCCAGGCGGCACTTCAGGCATCAGCCGGGCGAACAGCGGGCCGAGCACCTTGGCCAGCCACTCGACGATACCGGCCTGCTCGGCGATCTTCAGGAAACCCAGCCACAGGGTGAGGGTGCCGAACAGCAGCACCATGACTTCCACCGACAGCTTGGCCATGGCGAAGATGCTCTCGACCATCGCGGCGAAGATCCCCGCGTTGCCGCCGACCAGCCATTGGGCCAGGGCGGAGATGGCCGCCACCAGGAAAAAGCTGAGCCAAAGGCCGTTGAGCATCCGTGTGTTCCCCCGAAAAATGCCTCGAATGATAGCGTACTGATCGACCAGAACGCTGCTTCCACAGTTGCAAGCTAGCGCGAGAAAATTCCTAAGCCTCAAGCACGCGAGCTGTAAGCGGCTGTCTGGGAGCGGCTGGCGTGGGGCTGGCGTGGGGCTGGCGTGGGGCTGGCGTGGGGCTGGCGTGGGGCTGGCGTGGGGCTGGCG
>NZ_JBICKL010000032.1:0-97647 GCF_043104195.1 Pseudomonas sp. xss_2
CCAGTACTGCGTGGAACATCTAACTCGTTGATACTCAAGGAGTTTTCCGCTCCAACTACGCTGGAAGTGGGGCGCATTATAAGGGGATCTGAGAGGGCGTCAACCCTTAATTTCAATAAACCGTAATATTGTTGAAATTAGGGTCAGAATCGCGGCGCGGGCCTGCGCCTAAAGGTGCAGCAAGGTTAAACAGACAGCGGTGCTGCCGTTAGAGCTCTAAAAACAAAGCGGGGAGGCCTTTCGGCCTCCCCGTCCTCTATCTATATAGCAGCGAACATCCTTCTATATAGAAGCAGCCCTTACTCCGCCTTCAGCGAGATCCGCGCGAAGGCCTTCTTGCCCGCCTGGCAGACATGGCTGGCACCCATGGCAAACACGAAGCTCCGGTCAACCACCTCACCATCGACCTTCACGCTACCCGCATTGAGCAGGTCTCGGGCTGCAGCCGAGTTCTTCACCAGACCAGCCTTGTTCAGGATGGCAGCAATCGGCATGTCTTCAGCGGCGCCGATTTCGATCTCAGGAATGTCTTCCGGCAGCTCACCATCTTTCATGCGATTACCCGCAGCGCGGTGAGCATTGGCCGCCGCCTCTTCACCATGGAAGCGCGCAACGATCTCTTCGGCCAGCTTGATCTTGATGTCTCGCGGGTTAGCCCCCTTCTCAACATCGGCACGCAGCTGCTCGATCTCTTCCATAGAGCGGAAGCTCAGCAGCTCGAAGTAACGCCACATCAAGGTATCGGGGATCGACACCAGCTTGCTGTACATCACCCCTGGTGCTTCCTGGATGCCGACGTAGTTGCCCAGCGACTTGGACATCTTCTTCACACCGTCCAAACCTTCGAGCAGCGGCATAGTGACGATGTTCTGCGCCTCCTGGCCATAGGCGCGCTGCAACTCGCGCCCCATCAGCAGGTTGAACTTCTGGTCGGTACCGCCCAGTTCGACGTCTGCCTTCAGCGCGACCGAATCGTACCCCTGCACCAGCGGGTAGAGGAACTCATGGATCGCGATCGGCTGATTGGTGGTGTAGCGCTTGTCGAAGTCGTCACGCTCAAGCATTCGCGCCACGGTGTACTGCGAAGCCAGGCGAATGAAGTCGGCCGGGGTCAGCTTGTCCATCCAGGTGGAGTTGAAGGCGACTTCGGTCTTGGCCGGGTCGAGGATCTTGAACACCTGCTGCTTATAGGTCTCGGCATTGTCCAGGACCTGCTCACGGGTCAGCGGCGGACGCGTGGCGCTCTTGCCGCTCGGATCACCGATCATGCCGGTGAAATCACCGATCAAGAAGATCACCTGGTGACCCAGATCCTGGAACTGGCGCAGCTTGTTGATCAACACCGTATGGCCCAGGTGCAGATCGGGCGCAGTCGGGTCAAAGCCCGCTTTGATACGCAGCGGCTGACCGCGCTTGAGCTTTTCGACCAGCTCCGACTCGACCAACACCTCTTCCGCACCGCGCTTGATAAGCGCCAGCTGCTCTTCAACCGACTTCATAGAAAGACCCGCAAGGCTCAGATTCAAAGGGAGCCAACCATACAAGATCGGCCGTCAAATACAAGTTTGGCAATGGAATGTGACCTACCTAGCGCCTTGCGGCGTCTACGCGCCCTTGCGCGAAACCGGATTTGGTTATATTTTATACAGTTATTTCATCTTCATCATGTCATTCATCTTTTCCATTTCACCTTTTTCAAAGTCACCTTTCCTATGACCAACGAAACGCCTAAAGCGCCTCCGCTTTATCCGAAAAGCCATCTGTTGGCCGCGAGCGGCATTGCCGCCCTCCTCAGCCTGGCCTTGCTTGTGTTCCCTTCGAGCGAAGTGGAAGCCAAGAAAACCACCCTCAGCCTTGAGCTGGAAACCCCAGCCGAGCAGCTCAAAGACGAATCCAACGCTGCACCGCTGGTGCAGACTCAAGGCGAACAAGGCTCGCCCTTCGCCCAGATTGAAAACGCCGAAGCCCCGGCCGCGAAAACCGCTGAAGCTCCAAGTGCTGAAAGCAAGCCCGAAGCCGAGGCCAAGGCGCCAGGCCACCGTGAGGTGGTGGTTGCCCGCGGCGATACCCTTTCGACCCTGTTCGCCAAGGTCGGCCTGCCGGCCAATGTCGTGCATGACGTGCTGGCCAGCGGCAAGCAAGCCAAGCAGTTCAGCCAGCTCAAGCATGGCCAGGTGCTGCAATTCGAACTCGACAAAGACGGCCAGTTGACCAACCTGCACAGCAAAGTCAGCAGCCTTGAAACCATCCGCCTGAGTAAAACCGACAAGGGCTACACCTTCGCCCGCGAAGTCAGTAAGCCTGTGGTGCGCACCGCCTACGCCCATGGCGTGATCAAGAGCTCGCTGTCGGCTTCGGCCCAACGCGCCGGCCTGTCGCACAGCATGACCATGGATATGGCGCGGGTGCTCGGTTACGACATCGACTTCGCCCAAGACATCCGCCCAGGCGACGAATTCGACGTGGTCTACGAGCAGAAGGTCATGGATGGCAAGGTGGTCGGCACCGGCAACATTCTCTCTGCACGCTTCACCAACCGCGGCAAGACCTACACCGCCGTGCGCTACACCAACAAACAGGGCAACACCAACTACTACACGGCCGATGGCAACAGCCTGCGCAAGGCGTTCATCCGCACCCCAGTGGACTTTGCCCGAATCAGCTCGCGCTTCTCGAATGGGCGTAAGCACCCGATCCTGAACAAGATCCGCGCGCACAAGGGTGTCGATTATGCAGCCCCTCGCGGCACGCCAATCAAGGCTGCTGGCGATGGCCGGATCGAACTGGCTGGCCGTCGCGGCGGTTACGGCAATACCGTGATCATCGCCCACGGCAACCGCTACAAGACGCTCTACGGCCATATGCAAGGCTTCGCTAAAGGCATCAAGACCGGGAGCTCGGTCAAGCAAGGGCAGATCATCGGCTACATCGGTACCACTGGCCTGTCCACCGGCCCGCACTTGCACTACGAGTTCCAAGTCAATGGCGTGCACGTCGACCCACTGAGCCAGAAAGTGCCTATGGCCGATCCAATCGCCAAAGCCGAGCGCCAACGTTTCATGCAGCAGAGCCAACCGCTGATCGCTCGCATGGATCAGGAAAAGGCCACCCTGCTCGCCGCGAACAAGCGCTGAGCCTATGGCCTTCTACCTGGGGGTGATGTCCGGAACCAGCCTCGACGGCCTGGACATCGCCTTGATCGAACACCACGAGCAGCCTCGGCTGCTCGCTACTCACTATCTACCCATGCCTGCCGATTTGCGCCAGGAGCTGCTCGGCCTGTGCGCCAGCGGCCCCGACGAGATAGCCCGCGCTGCCCTGACAGAAAACCGCTGGGCGAGCCTCGCAGCAGAAGGCATCAAGCACCTGCTTGCGGCACAGGGTTTGGCGCCCGAGGCCATTCGCGCGATCGGCAGCCATGGCCAGACCATCCGCCACGAACCTGCCCGCGGCTTTACCGTACAGATTGGCAACCCAGCCCTGCTGGCCGAACTCACGGGAATCTGTGTAGTGGGTGACTTCCGCCGCCGCGATGTCGCCGCCGGCGGACAAGGCGCTCCTCTGGTACCAGCCTTCCACGAGGCGCTGTTCAGCCACATCGGCCAGCGGCTGGCGGTGCTCAATATCGGCGGTTTCAGCAACCTCAGCCTGATTGACCAGGCCACACCAGTGCATGGCTTTGACTGTGGCCCTGGCAATGTTCTGCTGGACGCCTGGATCGAACGCAAACACGCCCTGCCCTACGACGCCGATGGCGCCTGGGCTGCCAGCGGCACAGTGATCGAAAGCCTGCTCAGTCGTTTACTGGCCGATCCGTTCTTTGCCGGCAGCGGCCCAAAAAGCACCGGCCGCGAAGTGTTCAACTTGCCTTGGCTGGACAGCCACCTGGCTGAGCTGACGACGTACCGCGACGAAGATGTGCAGGCCACACTGCTTGAGCTGACCGCACGCAGCATCGTTGACTCACTGCGTAACGCCCAGACAGGCACCGAAGCCGTGCTGGTGTGCGGCGGCGGTGCCCGCAACGGCACACTGATGCGGCGCCTGGCTGCCCTGCTGCCCGGCGTACAGGTTGCCAGTACCGCAGCGCATGGCATCGATCCGGACTGGGTCGAGGCCATGGCATTCGCCTGGCTTGCCCACTGCTGTCTGGAAGGCATCCCCGCCAATCGCCCGAGCGTGACGGCGGCCAAGGGTTTGCGCGTTCTCGGCGCTATCTATCCGGCTTGAAGCCACAGCACAAAGCAAAACGCCGCGCAATTGCGCGGCGTTTTGCTTAGCGATGCTTAGATCGAGAACGAAGATCCGCAGCCGCAGGTCGTAGCAGCGTTAGGGTTCTTGATCACGAAGCGCGAGCCTTCCAGACCTTCCTGGTAATCTACTTCCGCGCCCGCCAGGTACTGGTAGCTCATCGGATCGACCACCAGCGAAACGCCTTCGCGCTCGACGATGGTGTCGTCTTCAGCCACCTCTTCATCGAAGGTGAAGCCGTACTGGAAGCCCGAGCAACCGCCACCTGTCACGAATACACGCAACTTCAGACGATCATTGCCCTCTTCGCTGACCAGGGTCTTCACCTTATGTGCAGCACCTTGGGTGAATTCCAAAGCCGTGGGGGTGAAGGATTCGACGCTCATGTTGACTCTCCCGGCGCAGTGCCGCCATAAAACTCGATGACGCGCATTATCCGCTTCTCCGAGAAAATCGGTCAACAATTGTGCGGCTTTAGTCGCCCCCAATGAAAAGACCCGCTCTCGGCGGGCCTTTTCATCAATGCGATGCTTTACGGCAACAGGCCCGCGTGGGACAGGCCCATGCGCTCATCCAGGCCGAACAGGATGTTGAGGTTCTGCACAGCCTGGCCAGACGCGCCCTTGACCAGGTTGTCGATCACCGACAGCACCACCACCAGATCGCCACCTTGCGGGCGATGCACGGCAATTCGACAAACGTTGGCGCCACGCACGCTACGGGTTTCCGGGTGGCTGCCGGCCGGCATTACGTCGACGAACGGTTCGTTGGCATAACGTTTCTCGAACAACGCCTGCAGGTCGACCGAGGTATCGACCACAGTCGCGTACAACGTGGCATGGATACCGCGGATCATCGGCGTCAGGTGCGGCACGAAGGTCAGGCCGATATCCTGGCCGGCAGCCTGGCGCAGGCCCTGGCTGATTTCCGGCAGGTGCCGGTGGCCCTTGACCGCGTAGGCCTTCATGCTCTCGCCCGACTCACAGAACAGCGAGCCCACCGCCGCACCACGACCAGCACCACTCACCCCCGACTTGCAGTCGGCAATCAGTCGCGAAGGGTCAGCCAGGCCCGCTTCGAGCAATGGCAGGAAACCCAGCTGGGTGGCGGTTGGATAGCAACCCGGCACGGCGATCAGGCGCGCCTGGCGGATCTTCTCGCGGTTCACTTCAGGCAGCCCGTAGACCGCGTCCTTGAGTAGCTCCGGTGCACCGTGCGGCTGGCCGTACCATTTGCCCCACTCAACCGCGTCTTGCAGGCGGAAGTCCGCGGACAGGTCGATCACCTTGGTGCCAGCGGCCAGTAGTTCGCCGGCCAGCGCGTGGGCCACACCGTGGGGCGTGGCGAAAAACACCACGTCGCAGGCAGCCAGGGTCTTGCTGTCCGGCACGCTGAAGGCCAGGCCGTCATAGTGACCGCGCAGGTTCGGATACATGTCGGCAACCGCCACACCGGCCTCGGAGCGCGAGGTGATGACCGCAACCTCGGCCTGAGGGTGCTGCGCCAGCAGACGCAACAGTTCGACGCCGGTGTAACCCGTGCCGCCGACGATACCGACCTTGATCATAACGCTTGCCCCTTATCAACGATCCGACTGGAAAGCGCACGATAATAGGGGCGCTAGCCGCCTGTAACAACTCTTGGGATGCACCTGGAGGCGCTTCACCACTACTATCTGACGACCGTGAAAACCTGAAGGAACACCCTCCATGCTTTATCTATGGATCAAGGCGCTGCATATCGTCAGCGTGGTCTGCTGGTTCGCCGGCCTGTTCTACTTGCCGCGCCTGTTCGTCTACCACGCCCAGAGCCAGGACAGCATCAGCCAGGAACGCTTCACCGTGATGGAGCGCAAGCTGTACCGCGGCATCATGAACCCCGCGATGATCGCCACATTCGTCTTCGGCATCTGGATGCTCTACCTCACCCCCGGCTGGCTGAGCCAAGGCTGGCTGCATGCCAAGCTCACCTTGGTGATCCTGCTGACCGGCTACCATCACATGTGCGGCGCGCAACGCAAACGCTTCGCCGCCGGCACCAACACCCGCAGTCACGTGTTCTACCGCTGGTTCAATGAAGTGCCAGTGGTGATTCTGCTGGGTATCGTAATTCTGGTGGTGGTCAAACCGTTCTGAGCAAATCAGCCGTCCGCATAGGAATCCTGCCATGTCATTGCCCGCCCTGCTCGAACAACGCCTGCGCCTGCCGGTAGTCGCCGCGCCGATGTTCCTGATCTCCAACCCACAGTTGGTCCTGGCGTGTTGCGCCAATGGCGTGGTGGGCAGCTTCCCTGCCCTCAACCAGCGCGACAGCGCTGGCTTCAAGGCTTGGCTGGAGGAAATCGAGTCGGGCCTGGCGAATTTGTCGGCGCCAGCGCCCTATGCAGTCAACCTGATCGTCCACCCGAGCAACCCGCGCCTGCAGGCGGATCTGGCCTTGTGCGTCGAACACCGCGTGCCAATTGTCATCACCAGCCTTGGCGCGGTGAAGGAAGTGGTCGACGCAGTGCACAGTTATGGCGGCCTGGTGTTTCATGACGTCACCACTCGCCGCCACGCGCAGAAGGCCGCCGAAGCCGGGGTCGATGGCCTGATTGCGGTGGCGGCAGGCGCCGGTGGGCATGCAGGCACCTGGAGCCCATTCGCCCTGGCCGCTGAAATCCGCCAGTTCTTCGACAAGACCCTGCTGCTGGCCGGCTGTATCAACCACGGCGAGCAAGTGCTCGCCGCACAACTACTGGGCGCAGACCTCGCCTACATGGGCACGCGCTTCATCGCCACTCAAGAAAGCCAGGCCCCGAGTGCCTACAAAAACATGCTGATCGATGCCCAGGCGGCCGACATCATTCATACCCCTGCTGTCTCCGGTGTCCCGGCAAGCTTCCTGCGGCAAAGTCTGGAGCAGGCGGGCTACGACCTGGCGACCCTGAAGAGCAGCCATGAACAGGCCCGCCTCAAGCCCCTGGACGAAGAAGCCAAGGCCTGGAAAACAGTCTGGTCCGCCGGCCAGGGTGTCGGTGAAATCCACGACCTGCCGACCACTCAGGCACTGATCGAACGCCTGCATGGCGAGTACCGTCAAGCCGTTGCACGCACCCGCCAACTGCCGCTTTGAGCCCACTCGCAAAAGGCAACAACTTGCCCGGACAGGCTGTACACTAGGCGCCCTCTTCAGCCGCCCCAGGAGCCCTGCATGACCCGTTACGCCATGATCACCGGAGCTTCCAGCGGCTTGGGCCTGGCCCTGGCGGAAGCCCTGGCACGGCGCGGGCGCAACCTGATCCTGGTGGCACGCCATCGAGAAACCCTGGAACCGCTGGCCATCGAGCTGACCCAGCGCTTTGGCGTCGAGGTGCTACTGCGCGCCTGCGACCTCAGCCAGCCCCTGCGCCTGTCTGGCTTCGTCCTGGAGCTTGAAGAAGGCGAACGGCGCATCGACCTGCTGGTGAACTGCGCAGGCCAACGTACCTACGGCCCGTTCCTCGCCCATGAATGGGCCGACGAGCAGGACCTGCTGGAGGTCAACATCCTGGCCCTGACCCGGCTGTGCCATGCCATCGGCAACCTGATGGCGGTACAGGGCGGCGGGCAGATCCTCAACGTTGCCTCACTGGCCAGTGCCGCTCCCGGCCCGTGGATGGCTTGCTATGCCGCCAGCAAGGCGTATGTGCTGAGCTTTTCCGAAGCACTGCGCGAAGAGCTGGGGCGTACCGGGATCAAAGTCTCGGTCCTCTGCCCAGGCCCGGTCCGCTCAGCCAGGCGGCACATTCCCCGCCTGGAAACCGGCAAGCGCTGCCTGAGCGCCGAAGAAGTCGCGCTCTACACCGTGCGCGCGCTGGATAAAAACCGCGCGCTGATCATGCCCGGTCGGCGCAATCGCTGGCTGGCCAGGCTGCCACGGGTGCTGCCGCGCTGGTTGGCACGCAAGCTGGCCGGCATCATCAATCGCCGCTACAGCCCGCTCGAAGCGCAATAGCACTGGGCGAGCGACGCCGCGCTGAGTACACTCGGCCCGGACCCTCACCATGGAGCAAGTGCTGTGGAGACTCTCTTCACCAAGATCATCAACCGGGAAATCCCGGCCAAGATCATCTACGAGGACGACCAGGTTCTGGCCTTCCACGATATCGCCCCACAGGCGCCGGTGCATTTTCTGGTCATCCCGAAAAAGCCCATTCGTACCCTCAACGACCTGACCGAAGAAGATAAAGGCCTGGCCGGCCACATCCTCTTCACCGCCCAGCGCCTGGCTAAGGAATTGGGCTGCGCGGAGGGTTTCCGGGTGGTCATGAACTGCAACGAACTGGGCGGCCAGACGGTCTACCATATTCACATGCACGTGCTCGGCCAACGCCAGATGCACTGGCCACCGGGCTGATCCAAGGCAAGCCCCGGTCAGGGGATTGCGGTAAACTGTCGGGCATCACTCTTGCGGAGGTGCCCGATGGCTACCGAACGTCACTATTCGCCGCTCGACCGCTTGTTGCTGCAGGCCGATACCGCCATGCGCACCTTGCTGCCCTTCAGCGGCCAACCTTCCCGCCCTTCCCCGGCCATCGTCCAACCGGACGCCGAGCTGGACGAAACCCAAACCCGGCACATCGCCGGCCTGATGCGCATCAACCATACCGGTGAAGTCTGCGCCCAGGCGCTCTACCAAGGCCAAGCCCTGACCGCCAAGCTGCCGCAAGTGCGCAAGGCCATGGAGCACGCCGCCGAGGAAGAGATCGACCATTTGGCCTGGTGCGAACAACGCATTCGCCAATTGGGCAGCCATCCTAGTGTGCTCAACCCGCTGTTCTATGGCATGTCGTTCGGCATCGGCGCGCTAGCCGGCCTGGTCAGTGACAAAGTCAGCCTGGGCTTTGTTGCCGCCACCGAGCATCAGGTGTGCAAGCATCTGGACGAACACCTCGAGCAACTGCCAAGCGAGGACGAAAAATCCCGCGCGATTCTTGAACAGATGCGTGTCGATGAAGAGCACCATGCTGAATCCGCGCTGGAAGCGGGCGGTTATCGCTTCCCCGCACCGGTGCGCTTTGGCATGAGCCTGATGGCTAAAGTGATGACCAAGAGCACTTACCGCATCTAGGGACACGGCCATGACGGAACGTTTCGATGCCAAGGATCTGGCACAGGCCGAACACGCCGGCATTCTCCAGCCGGGCCAGGCTCAAGCGCTGCTGAGCTTTTTGCAACAACAGCCGCAAAGCCGTGGCAGTTTCCAGCTGGCCCACGTCGCGTTCTATTTTGGCGCCCTGCTGATCATGGGCGCGATGGGCTGGCTGCTGACCGAAGCGTGGATGCGGGTTGGCGACTGGGCCCTGCTGGTGATCGCTGTTCTCTACATCACCCTGTTGACCCTCTTCGCCGTTGGCCTGCAGCGCCGTGACCAGCCGATCGCCGGCGGTGTGCTCGGCGCGGTTGCGGTCAGCATCGTGCCACTTGCGGTGTTCGCCATCGAGCGCCTGCTCGGTTGGTGGCCACTGGATGATGCGCAAACCGATTACCACCAGTATTACACCTACGTGCAGGGCGGCTGGCTGCTGATGGAAGCGGCCACCGTGCTCGCGGGCCTGCTGATGCTGCGCCTGATCCCCTTCCCTTTCATCGTCATGCCGATTGCCCTGGCGCTGTGGTTCATGTCGATGGACCTGAGCGAGTGGTTCTATGGCTCGCCATTCAGTTGGGAGCAACGGCGGATTGTCTCGCTATGGTTCGGCCTGGCCCTGCTGCTGGTCTTTCTTGTGGTCGATGGACGCACTCGCAGAGATTACGCCTTCTGGGGTTACCTGGCGGGGCTGGCGGCATTCTGGGGAGGCTTGACCCTGATGGACAGCGGCAGTGAGTTGGGCAAAGCGCTGTATTGCCTGATCAACCTTGGCCTGATGGCAGTGGCGGTGCTGCTGCGCCGACCCGTATTCATGGTATTTGGCGCGATGGGCGTGGCAGCGTATCTGGGCTACCTGTCGTATGAGGTGTTTGCCGAGTCGCTGTTGTTCCCGCTGGTGCTCACTTTGATTGGCCTGGGCGTGATCGGATTGGGCGTACTCTACCAGCAGCATCGCCAAGCATTAAGTAAGCGCCTGCGCGCTCAACTGCCCAGTAGCTTGCTGCAGTTGCTTCCAGGGCTACGCCGTTGACGTTGCGCAGGCTCCGCGTGCGCTTGCTGCAAAGCCTAGGGTTGGTGCTGGTGGCGTACCTGTTCGTCTGCCTGATGACGGCCAGTGTCAGGCAATCGGCATTCGCCTTCGAACTGCCCGGCCTCATCGAACCTGACAGCAACAGCGGGCGCGAGCTGTTGCTGTTCTGCGTCCCCGGGCAATTGCTATTCGTCCTGCTTGGTTGTTTTTTCCGCAGGCCCGGATTACTCATCGGCGCCTACCTGCTAGCTGCGACGACGACCGCGCTGCTGCAGTGCCAGCTGTTTGCCGAAGCCTTCGGCAGTACCTGGAGCAACGCGGAAATCTTCGGGCTATTGGCCGTGAACTTACCCAGCCTGTTGTTGGCACTGGCGCCCGGACTGGCCCTGTTGTGGGGCCTTGAACGAATCAGCCGAGTTCGACGATCTCATAGCTGTGGGTGATTTCCACCCCGGCCCGACCGAGCATGATCGAAGCCGAGCAGTACTTCTCTGCGGACAACTCCACCGCCCGCTTGACCTGCGCTTCCTTCAGCGCACGGCCTTTGACCACGAAGTTCAGGTGGATCTTGGTGAACACCTTGGGGTCTTCACTGGCACGCTCAGCCTCCAGGAAGGCTTCGCAGCTTTCCACCGCCTGGCGCGACTTCTTCAGGATGCTGACCACGTCAAAGTTGCTGCAGCCACCTAGGCCCAGCAGGAGCATTTCCATGGGGCGCACGCCCAGGTTGCGGCCACCGGCCTCGGGCGGACCGTCCATGACCACCACATGGCCGCTGCCCGACTCGCCGAGGAACATCGCTTCGCCGGCCCATTGGATGCGTGCCTTCATGTTGCTGGACTCCCTAGATTCTGAAAAGGGTGTCAGCTTAAGCCCTGTAGCGCTGTCGGAAAAGCTCAACACGCGGCGCATTTGTACCAATCACTGGCGCAGTGTCTGATAAGCTGGCGCCAAATGACTGGCGCATAGTGCCAGGCACCCTTTATAAAAAGCCTCTGCGTTACATCGAACAGGATTTCGTGATGGTCGTCTCCGCCCTTTCCGCCAAGATCAAGAACATCGACAAGCTGCTGGTGCACTGCCAGCGCCGCCGTTTCACCGCCAAGAGCAACATCATCTGTGCCGGTGACCGGGCTGAAACACTGTCGTTCATCATCAAGGGCTCGGTCACCATCCTGATCGAAGACGACAACGGCCACGAGATGATCATCGCCTACCTCAACGACGGCGATTTCTTCGGTGAGCTGGGCCTGTTCGAGCCAACCGGCAAAGAGCAGCAGCGCAGCGCCTGGGTTCGGGCCAAGACCGAATGCGAAGTCGCCGAGATCAGCTACGACAAGTTCCGCGAAGTGGCGCGCCAGGACCCGGATATTCTCTATGCCCTGGGCAGCCAGATGGCCCAGCGCCTGCGCAATACCACGCGCAAGGTCGGCGACCTGGCGTTCTTCGATGTCACCGGCCGGGTTGCCCGCTGCCTGCTCGACCTGTGCAAGCAGCCCGATGCCATGACCCACCCTGATGGCATGCAGATCAAGATCACCCGCCAGGAGATCGGCCGGATTGTCGGTTGTTCGCGGGAGATGGTCGGCCGCGTCCTCAAGGATCTCGAAGAACGCAGCCTGGTTCAGGTCAAGGGCAAGACCATGGTGGTCTACGGCACCCGTTAATCTTTGGGCAGTTGCGCGATCACCTGCGCATAGGCCTGGGACAGACGCTCGAACCATGGCACGGCGGGCGCCACTTCGTGCAGGGCGATATGGCTATCGGCCCGGCAACGCTGGTCGATATCACAGCATTCATTGAAGCGGTTGACCGCCGCCACCATTGACTCGCGCTCGTTGTCCAGCAGCAGCGCCCCGTGCACCAGCACCACCGGGCGCTTTCCGCCCAAGCCCTGGCGCCAGCGCTGGGCCGTGCCGACCAGCTTGCGACCATTGAGATTGACGTTGTAGCGCCCATCGCAGAAGGCGCCGTCGATCTCGCCGACCGAAGCCACTCCACCCCACTCGCGCAGCACATCGCACAATGGCAGGCATAGACGCTCGTAAGCATTTTCGATACGGCCATGATCGCCTTCGCTGCGCGGCGCTACGTAGACCAACGCCACGTTCACCGTCGCATGCGACTGCGGCACTGGCTCACCGCCCGTTTCACGCAATAGCACCGGCCAACCGGCAATCGCCAGCTCGGCGCAGGCCGCCTCGAAGTTTTCCAACCGGCTCATGCGCCGCGGCATAACCAGCGCGTGGTCGGTCGGTCGCCAGAACAGCAC
Source organism: Pseudomonas sp. xss_2 (assembly GCF_043104195.1). Lineage (NCBI taxonomy): Bacteria > Pseudomonadati > Pseudomonadota > Gammaproteobacteria > Pseudomonadales > Pseudomonadaceae > Pseudomonas > Pseudomonas sp. xss_2. Next base: position 12,666 of record NZ_JBICKL010000032.1, read on the forward strand.
GCCAGCATCGCGCTCACCACGGCACACCGCTGCCAGCAACTCCTGCTCGGCGTGCAATCCTTGTTCGACGGTCAACGCCAGAGGTTGGTCGGTCATCAATTCACCTGTGCTGAAGAGGCCATAGCGGTCAAAACAAACAAGCCGGCGTTAGCCGGCTTGCGATTCGATCAGTCCAGCGCCTGAACCGTGTTCTGTACCGGTCGCTGTGGGAAGAACAACCGCTGCAGCTCATGCCCGGGATGCTCGGCGCGCATGAACGCTTCACCGACCAGGAACGAATACACCTCGTTGATTTCCATCAGCTCGACATCAGCGCGATTGAAGATACCGCTCTCGGTGATCGCCAGACGATCGCGAGGGATGCGCGGAAGCAGGTCGAGCGTGGTCTCCAGGCTGACTTCGAAGGTGTGCAGGTTACGGTTGTTGACCCCCACCAAAGGAGTGTCGAGGGTGTTCAGCGCGCGCTCGAGTTCGTCACCATCATGCACTTCGACCAGTACATCGAGGCCGACATCCTTGGCCACTGCGGCCAATTCGGCCATGCGCACGTCATCCAGCGCGGAGACGATCAGCAATACACAGTCAGCGCCCAAGGCACGGGCTTCGACCACCTGGTAGGGATCGATGAGGAAGTCCTTGCGAATCACCGGCAGGCGGCAAGCAGCACGTGCCTGCTGCAGGTAAGCATCGGCTCCCTGGAAGTAATCGACGTCAGTCAGCACCGACAGGCAGGTCGCCCCGCCCTTCTCGTAGCTGACGGCGATTTCTGCAGGCACGAAGTTTTCGCGGATCACACCCTTGCTCGGCGACGCTTTCTTGATCTCGGCAATCACCGCTGGCTGCTTGCGCTTGGCCTGCTCGATCAACGCATTGGCAAAGCCACGCGGGGCATCGGCCGCTTTCGCCAGGCGCTCGAGCTCTGCCAGGCTGACCCGGGCACTACGCTCGGCGACTTCCTCGACCTTACGGGCGAGGATCTTTTCCAGCACGGTCGGCACGCTCATGCTTCGTTCTCCTGCTTGAATACGGCGGTGAAGGCGCCCAGCTCCTGAAGTTTTTCCCAGGCAAGGCCGGTGTGCAGTACGTCATGGGCCAGTTCTACGCCCTGGGCCAAGGTCATCGCGTGATCGGCGGCGTACAGCGCAGCGCCAGCATTGAGCACAATCATCTCAGCGGCTTTCTGGCCATTCTCGGTCTTGCGCCGACCCAAGGCATCTTTGATCAGCTCGTAAGAGGCCTGCGGGTCTTCGACGGCCAAGCCATGCAAGCTCTGGCTCTTCATGCCGAGGTCTTCGGGCTCGACCCAGTATTCGCTGATCTGGTCATTCTTCAGTTCGGCAACGAAGGTCGGCGCCGCCAGGCTGAATTCGTCCAGGCCATCCTTGGAGTGCACCACCAGCACATGCTTGCTGCCCATCCGCTGCAGCACTTCGGCCAGCGGTCGGCACAGGGCCTGGGTGAACACGCCGACCACCTGGTGTTTCACACCGGCCGGATTCGTAAGCGGGCCGAGCATGTTGAACAGGGTGCGCAGCCCCAGCTCGCGACGCGGGCCTGCGGCATACTTCATTGCCTTGTGGTGGCTCTGGGCAAACATGAAGCCGATGCCCAGGCTGTCGATGCAACGGCCGACCTGCACCGGAGTGAGGTTCAGGTAGATGCCGGCCGCTTCCAGCAGGTCTGCGCTGCCGCTCTTGCCAGAAACCGCGCGGTTACCGTGCTTGGCCACTTTGCAGCCGGCCGCGGCAAGCACGAACGACGAAGCCGTGGATACGTTGAAGATGTTGGCGCCATCGCCACCGGTGCCGACGATATCGACCACCTGATCGAGGCTTTGCAGCTCGACCTTCTCGGCCAGCTCTCGCATTACCGACACTGCACCGACGATCTCATCGATGCTCTCGCTCTTCATGCGCATGCCCATCAGGAACGCACCGATCTGCGCCTCGCTGCATTGGCCGGTCATGATCTGGCGCATGACGTCGCTCATTTCCTCAGTGGAAAGGTCCAGATGACCGACGATGCGGCTCAGCGCGCTTTTGATATCCATGTTCGATCCTTAGCGGCGGCCGCCGGTCTGCTTGAGGAAGTTGGCGAACAGCTCGTGGCCCTGCTCGGTCAGAATCGACTCGGGGTGGAACTGCACCCCTTCGATGTTCAAGGTCTTGTGGCGCAGGCCCATGATCTCATCCACCGAACCATCCTCAAGGGCAGTCCAGGCGGTGACTTCCAGGCACTCAGGCAGGGTTTCACGCTTGACCACCAGCGAGTGATAGCGGGTCACGGTCAGCGGATTGTTAAGGCCAGCGAACACGCCCAGGTCGCGGTGATGCACCGGGCTGGTCTTGCCGTGCATGACCTGGCGAGCACGCACCACATCACCGCCAAACGCCTGGCCAATCGACTGATGGCCCAGGCACACGCCAAGGATCGGCAGCTTGCCGGCAAAGTGCAGGATGGCTTCGATGGACACGCCGGCCTGGCTCGGGGTGCATGGGCCTGGCGAGACGACGATGCGCTCAGGCTTGAGCGCTTCAATTTGGCCGATGGTCATCTCGTCATTGCGGATGACCTTGACCTCGGCACCCAACTCGCCGAGGTACTGAACGACGTTGTAGGTGAAAGAGTCATAGTTGTCGATCATCAGTAACATCTGGGGCAAACCTCTTGAATACTGACTTTTGATTCGAACCTTCCACTGCCGCCCGCAGGCGCGGGCAATCGCGCACAGGGCGCTGGATCAAGCAAAAGGAAGGCAGACAGGAGCGAGCCGGGCGGGCCGGCAGGAGATAAAGTCAGGCGCGCCAACGCCAACGGGCGTGAGCCTTGATAACGCGCATCAAGAGTTTGCTGACGATCAACACGGGGTAGGTCTCGTTCATACGTTCCGGCACAGTAGCTTACCGGGGCGATGGGCGCAATATGCCGGTAAATATGGGGAAACGAATGGACTAGCCCTGCATGCCCTTGGTTTTGCTAAGGTCATTCACTTGTGTCGATAAAAACAATGAAAAGGACATCTACCATGCGCACTTCTCGCTTATTGCGGTACTCCCTCTGCTCGCTCGCCCTGGCCTGCAGCCAGGCAATCGCCGCGCCTTCGCCCTACTCCACGCTGATCGTGTTTGGCGACAGTCTCAGTGACGCCGGGCAGTTCCCAGATCTCACCGGTGGCACCAACGGCATGCGCTTCACCAACCGCGATGCCAACGGCAACTACGCACCGGTATCGCCGATGATCCTTGGCGGGAGGCTGGGGATCGCACCCGACGACCTGAACCCTTCGACTTCGCTGGGCATTCGCCCCGATGGCAACAACTGGGCGGTGGGCGGTTACACCACTGAACAGATCCTCGACTCAATCACAGACACCTCGAAGACGGTGATCCCACCAGGCAACCCCGGTGCCGGGCTAGTGCTGCGCGAACGGGACGGCTATCTGGCCAACGGTCTGCGCGCCGATCCAAATGCCTTGTATTACCTGACCGGCGGCGGCAATGACTTCCTCCAAGGGCTGGTCAGCAGCCCCTCCGAGGCCGCCGTAGCCGGCACCCGCCTGGCCGCCAGTGCCCAGGCACTACAGCAGGGAGGCGCTCGCTATATCATGGTCTGGCTGTTGCCCGATCTCGGCCAAACCCCGAACTTCAGCGGCACGCCCCAGCAAGGCCCACTGTCGCAGCTGTCGGGCGTATTCAATCAGGCACTGGTCAATCAGCTGAGCCAGATCGATGCCGAAATCATCCCGCTGAACATCCCCGTACTGCTCAGCGAGGCGCTGGCCAACCCAGCGCAATTTGGCTTGGCCACAGATCAAAACCTGGTGGCCAGCTGCTATAGCGGCAGCAGTTGCCAGAACCCGGTCTATGGCGAAAACGGCGCCAGCCCGGATCCGACCAAGCTGCTGTTCAACGACGCCGTACACCCGACCATCGCCGGTCAGCAACTGATTGCCGACTACGCCTATTCGATCATCTCTGCACCGTGGGAGCTGACCCTGCTACCCGAAATGGCCCACTCCAGCCTGCGTGCCCATCAAGACGAGTTGCGTAATCAATGGCAGACGCCCTGGCAAGCGGTCGGTCAGTGGCAGGCGATCGTTGCCACCGGCGCTCAGGATCTGGACTTCGATGACCAGCGCAGCAGCGCCAGTGGCGATGGCCGTGGCTATAACCTGACCGTGGGCGGCAGCTACCGGCTCGACGAGGCTTGGCGCCTGGGTGTAGCCGCTGGGGTCTATCGGCAGAAGCTGGAGGCCGGCGAACAGGATTCGGACTACAAGCTCGACAGTTACCTGGCCTCGGTGTTCGCCGAGTACCGGGCCAATCGTTGGTGGGCGGATGCGGCGCTGAGCGCCGGGCATCTGGACTACCGCGACCTCAAGCGCACGTTTGCCCTGGGGGTGAATGACCGCAGTGAAAAGGGTGATACCGATGGCGAGGCCTGGGCGGTGACCGGACGCCTGGGCTACAACCTGGCAGCCGAGGCGAGTGCCTGGCAGCTTGCGCCGTTCATCAGCGCCGACTATGCGCGGGTCAAGGTGGATGGTTATGACGAGAACAGTGGTCGCTCGACTGCATTGGGCTTCGATGATCAGGAACGCACCTCGCGCCGGCTCGGAGCGGGGTTGCAGGGCAGTTACCAGTTCGCGCCTTCGACGCGCGTGTTTGCCGAAGTCGCTCGCGAGCATGAGTTCGAGGATGATCGACAAGATGTGACGATGCATTTGACCAGCTTGCCGGCGAACGACTTCACCCTGACCGGGTATACGCCGCAGAGCAATTTGACGCGGGCCAGCCTAGGGTTGTCGCATGAGCTGACAGCGGGGGTGCATGTGCGTGGGAACTACAACTGGCGCAAGAGTGATGAGTTGACTCAGCAGGGGGTGAGCCTGGCTGTGAGTCTGGACTTTTGAGATTTTGGGGCTGCTGTGCAGCCCTTCGCGGGCAAGCCCGCTCCTACAGGGATAGCGCCGCTCTGAAGGGCGGCGCCGAACCGACACGAAGGGCTGCTGTGCAGCCCCAAAATAATCAACCTTGCGGGGTTTGCTCGGCCAAGGCCACCGCGCGGAACATGGCGCGGCGTTTGTTGATGGTCTCTTCCCACTCCAGCGCCGGCACCGAGTCAGCCACGATACCGCCGCCGGCCTGCACGTGCAGCTCGCCATCCTTGATCACCGCGGTGCGGATAGCGATCGCGGTGTCCATGTTGCCGTTCCAGGCAAAGTAGCCGACCGCCCCCCCATAGACGCCGCGTTTGACCGGCTCCAGCTCGTCGATGATCTCCATCGCACGAATCTTCGGCGCACCCGACAAGGTCCCGGCTGGCAGAATGGCCCGCAGCGCATCCATCGCCGTCAGGCCTTCTCGCAGCTGGCCGGTCACGTTGGACACGATGTGCATGACGTTGGAATAACGCTCGATCACCATCTTCTCGGTCAGGCGTACGCTGCCTGTCGAAGACACCCGACCGACATCGTTGCGGCCCAGATCGATCAGCATCAGGTGCTCGGCGATCTCTTTGTCGTCACTGAGCAGGTCATCCTCGAGCGCCCGGTCCGCTTCTTCGTTGGCACCACGCGGGCGGGTCCCTGCGATCGGCCGTACAGTGACCAGGTTATCTTCGACCCGCACCAGCACCTCCGGCGAGCTGCCCACCACATGGAAGTCGCCAAAGTTGAAGAAGTACATGTAAGGCGTCGGGTTGAAGCAGCGCAGCGCGCGGTACAGATCGATTGGCGCAGCCTTGAAGTCGATCGACATGCGTTGCGACGGCACCACCTGCATGCAGTCACCGGCCAGGATGTATTCCTTGACGGTGTCGACCGCACGCTCGTAGTCAGCCTGGGTAAAGCTTGAGCGGAAGGCAGGCTCGGCCGCCATTGGCCCGCTCAGGTCCAGGCCGCGACGCGGGGTGATCGGCTCACGCAGTTTGGCCAAGAGGCCTTGCAGGCGCGCTTGACCTTGCTCGAAGGCTTGCTCCTCGGAGGGGTCGACCAAGACGATGGCGTGCATCTTGCCGGCCAAATTGTCGAACACCACCACCGCATCCGAGACCATCAAGAGGATGTCTGGCACACCCAGCGGATCCGGGTTGGGACAGGCGCCCAGGCGCTTTTCCACATAGCGCACGCAGTCATAGCCAAAGTAGCCGACCAGGCCGCCGTTGAAACGTGGCAGGCCCGGGATGTCAGCGACTTTGTAGCGGTCCTTGAAGGTTTCGACGAAGGCCAGCGGGTCTTCCACCTCATGGCTTTCTACCTGCTCGCCATCCTGCAGGATGCTCACGTGGTAGCCATGCACGCGCATCACGGTGCGCGATGGCAGGCCAATCATCGAGTAACGGCCCCACTTCTCGCCGCCCTGAACCGACTCGAGCAGGTAGGAGTTGGCCTGGTCAGCCAGTTTCAGGTAGATCGACAGCGGGGTGTCGAAGTCGGCCAGGGTTTCGCAGGCCAGGGGAATGCGGTTGTAGCCGGCAGCAGCCAGGCGCAGGAATTCTTCGCGGGTCATGAGTAGCCTCGGAGCAAGCAGCAATGGGGTCGGGCAAACGGACGTGCCGGCAGGGGCCGGCGGGCAGAAGTCAGGCGCGCCAACGCCAACGGGCCAGGGCCTTGATGACTTTCATCCAGAATTTGCCAGTAACCGCCACGGTGGACTCTCTGTCTTGTGAGGCTTGAAGGTCCGCCAACGTTATCCCAGTGTCGGTGACTACGCAACCAGGCAACAGGGCACGCAGATCATCGATCACCAGGCTCGGGGTTTCTTCATGGATCGGCCGGCCATGGTTGTAGCCATAGCTCAGCCCGACACATTTCACCCCGGCAGCCTTGGCCGCCAGGACATCGCTGCGCGAGTCACCGACGAACAGCGCTTGCCCAGGCTCGACCCCGGCCATTTTCATCACGAACAGCAAGGCGGCCGGATCAGGCTTTTTCTGTGGCAGGGTGTCGCCACCGATGATCCAGCGAAAATAGCGGCCGATCTTCATCTGATCGAGCAACGGCGCGACGAAGCGCTCCGGCTTGTTGGTGATCAGCGCCATCTCCACCCCCTGCTTGCGCAGCCAGCGCAGGGTGTCGCGCACACCAGGGTAAACCGCGGTCAGTTCATGGCTTTGGGCGTAAGCCTCCATGAACAAGGCCAGGCCCTGTTCGGCCAGCTGATCGTCTACCTGTTCATGTTCCAGGCCGCCGGCCAGGGCACGGCGGACCAGAACCTGAGCACCATTGCCGACCCAGTGGCGTACTGCCTCAAGGCCTGCGGGCGGGCGACCCAGTTCGAGCAGCATACGGTCGACGGCTGCGGCCAGGTCGGGGACTGAATCGATCAACGTGCCATCCAGATCGAACATCACCAGCCTGGGCAGCGTCCCCGGGAACAGCTGCTCGAAGCCACTCATGGGCGGGCCAAGGCCATTTCGGCGCGCATCTTGGCGATCACTTCCTGGTAGTCCGGGGCATTGAAGATCGCCGAGCCGGCAACGAAGGTATCAGCGCCAGCGGCGGTGATCTCGCGGATGTTGTTGACGTTGACGCCGCCATCGATCTCCAGGCGGATATCGCGGCCACTGGCGTCGATCAGCGCACGCGCTTCACGCAGCTTGTCGAGGGTGCCGGGGATGAACTTCTGGCCGCCGAAGCCTGGGTTGACGCTCATCAGCAGGACCATATCGATCTTGTCCATCACGTACTTCAGTGCATCCAGGCCAGTGGCCGGGTTGAACACCAGGCCAGCCTTGCAACCACCATCGCGGATCAACTGCAGCGAGCGGTCGATGTGCGTGGTGGCTTCTGGGTGGAAGGTGATGTAGGTCGCGCCGGCTTCGATGAAGTCGCCGATGATCCGGTCGACTGGGCTGACCATCAGGTGCACGTCGATTGGCGCGGTCACGCCGTACTTGCGCAAGGCGCTGCAGACCATCGGGCCGATGGTCAGGTTGGGGACGTAGTGGTTGTCCATAACATCGAAGTGAACGATGTCGGCCCCGGCGGCCAGCACCTTGTCGACGTCCTCACCCAGACGGGCGAAATCGGCGGAAAGAATGGAGGGGGCAATAGCGTAGGGCTGCATGGCGCACCTGTTGGCAGAATCACGGTGGCGCGCATTGTAACTCAGGGAAATCGATACGGGCTGATTGGTATCAATCCGTGTCGACGAGCTGGCGCAAGATCCGACAGCGGGGGCATCACTAGGGGATACGTGGAGCGGGCTTGCCCCGCGATAGCGGTCGAGTATTCGCAATCGCTATCGCGGGGCAAGCCCGCTCCCACGTAATGTGCGCTTAGCTGGGCTGTTGAGTGCGCAGCTTCTCACTACGCCCACGCAACCATTCCAGGGTCAGCAGCAAAATCACCGAGAACGCGATCAGCAACGTCGCCGCTGCGGCAATGGTCGGGCTCAGGTTCTCGCGAATGCCGCTGAACATCTGCCGCGGCAAGGTCGCCTGCTCAGGGCCTGCCAGGAACAGCGTCACCACCACTTCATCGAACGAGGTGGCAAAGGCGAACAACGCGCCGGAGATCACCCCCGGGGCAATCAGCGGCAAGGTCACTCGCCGAAACGCCGTCAGCGGCGACGCCCCCAGGCTGGCCGCGGCCCGCACCAAGTTGTAGTTGAAGCCTTGCAGGGTCGCCGACACGGTGATGATGACGAACGGTACACCCAGCACCGCATGCACCAGAATCAGCGAGATGAAGCTGTTGCCCATGCCCAGCGGGGCAAAGAACAGGTAGCTGGCCACGCCGATGATCACCACCGGCACCACCATCGGCGAGATCACCAGCGCCATCACCAACGATTTGCCGGGGAAGTCGCCGCGAGTCAAGCCAATCGCCGCCAGGGTGCCAAACACCATGGCCAGCACGGTCGCCGCCGGGGCGACGATGATGCTGTTCTTCAACGCCCGCATCCACTCGGCCGAAGCGAAGAAGTCGTGGTACCACTGCAGCGAGAAGCCCTGCAGTGGATAGACCAGGAAACTGCCGCTGTTGAACGACAGCGGGATGATCACCAGCACCGGCAACACCAGGAACAACAGGATCAAGCCGCAGAGAATCCGCAGGCTGTAGAACCAGACCCGCTCCACGGGCGACATGTATGGACTCAGCATGACAAGGCTCCTCAGCTCAGGCGCAGGCGGCTAGCGCCCACCAGCCAGCTATAGATCAGGTACAACAGCACGGTCGCCAGCAGCAACAGCCCGCCCAACGCCGTAGCCATGCCCCAGTTGATGCTGGTGTTGGTATAGAAGGCGACGAAGTAGCTGACCATCTGGTCGTTCGGGCTGCCCAGCAGCGCCGGGGTGATGTAGTAGCCGATAGCCAGGATGAACACCAACAAGCAGCCAGCGCCCACGCCGGCGTAGGTCTGCGGGAAGTACACCCGCCAGAAACTGGCGAACGGATGGCAACCCAGCGAGATTGCGGCGCGCATATAGCTCGGCGAGATGCCCTTCATCACGCTGTACAGCGGCAGGATCATGAACGGCAGCAGGATGTGCACCATCGAGATGTACACACCTGTGCGGTTGAACACCAACTCCAGCGGCTCATCGATGATGCCCATGGCCATCAGCGCACTATTGATCAATCCACCCGACTGCAACAGCACGATCCAAGCCGCGACCCGCACCAGGATCGAGGTCCAGAACGGCAACAGCACCAGGATCATCAACAAGTTGCTCTGCCGGGTTGGCAGGTTGGCTAGCAGATAGGCCAGCGGGTAGGCCAACAACAAGCAGATAACAGTGATCACCACCCCCATCCACAGGGTGCGGGCGAAAATATCCAGGTAGATCGCCTGGTCTGGCGTGGCCTTGGCCAGCTCACCCAGGTCGTCGATACGATGGTCGACCGAGGCCAGCAAGTAATACGGGGTGACGGTGCTGGTATTGCGGCGGATCGCCTGCCAATAGGCCGGATCGCCCCAACGCTCATCGAGCGTTTGCAGTGCTTCTTTATAAGAGCCAGGTTCAGTCTTCAACGGCAGCGCCCGCGCAGTCTTCGACAGCAGGCTGCGATAACCGGCCAGCTCCATGTTCAAGCGTTTGGACAGATCGCCCAGGGTCTGGTTCTTGCGTGCCTCGGGCAGGTCCAGGCTCAGCGCCTTGTAGACCTCTTCGCCCGGCAGGCTCTTGCCATCCCACTGCTCGATCGCCTCGACGGTACGCGGCAGGCCGGCGACCACCTCGGGGTTGCCGACGCTTTTGTACAACAGCGCCGCGATCGGCACCAGGAACACCAGCAGCAGGAACAGCGCCAGCGGCGCGATCAACGCCTGGGCCTTCCAGCGGTTGACCCGCTCGGCATGCTTGAGGCGCTGTTTCAGGTTTGGACCTGCGCCTTCTTTAAGGGGCACTGCAATGGCCATGGCGAACTCCGAAAATCTGGGAAACAGGGAGCGCCGGAGGTGCCCGGCGCTCCGATGGCGCAATTACTTCTTCGCAGCCCAAGCGTTGAAGCGTTGCTCCAGTTGCTCGCTGTTGTCGGCCCAGAAGGCCACGTCGATCTGCACCTGGTTGGCGATGTTCTCAGGCGTGGTCGGCATGTCTTTCTTCACGGCATCGGCCAGCAGCGGTACGGCCTTGGAGTTGGCCGGGCCGTAGGCGATGTTCTCCGAGTAGGTCTTCTGCTGCTCGGGCTGCACGGTGTAGGCGATGAACTTCTTCGCCTCTTCCACGTCCTTGGCGCCTTTGGGGATGGCCCAGGCGTCGAAGTCGTAGATGCCGCCGTTCCACACCACTTTGAGGTTGCTCTCTTTCTGTACCGCGGCGATCCGGCCGTTATAGGCCGAGCTCATGACCACGTCACCCGAGGCCAGGTACTGTGGCGGCTGGGCGCCGGCTTCCCACCACTGAATGCTCGGCTTGAGCTCGTCGAGTTTCTTGAAGGCGCGGTCTACACCCTCTTTGGTGGCGAGCACCTTGTACACGTCCTTGGGCGCGACGCCGTCAGCCATCAGGGCGAATTCCAGGGTGTATTTGGCGCCCTTGCGCAGGCCACGCTTGCCCGGGAACTGCTTGGTGTCCCAGAAATCGGCCCAACTGGTGGGTGCGGTCTTGAGCTTGTCAGCGTTGTATGCCAGTACCGTGGACCAGACGAAGAAGCCTACGCCGCATGGCTGGATGGCGCCGGGCACGTAGTCGGCCTCGTCACCGAACAGCGCCGGGTCGAGTTCTTCGAACATGCCCTCGTCGCAACCACGGGCCAGCTCCGGCGACTCGACCTCGACCAGGTTCCACGACACGCTTTTGGTGTCGACCATGGCTTTGACCTTGGCCATCTCGCCGTTGTACTCACCCGCGACGATCTTGCCCTTGCCAGCCTTCTCCCACGGCTCGTAGAACGCCTTGACCTGGGCGGCCTTGTTGGCCCCGCCGAACGACACCACGGTCAAGTCCGCGGCCAGGGCTTGGCCTGCGGCGAACAGGCCGAGGGCCAGGGCGGTCAGTTTCAACTGCTTGCGCATTATTATTCTCTCCACAGTACAGGGTTGGTTAAGCGAACCATCAGTGGGCTTCGGCAATCGGGTCGAGCGCGCGAGCGTGCTCGACCTCCCAGCCAAGCGGTACCACATCGCCCACGGCCAGGGCCGGGTCGAGTTCGGCAATCGGCTGCTTCACGAAGAAGTCGCCTTTGCCGCAGACTTCCAGGCGCACCCGCACGTGGTCGCCCAAGTAGATGAACTCGGCCACCCGCCCGGAGAAGCGGTTGACGCAGCTTTCACTGTGGCCATTGAGCCGTACGCGCTCGGGGCGGATCGACAAGGTCACCGGATCGCCCGCCTCGCCAACGTTGACCGCCAGCGCCTCGACCCGCTCGCCACGCGCCAGCTGCACCTGGCAACGCTCGCCATTGCGCGCCAGCAGGGTGCCGTTGAGGCGGTTGTTCTCGCCGATGAAGTTGGCGACGAAGGTGTTGCGCGGCTCTTCATAGAGGGTGCGCGGGTCGGCGATCTGCTGGATTTCACCTTGATGGAACACCGCCACACGGTCGGACATGGTCAACGCTTCGCCCTGGTCGTGGGTCACGTACACCACGGTTACGCCAAGGCGCTGGTGGATGTGCTTGATCTCCATCTGCATGTGTTCGCGCAGTTGCTTGTCGAGCGCGCCGAGTGGCTCGTCCATCAGCACCAGCTGCGGCTCGAACACCAGCGCACGGGCCAGGGCCACCCGCTGTTGCTGACCACCGGAGAGCTGGCCTGGGTAGCGCTTGGCGAAGGCATCGAGCTGGACCATGCCGAGCACGCGCTTGACCCGCTCGCTGATGTCGGTCTTGCTCAGGTTGCGCACGCTCAAGGGGAAGGCCAGGTTCTCGGCGACGGTCATATGCGGGAACAGCGCGTAGTTCTGGAACACCATGCCGATGTCGCGCTTGTGCGGCGGCACGTTGTTGATCGAGCGACCCGCCAGCTGGATCTCGCCAGCGGTGGGCGTTTCGAAGCCGGCCAGCATCATCAGGCTGGTGGTCTTGCCCGAACCGGAAGGGCCCAGCAAGGTGAGGAACTCGCCCTTGCGGATGTCCAGGTTGAGGTCTTTGACGATCAGCGATTCGCCGTCGTAGCTCTTCTGCACACCACGGAAACTGACCAGCGTCTCGCTGGTGGCAGCGTTCGAATTCGCCTCGCTCATGCCTGCACCTTCTTGTTGGATGACTGCGTGAGTGAAGGTTAGAGAAGGCGCAAGTGCCCGCAAATCGGGGGTGCTGAGAGAATGCCATCATCCAGTTGGAAGATTGCGTGTAGGGATTGCCCTACAAGGCTGACGCCCACAGATAAATCAATCGCTACGTGGGAGCGGGCTTGCCTCGCGATAACGCCGGCGCAGCCTCCTCTATTGCCTGGCTTTGCGCCATCACGGGGCAAGCCCGCTCCTACAGGTATGGGGCGAGCCGGGAACCTGGCCATGTCGCAAGCAGAACACTCACACCAACTTGTGCTCCATGGCGTACTTGACCAGCTCGGCCAGCGAGTTGACCTTGAGCTTCTGCATCAGTCGCGCCTTGTGGGTGCTGATGGTCTTGCTCGACAGCGCCAGTTGTTGGGCGATGTCGTTGACGTTGGCGCCTTGGGCGAGGCGCTCGAAGACCGAGAACTCACGTTCCGAAAGCAAGGTATGCAGCGGCCGGGTCTCGGTGAGGCCAACCTCGAAGACCATCCGGTCGGCCAGCGATGGGTCGATATAGCGCCCGCCTCCGGCTACCCGGCGAATAGCGGTGAGCAACAGCGCCGGATCGCTGTCCTTGGTGGCATAGCCAGCGGCGCCCGCTTTCAAGGCGCGGGCGGCCATCTGCGCTTCATCATGCATCGACAACATCAGGATCGCTGGCGGGTTGTTCAACGCGCGGATCCGCGGGATCGCCTCCAGGCCATTAACCCCAGGCATGGAGATATCCAGCAATACCACTTCACAAGGGGTGTGGCGCAGGGTCTCGAGCAATTGCTCGCCATTGCCGGCCTCCCCCGCCACCTGCATGTCCTTGGCCAGGCCGATCAGCTGCTTGATGCCTTCACGAACTATGGTGTGGTCTTCGGCCACCAGCACTCGAATCACGCTTACTCTCCTAATCCAGAGGAATGCTCACACTCAGACTACTGCCTTCACCCGGCTCACTGTCCAGAGTCATGCTGCCGCCAAGCATCAGGACCCGCTCGCGCATCCCCACCAGGCCAAAGGACGTCGGCCTGGCCTGATCGGTGCAAAAACCCACCCCATCATCGATGACGCTCATGCGCAGTACGTCATGCTCGTGCACCAGTTCGATCTGCACGGTATGAGCCTGAGCGTGGCGCATCACGTTGGTCAATGCCTCCTGAAGGATGCGAAATAACCCCGTGGCCTTGGCGTCACTCAAGGCTGGCAGATGCTCCGGCACTTGCACCAGGCAAGGAATCTGCGTGCGCGCCTCGAAACGCCGCGCCTGCCATTCAATGGCCGAAGCGATGCCCGCATCCAGGATCGGCGGACGCAGCGCGGTGGCCACGTCACGCACCAGTTGGAACAGCTGGGCGATCAGGCGCTTCATGCTGGTCAGGCGTTCGTTGAGCCCAGGGTCGAGTTCGGCATAGGCCAGCTCGCACATCGACACCTCAAGCTTTAGCACGGTGAGCATCTGCCCCAGCTCATCGTGTACCTCTCGGGCGATACGCGCTTTCTCTTCCTCGCGCACGCTTTCAAGGTGCGCCGACAACTCGCGCAGCTGCCCTTGAGATTGCGCCAGGGCCAGCTCGGCCCGCTTGCTCTGGGTGATGTCCCAGACCACGCCGTCCCACACCACCCGGCCATCGGCCAGGCGCCGGGTACTGGCCTTGATATCGGCCCAGCGCTGCTCACCCTGGCGGGTGAGGATGCGCCCCTGCCAGGACCAGTCCTGATTATTGGCCAGGGCCAGGTCCTGGACGCGGTGATAGTCGGCGCGGTCCTGCGGATGGACCAAGTTGCGCAGGCCCATCTCAGGGTGCTGGATCGCCGCCGGCGCGTAGCCCACCAACGCCTCGCTGCCTTCACTGATGTAGGGAAACTCCAAATCGCCCTCGGCCGGATCACGCTCCAGGCGGAACACCAGCCCCGGCACGTTGCCAGCGATGCCCTTGAGCCGCGCCTCGCTTTCGCGCAGGGCGGCCAGGGCACGGCGGCGCTCGGTAACATCGGTGAGGAACACCACCAGGTACTCGGCATCGCGAAAACGCAGAAAGCTCAGCGACAGGTCGACCGGCAGCAGGCTGCCGTCGGCGCGCAGGCACTGGCTTTCGAACTGCTGGGCGCCGCCATCACCGGTGCGGGCACGCTTCCACAGTTCAAGCCAGCGATCCATTTGCAGATTCGGCTCGAAATCGATCAACGGCCGCTCGAGCAGTTCGCCTTCGCCATACCCCAGCATGCGTTCTGCGGCGTGGTTGGCGTAGCGCACATGACTGTCCCAATTGACCCAGAGAATGCCCACGGTGCTCTGGTCGATAGAGAACTGGCTCAAACGCAGCGCTTCTTCCCGCGCCTGGCGTTCATGCAGGTTATCCCTGGCCGCCAGCAGGCTGCGTTCCAACTGCCGTTGCTGGCGACGCTGCCAGACCAGCGTGGCGATGGCGCACAGCAGCAGCATGCCGAACAGCAGCGCCAGGTTCTGCCAGAAGCCAGTGCTTTCACTCAGGCGCGGATACTTCGGTTGCAGCCAACGCTGATGCAGCTGTTCCAGCTCTTTGGCTGGCATGGCCTGGAGACCGCGCTCCAGCACATCGGCCAGTAACGGCCAATCACGCCTGGAGCCAACCCGCAGCAACTGTGGCAGGCCGATATCGCCGACCACCGCCAGATCACTGAACTCACTCTCGCGCGACAACCGGCTGAGCTGGGCCTCGTCCAACACGGCATAGCTCGCCTGCCCGCCCAGCAGTAACTGCAGGGCCTGGCGTTCGTTAGGTACACCCTGCAAGTTGAGGTTGGCGTAGTTGCCCCGCAGGTAATCGGCCAGGGCGCTGGGCATGCGCACCGCAACCCGCTCACCCGCGCCAAGTTTTTCAAGCTCGACCGCCACCGCGCCGGTACGCGGGCCGACCATCAATTGCGGGACGCGCATGTAGGGATCGCTGAACAACCACAAGCGCAGACTGGCTGGGGTTTGCGTAAGGCCTGGGGCGAAATCGATCTCACCGGCCTGCAGCGCATGCTCCAGCGCCGCTTGGTCGGCGAAGTTGCGCCAGGTCAGATCCAGGCGCAGCGCCTGGGCCAGCCAGTTGACCAACTCGACATTGGCCCCATACAGCTGCTGCAGGCGCCGGTCGAACTGCGCGTACGGCGCTTGCAGCACCAGGCCAACACGCAGGCTGCGGTGTTCTTCCAGCCATTGCTGCTGGGCCGGTTCCAGCGCCACCGTCGGCGCAGGCGTGGGCCTGGCCAAAGCGATCAAGGGCAGGCACAAGCAGCCGATAACCAACAGGCGACGCATTCGCTTCATCTCTACGCTCGTCTTGGCAAGCGCGGCCATCACTCGTGGCCGTCGCGGACAAATACTATTAGGCTGCCGGTATCATTCTGGCCTTGGGTTGATTCATGTTGACACTTTATCGCACGACGCTGGCAATGTTCTGCCTGGCCTCGATCCTACCGCTGGGCGCACAGGCCGAAGACGCCGAGAAGGCCGCACCGGCCGCTGAAGCTGCCGCCCCCAGCACGCGCGCTGCGCTGCTCGAACGTAGCCAGGAAGATGCCCAGGCGCTCGAACGCCGGGTGGCCAAAGCTGAGCAACAAACGTTGCAGGCCGGTAACGAGAGCTTCCTGGCATTGTGGAAACCGGCCAACGACAGCGACCCTAAAGGTGCGCTGATCATCGTGCCGGGCGCTGGAGAGAATGCCGATTGGCCAACCACGGTCGGCCCTCTGCGAAGCAAATTCCCTGATGCGGGCTGGCACACCCTGAGCGTGAGTCTGCCGGACTTGCTCGCTGACAGCCCCCAGGCGCGCGTCGAGAGCACGCCTGCGCCGCAGCCTGACAAAGGCACTGGCGAAAGCGCTCCAGCCAAGGACACCCCTGCCGATGCCAATGCCAATGTCGCCCAGGCCACCGCGCCCGAGGCCGATACCGCGCAGAGCACCGATGCCGTCGAGGCCAGCGAACACAACGATCAGGCCGACGCCGAGCGGATCTTTGCCCGGCTGGACGCGGCCGTGGCCTATGCCCAGGAGCAGAAAGCCCGCAGCATCGTGCTGTTAGGTAATGGCAGCGGCGCCTATTGGGCGGCGCGCTACCTGAGCGAAAAGCAACCGCCGCAGGTGCAGAAGCTGGTGATGGTCGCGGCGCAGACCCCGGCCCGGGTGGAGCATGACCTGGAGAGCCTGACGCTGACGCTCAAGGTGCCAGCCGCCGATCTCTATTACGCCACCCGTACTGGCGATCGGCACGCAGCCCAATTGCGCTTGCAAGCCAGCAAGCGGCAGAAGGACAGTCAATATCGGCAGTTGTCGCTGATCGCCATGCCAGGCAACAAGGCCGCAGAGCAAGAGCAGCTGTTCCGGCGGGTTCGAGGATGGCTGTCGCCGCAGGAGTAATCTGGCGGATTCAATGGCCTCATCGCGGGGCAAGCCCGCTCCCACGCCGAATTTTCTATACAGGGGGGCGTGGGAGCGGGCTTACCCTGCGATGAGGCCAGCAGCGACCACCTCACACCAAGGCCCTACAACCCACGACGCTTGCGAATCAACGCATAGGCCTGATGCAGCTCCCGGGTTTTCTCGGTCGCCTCACGCACCTGCGCCTCACTGGCGCCATTGCCCACCAACTTGTCAGGATGGTGCCGGCTCAGCAGTCTCCGATAAGCCTGCTTGACCTTGTCCCCCGCGGTATCAGCCTCAACCCCGAGCAGGCGCAACGCCGCCGCATAGGTCAAGGTCGCGCCCTCGGCGGTGGTCTTGCGCGGTTCGTACTCCAGCGACAGCGCTTGCGCCTGGCGCCGACTCAGCCCCAGCTGTTGCCCCCAAGCCAACACCAGATCACGCTCCTGGCGCCCGGCCTTGCCATCGGCCCACACCATCCGCCAGCACGCACGCAGCGTACCTTCTGCGGCATGTGGCTGCTGCTTGATGCGGTGCAGATAGCGGCCGAGACGGTCCTTGCCGGACTTGCCGCGATTGAATGCGGCAATCGCCCGCAAGCGGGCTGGCTCGGCCATGTCCAGCCGCGCCATCTCCTGACGCGCCTGCTGGATATGCCCGTCCGCTACCCGGCCATCGCTCTTGGCCAGCCGCCCGAGCAGCACGAACAACAGCTCTTCATCGCGCAGCGCCGGGCGCCCGCCCAGGCGCTCGCGCACATCCTCCCAACCGCGCAGCCGCAGGCGTCGGTCCATGGCCTGACCTAGCAAGGCGCCCAGCAATGCGCCAGGGATACTGGCCACTGCAAAGCCCGCTCCAGCACCAATCACTGTGCTCGGCCACCACATGTCAGGCGCGCTCGCCAATCAAGCGCTCAACCTCGGCCAAGCGCTCCAGGGTGCCAACGTCGACCCAGAGGCCGCCATGACGTTCACCGGTTACCTTGCCCTGGGCCATCGCTTGACGAAGCAACGGCGCCAGTTTGAAAGCACCAGGCTGGCAACCTGCGAACAACGCCGGATCCAGCACCGAGATGCCACTGAAGGTCAGCGTCCCCGGGGCATCGTCGCCATCGACCACCTGCGCGCCCTGCAAACGGAAGTCGCCCCGGCCGTGGTGCCCTGGGTTGTCGACCAGCACCAGATGAGCCAAACCCTCGAGCGGTTTATTCAACTGGCGAAAATCGTAGTCGCTCCAGACATCGCCGTTGACCAACAGAAACGGCGCCTCGCCCAGCATTGGCAGCGCCTTAAAGATTCCGCCACCGGTCTCCAGCGGCTCGCCTTCGGCCGAATAGCGAATGCCCAAGCCAAAGCGGCTGCCATCGCCCAGGTGATCTTCGATCTGCTGCCCCAGCCAGGCGTGGTTGATCACCACTTCGCTGACACCGGCTGCAGCCAGGGCGCGCAGGTGATACTCGATCAGCGGCTGTCCCGCCACCGGCACCAGTGGTTTTGGAGTGTGCAGGGTCAGCGGGCGCATGCGCTCACCCTTGCCCGCCGCCAGGATCATTGCCTTCATGGACGAGCTGCCTTCAGTTCAGCGATCAGTGCACCCAGCTCAGCCAATTCCGGCCGGCGGCCGATCACTTCATCTATATAGGCGAAGAAACGCGGAACGTCGCCGAGGTAACGCGGCTTGCCGTCGCGGTGGCAGATGCGCGCGAAGATACCGATCACCTTGAGGTGACGCTGCACGCCCATCAGGTCGCTGGCGCGGTGAAATGCCTCGAAATCGGATTGCACTGGAATGCCAGCGACCCGCGCCTTCTCCCAGTAATCACCCAACCAACCCTCTACCCGCGCCTGCGGCCAGCTGAGGAAAGCATCCTTGAACAGGCAGGTAATGTCGTAGGTGACTGGGCCGTAGACCGCATCCTGGAAGTCCAGCACGCCAGGATTGGGCTCGCTGTGCATCAGGTTGCGCGGCATGTAGTCGCGGTGCACCAGCACCTTGGGCTGGGCCAACGCGCTGTCGATCAACAACTGGCTGACGCGCTGCCAGGTTGCTAGCTGCGTTGCAGTCAGGGCGACACCGAGCTCGCGGCCGACGTACCACTCTGGGAACAGCTCCAGCTCCCGGCGCAGCAAGGCATCGTCATAGCTGGGCAGCGGCGCGGTCATGGGCAGGCGCTGCAAGGCCAACAGGGCGTCGATGGCATCGGCGAACAGGCCATCGGCATTCTCAGAGTTAATAATGTCCAGGTATGTCTGGTGGCCGAGATCGCCGAGCAACAGGAAGCCGCGCTCCAGGTCCTGGGCATGAATCAGCGGCACATGCACATCGGCGCTGGCCAACAAGTGGTCGATCTCGACGAAGGGACGGCAGTTTTCCTGCGGTGGCGGTGCATCCATGACCACAAAGCTGCGATTGGCGCCCTGCCAGCGGAAATAACGACGGAAGCTGGCGTCACTGCTGGCGGCGGTTAGAGTACCTTCGGGCAGCTCGCCCCAGCCGTTTATCTGGAACAGGGCGAGCAGTTGCTGTTTGAGCCAGTCTTTGAGTAGTTCAAGGCGTAGATCATGATCGGGCATTACAAGGGTCTCCGACGGCCCTAGCCGTCAAGCGGGTCATGCTTTATTATCCAGCATCTTTTTCAGACCATCGAGAGGCGTGCGGCCCCACACGCGGGCAGATGGCACGCAGGAAGCCCGGACTAATAAGATGGCATTGAAATCCCCCGCGTTTCGTAGAAAGTTTCCGTTGTTGGTCACTGGCGGTTTGCTGGTACTGCAACCACTGGCCACCTCGTACGTGGTGGCTGCCGAGCAGTTTGACTGCCAAGTGTCCGCCTCCGGTGGTTGGGACTGCAAGCCCAAAACCTCTGTCAGCAACTTGCCGCCGCGCCCTGTGCACGATGGCGCTGCGCTCAGTTCCGGCACCGAAGCCCAGGCCACTGAAGTCGGCGCCGATGGCGAGCCCAAGCCGATGCTGGTCACCGAGGCCAAAGGCCGTGGCCTGAAAACCCGCAGCGAAGACTACAGCCATCTGGACTGGGTCCCGCGCGAGAAGCTCACCGCTGCCCAGTTGGCCGAGACTGGCCCGTACTGCGCTGGCGCCTATGTCGAGCCGATCCGCCCAGGCATGGATGACACCACGCCCAAGGACGAGTCGCCGACCTACATCAATGCCAAGGTCTCCAAGTACCAGCAAGAGCAGCAGATCGCTACTCTGGCCGGTGACGTGGTCATGCGCCAAGGCAGCATGCAGGTCGAAGCCGACGAGGCCAACCTCTACCAGACCGAGAACCGTGGCGAGCTCAAGGGCAACGTCAAGATCCGTGACAACGGCTCGCTGGTAGTTGGCGACGAGGCGCAGATCCAGCTCGATACCGGTGAAGCCCAGGTCGACAACGCCGAATACGTGATGCACAAGTCGCGCATCCGCGGTAACGCGCTGTACGCCAAGCGTGGCGAGAACGCCATCATCCGCCTCAAGGATGGTACCTACACCACCTGTGAGCCTGGCAGCAACGCCTGGCAGCTCAAGGGCAACAACATCACCCTGAACCCGGCTACCGGCTTCGGTACCGCGACCAACGTCACCCTGCGGGTCAAGGATTTCCCGGTGTTCTACACACCGTACATCTACTTCCCGATCGACGACCGTCGCCAGTCCGGCTTCCTGCCACCTTCGTTCAGCACCAGCAGCGACACCGGCTTCATGCTGGTCACGCCGTACTACTTCAACCTGGCGCCGAACTACGACGCCACGTTGTACCCGCGCTACATGACCAAGCGCGGCTTGCTGATGGAAGGCGAGTTCCGCTACCTGACCAAATCGAGCGAAGGTCAGTTCGGTGGCGGCTACCTGAACGACAAGAACGACGATCGTAAAGACCAGACCGACTACAAAGATCGGCGCTGGATGATCAACTGGCAGCACAAAGGTGGCCTCGATGAGCGCCTGATGACTGAAGTCGACTACACCGACATCAGTGATCCGTTCTACTTCCAGGATCTGGAGACAGATCAGATCGGCGTGGAAAGCCGTGAGGTGGTCAACCAGCAAGGCGCCCTGACCTATCGTGGCGAAGGTTACACCGCACGCCTGAATGCACACGCCTACGAAATGGCCACCATTTCTCGTATCACGCCATACGACAAGTTGCCTCAGATCACCCTCAACGGCATGCTGCCGTACCACCCGGGCGGTCTGGACTTCAGCTACAAGACCGAAGCCGTGCGCTTCGAACGTGATCTCAAGAGCGGTAGCGTCTTCAACGAAGATGGCGAACTGGATACCAGTATTCGCGCCGACGGTGGTCGTATCGACCAGAACGTCTTTGGCCTGGCCCGCGCCAACGGTACCCGTCTGAATGCTGCGCCAGCGATCAGCCTGCCACTTGAGGCCAGTTACGGCTACATCAAGCCAACGCTGAAGTACGTCTACACCCATTACGACCTCGACCTCGATGGCAAAGGCAAAAATGACCTCGCCAACGCTTCCGATGCCGTACGTGATCTGCAGGGTAACTTCTCGAGTTCGCAAAGCCGTAGCGTGCCGGTCCTCAGCGTCGACAGCGGCCTGTACTTCGACCGCAGCACCCAATGGTTCGGCAAGAACTATCGCCAGACACTTGAGCCGCGCCTGTACTACCTCTACGTCCCATACGAAGATCAGAAGGACATTCCAGTCTTCGATACCGGTGAAACCTACTTCAACTATACCTCGCTGTTCCGCGACAACCGCTTCAGCGGCTCTGACCGGATCGGTGACGAGAACAAGCTGTCGCTGGGTGTAACCAACCGCTGGATCGAGGAAAACGGCTTCGAGCGTCAACGCTTCAGCATCGGCCAGGCACTGTACTTCAAAGACCGCAAGGTCCAGCTGCCAGGTATCGACTGGCGCGGCCGCGAGGATGCTCAATCCGACGTATCGCCTATCGCGCTCGAGTACCAGTTCGCCTTCAACCGCGACTGGCGCTTCAACTCCGACTACAACTGGGATCCGGACAGCCGCAGCCCACGTTCGGGTAGCGCGATGTTCCACTACCAGCCAGAAGACGAGCCGAACAAGATCGTCAACCTCGGCTACCGCTACCGCAACGACTTGGTGCGCTACGACTCGGCGACCGGTCAGTGGCAAGTGGGCGGCGGCGACTACGGTACACCTGGCAGCCCGAACTACATCAAGGACTACTACAAGATCCAGCAGCACGACTTCTCGGTCATCTGGCCGATCGTGCCGCAGTGGAGCGTCATCGCACGTTGGCAGCATGACTACAACCGCAACCGCACCCTGGAAGCCATGGGCGGTTTCGAGTACGACAACTGCTGCTGGAAACTGCGTCTGATCAACCGTTACTGGATCGACTACGACGACTTCAGCCAGGCCGTTCCACAGAACGAAAAAGGCGACCACGGTGTCTTCCTGCAGATCGTGCTGAAAGGCCTCGGTGGCGTGGTGGGCAACAAGGTCGAGACCTTCCTCGACAAAGGCATTCAAGGTTACCGTACACGTGAAGACCAAGCTTATTGATCGCCTGCGCCCGCTGATGCTGGGCGCTGTAATGCTGAGTGGCGCGGTGCATGCCGCGGTACAACCTTTGGACAGTGTCGTGGCCATCGTCGATAACGACGTGGTCATGAAGAGCCAGCTGGACCAGCGCGTCCGTGAGGTCGAGCAAACCATCGCCAAGCGCGGCGGCGGCACTCCACCTCCGGGCGCACTGGATCAACAGGTCCTGGAACGCCTGATCGTCGAAAACCTGCAATTGCAGATTGGCGAACGCTCGGGCATCCGCATCACCGATGAAGAACTGAACCAGGCCATCGCCACCATTGCCCAGCGCAACGGCATGTCGCTGGATCAGTTCCGCGCCGCCCTGGCCCGTGACGGCTTGTCGTTCGAAGACGCTCGCGAGCAGGTCAAGCGCGAGATGATCATCAGCCGTGTGCGCCAGCGTCGGGTAGCTGAGCGCATTCAGGTTTCCGAGCAGGAAGTAAAGAACTTCCTCGCCTCGGACCTGGGCAAGATGCAGATGTCGGAAGAGTACCGCCTGGCCAACATCCTTATCCCAACCCCGGACGGCGCCAACTCGCAAGCCATACAGGCGGCCGCAGGCCGGGTTGGCGATATTTACCAGCAGCTCAAGCAAGGCAAGGACTTTGGCCAGATGGCCATTGAGCATTCGGCCAGCGAGAACGCCCTGGAAGGCGGCGAAATGGGCTGGCGTAAAGCCGCCCAGCTGCCGCCAGAGTTCGCCAAGCTGCTCAGCAGCATGGCCGTTGGCGACATCTCCCAGCCACTGCGCATACCTAGCGGCTTCCTCATCATCAAGCTTGAGGAGAAGCGTGGCGGCAGCGAGAGCGTGCTGCGTGACGAAGTGCACGTGCGCCACATCCTGATCAAGCCGAGCGAAATCCGTAGCGAAGCGGCCACCGAACAACTGGCCGAGAAACTCTACGACCGCATCCAGAACGGTGAAGACTTCGCCACCCTGGCGAAAAGCTTCTCGGAAGATCCAGGTTCGGCGCTCAACGGCGGCGACCTCAACTGGGTCGATCCGAACAGCCTGGTGCCAGAGTTCCGCGAGCAAATGGCCAATGCCCAGCAAGGCCAAGTGACCAAGCCATTCCGTACCCAGTACGGCTGGCATGTGCTGGAAGTGCTGGGCCGTCGCGCCACCGACAGCACTGAACAGGCTCGCGAACAACAAGCCCTGACCGTCCTGCGTAACCGCAAATACGACGAAGAGCTGCAGACCTGGCTGCGCCAGATCCGCGACGAAGCCTACGTTGAGATCAAGCTGCCTGGCGCTGACCAGGCCGCCCAGTGAAGCCCCTGCGCTTCGCCGTCACGCCCGGCGAGCCTGCTGGCATAGGTCCTGACCTGTGCCTGCTGCTCGCCACCGAGGCCCAGCCTCATCCCCTGATTGCCATCACCAGCCGTGACCTGCTCGCCGAGCGGGCCGCGCAGCTGGGGCTGGCGGTCAGTCTGCTGCCGGTTACCCCCGACACATGGCCCGACCAGGCAGCGCCTGCCGGGAGCCTGTACGTCTGGGATACGCCACTGGCCGCAAGCGTGGTGCCAGGGCAGCTGGACAAAGCCAACGCGGCGTTCGTACTGCAGACCCTGACCCGGGCTGGCCAAGGCTGCCTGGACGGACACTTCGCGGGCATGATCACCGCCCCAGTACACAAGGGCGTGATCAATGAAAGCGGGATTGCCTTCTCCGGGCATACTGAGTTTCTCGCCGAACTGACCCACACCAGCCAAGTGGTGATGATGCTCGCCACCCACGGCCTGCGCGTGGCGCTGGTGACCACTCACCTGCCCCTGCGCGATATCGCCGATGCCATCACTGGCGAGCGCCTGGAGCGGGTCACGCGCATTCTGCATGCTGATCTGCGCGACAAATTCGGCATTGCCATGCCACGCATCCTGGTTTGCGGGCTTAATCCGCACGCCGGTGAAGGCGGGCATCTGGGCCGCGAAGAAATCGACATCATCGAGCCTGCACTGCAACGCCTGCGCAATGAAGGAATGGACCTGCGCGGCCCACTGCCAGCCGATACCCTGTTTACCCCCAAATATCTGGAGCACTGCGACGCGGTGCTGGCGATGTACCACGACCAAGGCCTGCCGGTACTCAAGTACAAAGGTTTCGGCGCGGCCGTCAACGTCACCCTGGGCCTGCCGATCATCCGTACCTCGGTTGACCACGGCACGGCTCTGGACCTTGCCGGCACTGGCAAGGTCGACACCGGCAGCCTGCGCGTCGCGTTGCACACCGCCTACCAGATGGCCGAGAACCGACCATGAACGAGCACTACCAACACCGGGCGCGCAAGCGCTTCGGCCAGAACTTCCTGCACGACGCCGGCATCATCGACCGCATCCTGCGCGCCATCCACGCCAAGCCCGGTGAGCACCTGCTGGAAATCGGCCCAGGCCAAGGTGCCCTCACCGAAGGCCTGCTGGGCAGCGGTGCGCAGCTGGACGTAGTCGAGCTGGACAAAGACCTGGTGCCGATTCTTCAGCACAAGTTCGCCGGTCGCGACAACTTCCGCCTGCACCAGGGTGATGCGCTGAAGTTCGACTTCAATCAACTGGGCGTGCCGCAGCGCAGCCTGAAAGTCGTCGGCAACCTGCCCTACAACATCTCCACGCCATTGATCTTCCACCTGCTCAGCCACGCTGGGCTGATTCGCGACATGCACTTCATGCTGCAAAAGGAAGTGGTCGAGCGCATGGCCGCAGGCCCAGGCGGCGGTGATTGGGGCCGCCTGTCGATCATGGTGCAGTACCACTGCCGGGTCGAACACCTGTTCAACGTCGGCCCAGGGGCGTTCAACCCGCCGCCGAAAGTCGACTCGGCCATCGTTCGCCTGGTCCCACATGAAGTGCTGCCGTTCCCCGCCAAGGATCCGCTGCTGCTTGAGCGGGTGGTGCGCGAAGCCTTCAACCAGCGCCGCAAGACCCTGCGCAACACCCTCAAGGGCCTGCTCGACAGCCAGGCCATCGAAGCCGCTGGCGTAGACGGCAGCCTGCGTCCCGAGCAGCTCGACCTGGCCGCGTTCGTGCGCCTGGCCGACAAGCTGGCTGAGCAACAGCCGAGCAACTGACCGCGACTGATCGCGGGGCAGCCCCTGCCCCGCGATCGACTGCCCAAGGGCAATAGTTCCACAACTGGCTTCCAGCCCCTCCAATGGCCTAGACTGCATCCATTGCCGCAATTGCGTGTTTGCTCAAGGCCCTTGCATGTCCGACCCCCGCTATCAGATCGACGTCAGCGTCGTCACCCGCTATCTCAAAGAACAATCCGATCCCGACAACGAGCGTTTCGCCTTCGCCTACACCATTACCGTACAGAACAACGGCACGGTATCCGCCAAGCTGATGTCCCGGCACTGGCTGATTACCAATGGTGATGGTGAAGTCGAAGAGGTTCGCGGCGCAGGCGTAGTTGGCCAGCAGCCGCTGATCGAGCCGGGCCAGAGCCATACCTACAGCAGTGGCGCTGTGATCAGCACCCGCGTCGGTGCCATGCAGGGCAGCTACCAGATGTTCGCCGAAGACGGCAAACGCTTCGACGCCGCCATCGCGCCGTTCCGCCTGGCCGTACCCGGGGCCCTGCACTGATGGCTGTGTACGCTGTCGGTGACCTGCAAGGCTGCCTGCAACCGCTTAAATGCCTGCTCGAACGTGTGCACTTCAACCCCAC
Organism: Pseudomonas sp. xss_2; assembly: GCF_043104195.1. NCBI lineage: Bacteria > Pseudomonadati > Pseudomonadota > Gammaproteobacteria > Pseudomonadales > Pseudomonadaceae > Pseudomonas > Pseudomonas sp. xss_2. The sequence continues at coordinate 38,917 of NZ_JBICKL010000032.1, forward strand.
CGTCGACCGCCTGTGGTTGGTCGGTGACCTGGTCAATCGCGGCCCTGAGTCGCTGGAAACCCTGCGCTTTTTGTATTCGATCCGCCAATCGCTGGTATGCGTGCTGGGTAATCACGACCTGCATCTGCTGGCCGCCTGGCACAACATCGAACGCCTGAAGAAAAGCGATACCCTGCGCGAAATCATCGAAGCGCCCGACGCCGACCAACTGCTCGACTGGTTGCGCCAGCAGAAGCTGTTGCATTACGACGAGCCGCGCGGCGTTGCCCTGGTGCATGCTGGCATTCCGCCGCAATGGACCCTGGGTAAAGCCTTGGAGCTGGCCGCAGAAGTTGAAGAGGTGCTGCGTGACGATGCCCGCCTGAAGCTCTACCTGGATGGCATGTACGGCAACGAGCCGAACAAGTGGAGCAACAAGCTGACCGGCGTCGAGCGCCTGCGGGTAATCACCAATTACTTCACCCGCATGCGCTTCTGTACCGCCGAAGGCAAGCTCGACCTCAAGAGCAAGGAAGGCCTGGACACCGCGCCCAAAGGTTACAAGCCCTGGTTCGCCCACAAAGACCGCCGTTCGCGCCACGTGAAGATCATCTTCGGTCACTGGGCGGCCCTCGAAGGGCGCGTTCATGCGCCCGGCGTGGTAGCCCTGGACACCGGCTGCGTATGGGGCGGTGCCTTGACCTTGTACAACGTCGACAGCGGCGAACTGCACCGCTGTGACTGCGCCGACGACGGCACTCCACGTCAGCCAGCACAACCCACTAGAATGAACGATCAGTCCTGAAGGAAACCGCCCCCATGAGCGAATTCAAGCGCATCCCTCCCGAGCAGGCCCAGACCCTGCGTGAGCAAGGTGCGGTGGTCGTCGACATTCGCGACCCGCAAGCCTTTGCCGCTGGCCATATCAGTGGTGCCACGCATCTGGACAACCACTCGGTCGCCGATTTCATCCGCAATGCCGACCTCGACAAACCCACCGTGGTGGTCTGCTATCACGGCAATTCCAGCCAGAGCGCAGCCGCCTACCTGGTCGGCCAGGGCTTCTCCGAGGTCTATAGCCTCGATGGCGGCTTTGAGCTGTGGCGTGGTACTTATCCGGCCGAGATCGCCCAAGGCAGCACCGAATAATTTTTTCATTTCCCTCGCAGCCCGCGTCCCGTGCGGGCTCGCGCCAGACCTGACGAACGGTCGTGGCAAACTTCTGGGCCTTGCGCCCTTGACCTCTCGTAGAACCAACTATCCTTAAGCCCAGGCCATCCAAAAAGGGGAGAGCCGGTACACCGGCGTGCGGGTCATCGGTAGCGTTTCAAGGGTGTTCTGGGGGGTATACAGCAATCGGCGAACCCGGTTGCATGCCAGCATCAGCTGACTGATCCGGCGTCGGCTCCACGTATCGAGCGAGGTGACGTCATGAGTATCTTTAGCCACTTCCAACAACGTTTCGAGTCAACCCGCCAGGAAGAACTCTCGCTGCAGGAGTACCTCGAGCTGTGCAAACAGGATCGCAGCGCCTACGCTTCGGCGGCCGAACGGCTGTTGATGGCCATCGGTGAGCCGGAACTGATCGACACCTCGAGCAACTCCCGACTGTCGCGAATCTTCTCCAACAAAGTGATCCGCCGCTATCCCGCGTTTGAAGACTTCCATGGCATGGAAGAATGCATCGACCAGATCGTCTCGTACTTCCGGCATGCCGCGCAGGGCCTGGAAGAGAAGAAACAGATCCTCTATTTGCTGGGCCCGGTGGGCGGCGGTAAATCGTCGCTGGCGGAAAAACTCAAGCAACTGATGGAGAAAGTGCCTTTCTACGCGATCAAGGGCTCGCCGGTCTTCGAGTCGCCACTGGGGCTGTTCAACGCCACCGAAGATGGGGCCATTCTCGAAGAAGATTTCGGCATCCCGCGGCGCTACCTCAATACCATCATGTCGCCTTGGGCGACCAAACGACTGGCCGAATTCGGGGGCGATATCAGCCAGTTCAAAGTGGTCAAGCTGTACCCTTCGATCCTCAACCAGATTGCCGTGGCCAAGACCGAGCCGGGCGATGAGAACAACCAGGATATCTCCGCGCTGGTGGGCAAGGTGGATATTCGCAAGCTCGAGGAATTCCCGCAGAACGACGCCGACGCCTACAGCTATTCGGGTGCGCTGTGCCGAGCCAACCAGGGCCTGATGGAATTCGTCGAGATGTTCAAGGCGCCGATCAAGGTGCTCCACCCACTGCTGACCGCCACCCAGGAAGGCAACTACAACAGTACCGAAGGCCTCGGCGCGATCCCCTACTCCGGGATCCTGCTGGCCCACTCCAACGAATCGGAGTGGCACACCTTCCGCAACAACAAGAACAACGAGGCGTTCATCGACCGGATCTACATCGTCAAGGTGCCGTACTGCCTGCGCGTCAGTGACGAGATCAAGATCTACGACAAGCTGCTGTTCAATAGCTCCCTGGCCAAGGCCCATTGCGCGCCTGACACCTTGAAGATGCTTGCCCAGTTCACTGTGCTGTCGCGCCTCAAGGAGCCGGAAAACTCGAATATCTATTCGAAGATGCGCGTGTATGACGGGGAAAACCTCAAGGACACCGATCCAAAGGCCAAGTCGATCCAGGAATACCGCGACTCAGCCGGCGTCGATGAGGGCATGACCGGCCTGTCGACTCGCTTCGCCTTCAAGATCCTCTCCAAGGTGTTCAACTTCGACCCCCATGAAGTAGCCGCCAACCCGGTGCACCTGCTGTATGTGCTGGAACAGCAGATCGAGCAGGAGCAATTCCCGGCCGAGGTGCGCGAACGCTACCTGCGCTTCCTCAAGGAATACCTGGCACCGCGCTACATCGAGTTCATCGGCAAGGAGATCCAGACCGCTTACCTGGAGTCCTACAGCGAATACGGCCAGAACATCTTCGACCGCTACGTGCTGTACGCCGACTTCTGGATTCAGGACCAGGAATACCGCGACCCGGAAACCGGCGAGATCCTCAACCGCATCGCCCTCAACGAGGAGCTGGAGAAGATCGAGAAGCCTGCCGGCATCAGCAATCCGAAGGATTTCCGCAACGAGATCGTCAACTTCGTCCTGCGTGCCCGAGCCAACAACAATGGCAAGAACCCGACCTGGCTGAGCTACGAGAAGCTGCGGGTGGTGATCGAGAAGAAAATGTTCTCCAACACCGAAGACCTGCTGCCGGTCATCAGCTTCAACGCCAAGGCCAGCAAGGAGGATCAACAGAAGCACAACGACTTCGTTACCCGGATGGTGGAACGTGGCTATACCGACAAGCAGGTGCGCTTGCTGTCGGAATGGTACCTGCGAGTCAGGAAATCGCAATAAAGCGGCAAGCTGCACGCCGCAAGCCGCGGGCTGTTCAGCGCAACGTTACGACGATGCGCCACAGCTTGCGGCCGTGGGGGCTGCTGTTTCTTGCAGCTTGATGCTTGACGCTTGCAGCTGTTTTTAGCGGAGAGACCATGAGCTACGTTATCGACCGACGCCTGAACGGCAAGAACAAGAGCACGGTCAACCGCCAGCGCTTTTTGCGCCGGTACCGTGACCACATCAAAAAGGCCGTCGAAGAGGCCGTAAGTCGCCGCTCCATCATGGACATGGAACACGGCGAACAGATCAGCATTCCCGGCCGAGATATCGACGAGCCGGTGTTGCACCATGGTCGCGGTGGTAAGCAGACCATCGTTCACCCAGGCAACAAGGAATTCACCGCCGGCGAACACATCGCCCGCCCGCAAGGTGGCGCAGGTGGCGGAGGTGGCCGCGGCAAGGCCGGTAATTCCGGCGAGGGCATGGACGACTTCGTTTTCCAGATCACCCAGGAAGAATTCCTCGAATTCATGTTCGAAGACCTGGAGCTGCCCAACCTGGTCAAGCGTCACCTGGCCGGCACCGATACCTTCAAGACCGTGCGCGCCGGGATTGCCAACGAAGGCAACCCTTCGCGCATCAATATCATCCGCACCCTGCGCTCGGCCCATGCCCGGCGCATCGCGCTGACCGGCAGTAGCCGCGCACTGCTGCGCGAGGCCAAGGCTGAACTGGCACGGCTGAAGGTCGAAGAGCCTGATAATTTCACCGACATTCAAGCCGTAGAGGCCGAGATCGAGCGCCTCAGCGCCCGCATCAACCGCCTGCCCTTCCTCGACACCTTCGACCTCAAGTACAACCTGTTGGTCAAACAACCCAATCCCAGCTCCAAGGCGGTGATGTTCTGCCTGATGGACGTTTCCGGCTCGATGACCCAAGCCACCAAGGACATTGCCAAGCGCTTCTTCATCCTCTTGTACCTGTTCCTCAAGCGCAATTACGACCGCATCGAAGTGGTGTTCATTCGCCACCACACCAGCGCCCGCGAGGTCGACGAGGAGGAATTCTTCTATTCCCGCGAGACCGGCGGCACCATCGTCTCCAGCGCGCTGAAACTGATGCAAGAGATCATGGCCGAGCGCTACCCGACCAACGATTGGAACATCTACGCGGCGCAAGCATCGGACGGTGATAACTGGAACGACGACTCACCGATCTGCCGCGAGATCCTCTCCAAACAGATCATGCCGCATGTGCAGTACTACACTTACGTGGAGATCACCCCACGCGAACACCAAGCGCTGTGGTACGAGTACGAGCGCATCGGCGAGTCTTTCCCTGACACCTTCGCCCAGCAGCAGTTGGTTTCGGCCGGCGATATCTATCCGGTCTTCCGTGAACTCTTCCAGCGCAGGTTAGCCACATGACCGCCAGAGCACAGAGACGCCAACCCATATCCACCGGGTCCGAGTGGACGTTCGACCTGATCCAGACCTACGATCGGGAAATCAGCCGGCTGGCCGAGCGTTACGCGCTGGACACCTACCCCAACCAGATCGAAGTGATTACCGCCGAGCAGATGATGGATGCCTACGCCTCCGTCGGCATGCCATTGGGTTATCACCACTGGTCCTACGGCAAGCAGTTCCTCAGTACCGAAAAATCCTACAGCCGCGGCCAGATGGGCCTGGCTTACGAGATCGTGATCAACTCCGATCCGTGCATCGCCTACCTGATGGAAGAGAACACCATGTGCATGCAGGCACTGGTGATTGCCCATGCCTGCTATGGGCACAACAGTTTCTTCAAGGGCAACTACCTGTTCCGCACCTGGACCGACGCCAGTTCGATCATCGACTACCTGGTGTTCGCCAAGCAGTACATCGCCCAGTGCGAAGAGCGCCACGGTATCGATGCCGTGGAAGACCTGATCGACTCTTGCCATGCCCTGATGAATTACGGCGTAGACCGCTACAAGCGGCCTTACCCGATTTCCGCCGAAGAGGAACGGCGCCGGCAGAAAGAGCGTGAAGAACACCTGCAGAAGCAGATCAACGACCTGTGGCGAACCATCCCCAAAGGGGCGGAGAAGGGCAGCGACCGCGACGATGCACGCTTCCCCGCCGAACCGCAGGAGAACATCCTCTACTTCATTGAAAAACACGCTCCGCTGCTCGAACCCTGGCAGCGCGAGGTAGTGCGCATCGTGCGCAAGATCGCCCAATACTTCTATCCACAGCGCCAGACCCAGGTGATGAACGAAGGCTGGGCCACCTTCTGGCACTACACGCTGATGAACGACCTCTACGACGAGGGCCTGGTAACCGAAGGCTTCATGATGGAGTTCCTCCAGTCGCATACCAGCGTGGTGTTCCAACCCGGCTTCGACAGCCCGTACTACAGCGGCATCAACCCCTATGCCCTGGGCTTTGCCATGTACACTGACATTCGCCGCATCTGCGAACATCCAACCGAGGAAGATCGCCGCTGGTTCCCCGACATTGCCGGCAGTGATTGGCTTTCTACCATCAAGTTCGCCATGAGCAGCTTCAAGGACGAGAGCTTCATCCTGCAGTACCTGTCACCCAAGGTGATCCGCGATCTGAAGCTGTTCAGCATCCTCGATGACGATCAGCGCGACGACTTGCTGGTGCCTGCGATTCACGACGAATCCGGTTATCGGGTCATCCGCGAACAGCTGGCTGCGCAATACAATTTGGGCAACCGCGAACCTAACGTGCAGATCTGGAGCATCGACCGCCGAGGCGACCGCTCGCTGACCCTGCGCCACCAGCAGCACAACCGCAAACCGCTGGGCGACTCCACCGACGAGGTGCTCAAGCACCTGCACCGTTTGTGGGGCTTCGACATCCACCTGGAAACCGTACAGGGCGACCAGATCATGAAGACCCATCACATGCCGCCACGCGGCGAGCATGGCGAGGCCGGCGACTACGGACGCATGGACCTGGCCGTGGTTCATCACCTCTAGCCAAGCCCCTCCCTTGCTGTCGACAGGTTATCCTGTGGGCAGCAAGGGAGATTTAACATGCAGATTTATAAAGTTGGCGGCGCGGTGCGTGACCGCCTGCTCGGGCGTCCTGTCAGCGATGTCGACTGGCTGGTGGTGGGTGCCACTGTTGAACAGATGCAAGCCTTGGGCTATCGCCCGGTCGGGGCCGACTTCCCGGTCTTCATTCATCCCAAGACTGGCGAGGAATATGCGCTGGCGCGCACCGAGCGCAAGAGCGGGCGTGGCTATGGCGGTTTTACCTTCCATGCCAGCCCTGAGGTCACCCTGGAACAAGACCTGATCCGCCGCGACCTGACCATCAATGCCATGGCCGAGGATGAGCACGGCAGCCTGTGCGATCCCTACCACGGCAAGACCGATCTGGATAAGCGCATACTGCGCCACGTTTCCCCCGCGTTTGCCGAAGATCCTCTCAGGGTTCTGCGCGTCGCCCGCTTCGCCGCTCGCTATGCCCCGCTGGGTTTCAGGGTGGCTGAAGAAACCCTTGAGTTGATGCGACAGATCAGCGATTCGGGTGAATTGCAGGCTTTGACTGCCGAGCGCAGCTGGAAAGAGATCGAGCGCGCCTTGATGGAAGATCAGCCGCAGGTATTCATTCAGGTGCTGCGTGATTGTGCTGCGCTAAAACAGCTGATGCCCGAGCTAGATACCCTGTTGGATAGCGACCAGCGAACCTTGGCTGTGCTCGAACAGGCCGCCCTGCATCAGCAGCCCCTGCATGTGCGCTGGGCGTGTTTGACGCATGACCTGGGTGGAGCGATCAAAGCCATCAACCAACGCTTCAAAGCGCCGCGAGAGTGCCAGGAGCTGGCCTTGCTCGTGGGTGAATGCCACGGCTATTGCCAACAGGACTACACGCTCAGCGCATCGAAGCTACTGGAGTTGCTGCAGAAGTTTGATGTGTATCGAAGGCCGCAGCGCTTCGAAGACTATATCGCGGCGTGCGAGATGATTGCTCGTGGGCGGCAACAGCTGCAGGAACAAGGTTATCCACAGGGCGCCTACCTACGTGCAGCAGCGCAAGAAGCCAAGGCGGTGGATGTGAAAAGTTTGGTGGAACGAGGCCTGACCGGGCAGGCGTTAGGCGAGGCGCTCAGGTCTGAGCGGCTGGCGGCGCTAGAGCGCTTTACCCAGGCTTGAGAATGCAATCGCGGGGCAAGCCCGCTCCCACGCCGCCCCCTCCAACGCCAACTTATCGCTGAAGCATACGCAGGAAGCGCCCGCGCTAGTGTCATCGCTGAAGCATAAGCAGCAAGCGGCTGCGCAGGAGCAACTACGTGGGAGCGGGCTTGCCCCGCGATAGCGTCAGTACAGCCCAGAACAACTGCAGCTCAGCTCACGGACGGGTCAGCTGCAACCCACGCCATTCAAACGGCACTGGCGCCAATACCTGGTCGATGCTCGCCTCCTGCCACAGCTGCGCCATGCGCTTGCCCGCCCCCGGATGCAGCAATGTCGGCGCGATCAGCGACAACGGCCACAGCACGAACGCATTCTTCAGAATCTCCGCCCGCGGCAATACCAGGCCATCGAATGTGCCATAGAGATCGTCATACATCAGCACATCGATATCCAACGGCAAGCCCCTGCGATCCGGCGCATAGCGGCCATTTTCCGCCTCGATGAACTTGAGTCGGCGATCCAGCTCCAGCAGCGGCAGGTCAGTTTGGCCAGTCACCACCAGGTTGAAGAACGGGCCGCTCTTGATCCCGACTGCCTGGCTTTCGAATACCGGCGAGCAGCGCATGTCACGCAGAAAGCCCGCCAAGGCATCGAGCCCAGCGCACAGGTGCTTCTCACGCTCGATGTTACTGCCCAGCCCTAGGTAAACCGTGCTCACAGACATCCGCGCTCGATCTCCACGCCAACACCGCCACGGGCTGCCGGGACGGCGCCCGGCTTGGTCAGCTTCAGTCGCACCCAGGGAATGTGGAACTCGTCCATCAGCACCGCGACCAGCCGCTCGGCGAAAGTCTCGACCAACTCGAAGCGCGCCTGCTCGGCAAACGCCTGAACCCGCGCCGACACACTGGCATAGTCCAGCGCCAGGCTCAGGTCGTCACCGGCCGCGGCTGGGCGGTTATCCCAGGCGAAGCTCAAGTCCAGGCGCAGGCACTGGCGAATATCCCGTTCCCAATCATAAGCACCGATCACGGTATCGACTTCCAGGCCTTCGATGAACACTCTGTCCAAGCACTTCTCTCCACAGCACGACAAGGGCGACTGGCGCCGTTAGAATCAGGGCGTCCTCGCCCGGAATAGTTAGCATGTTTTGGTTATTGGCGCTGCTCGCCTACCTGCTCGGCTCTCTGTCCTTCGCCATTGTCCTGAGCCGCCTCAGCGGCAGCCCCGACCCTCGCTCAAGCGGTTCGGGCAATGCCGGGGCGACCAACATGCTGCGTTTGGCAGGTCGCAAAATGGCGATCCTGACCCTGCTGGGCGACCTATGCAAGGGCATGTTGCCAGTACTGCTAGCCGACCTGGCCGGTTTGGGCTTGCAACAGCAAGCCTGGATTGGCCTATGCGCGGTGATCGGCCACCTGTTTCCGGTGTACTTCCGCTTCAAGGGCGGTAAAGGTGTAGCAACGGCGGCCGGCATGCTCATGGCGCTGTACTTTCCTGCCGCCCTGCTGGCCATCGTCGCCTGGGGCCTGACCTTCTACCTGACCCGCACCAGCTCGCTCGCCGCGCTGATCGCCACCCCGCTGACCCTGCCACTGCTGGCCTGGCGCGAGCCGGAAGCACTGCTGCCCATGACCGTACTCACGATACTGATCGTCTGGCGTCATCGCAGCAATCTACGCGACCTGTTCGCCGGACGCGAACGACATTTCTGAGCCATGCGCATGAGCGGCATCGAGCTTCAAACCGGCGGCAACTGCTCCATCGGCCAGCGTGCCTGAACACTGATGGCCAGATCCTGTTTCTGTCCGGCCAGCAGCCGCTGGCAACCCGCGTAGGCGATCATCGCACCGTTATCGGTGCAGAACCTGGGGCGCGCGTAGTAGACGTTGCCTTTGATGCCGGCAAGCATGCTTTCCAGCGATTCGCGCAGCGCCTTGTTGGCACTCACGCCACCGGCGATGACCAGGCGCTTGAGGCCAGTCTGCTTGAGCGCACGCTTGCACTTGATGGTCAGAGTCTCAACCACCGCCTGCTGGAACGCCAGGGATACGTCGCAACGGGTTTGCTCGTTGTCGTCTCCAGCATCGCGGCACTTCTGCCAGGTATTGAGGGCGAAGGTCTTCAGGCCACTGAAGCTGAATTCAAGGCCAGGGCGATCAGTCATCGGCCGTGGGAAGACAAAGCGTCCAGGCACGCCCTGCTCGGCCAGCCGAGCGATTTCCGGGCCGCCTGGATAATTCAGGCCAATCAGCTTGGCGGTCTTGTCGAACGCCTCGCCTGCCGCGTCGTCCAGGCTCTCCCCCAGCAGTTGGTACTGGCCGATGCCATCGACCCGCACCAGCTGGGTGTGACCACCGGACACCAACAAAGCGACGAACGGAAACTCCGGTGGCTGCTCTTCGAGCATCGGCGCCAGCAGATGGCCTTCCATATGGTGCACGCCGATCGCCGGGATATCCCAGGCAAACGCCATGGCCTGGGCGCAGGAAGCGCCCACCAGCAAGGCGCCGACCAGCCCAGGGCCTGCGGTGTAGGCGATGGCATCGATCTCGGTGGCGACTGCCCCGGCTTCGTCCAGCACCTGGCGGATCAACGGCAACATACGCTTGACGTGATCACGCGAGGCGAGCTCGGGCACAACGCCGCCATAGGCGCGGTGCAGGTCGATCTGGCTGAACAGCGCATCGGCCAGCAGGCCGCGTTCACTGTCGTATAATGCGACGCCAGTTTCGTCGCAGGATGTTTCCAATCCCAGTACTAGCATGGGTCCGTGCCTTGTGGAGGCTGAATTCGAAGGCGCGCATGATAGTCCCCGTGCCCAGTGCCGACCAGCGGTTTTCGATCAGAGGCTTTGCATTCCGGCTAGCTAAGCGTTAACATCCGCAACCCTTGAAAACCGACGTTCTCCAGCGCATCTTTGTTTTGTCAGGAGTACGTCTACCCCGGTAACGAATGAAGGTAGCCCTGGATGCCAGCCGTCAAAGTAAAAGAGAACGAACCCTTCGACGTAGCTCTGCGTCGTTTCAAGCGCTCCTGCGAAAAAGCCGGTGTACTGGCTGAAGTGCGTAGCCGCGAGTTTTACGAGAAGCCGACTTCCGAGCGTAAGCGCAAGGCTGCAGCCGCAGTTAAGCGTCACGCTAAGAAAGTCCAGCGCGAACAGCGCCGCGCCGTTCGTCTGTACTAATACAGACGTTCAACGCAAAGCTTCTGCCCTGCCCGGCTAACCGCCGGGCCGATGGCAGCGGTTGTTTCAAACCTTAGGCGTCAGCTTGAGGCGCTCTCTGCGACTTGCAGTAGAGCAAGCTGCTTGAACACGTCAGAGCTGGTCCTAGACCAGTCGTGCCGTCCCTGTCTGGCGAGCCCTTGTGGCTGGCGACGAGCACACCTCCCTCGCTTTTCCCGTACCGCTGCACTCTCTCCCGCATACTTGCGTTAGCGATTAGACTTGCCAGTTGCCAGATGACGAGACTGTTATGGCCGGGCTGATTCCCCAGACTTTCATTGACGACCTTCTCAACCGCACCGACATCGTCGACGTGGTGAGTTCGCGCGTCCAACTGAAAAAGACCGGCAAGAACTACTCCGCCTGCTGCCCGTTCCATAAGGAAAAGACGCCCTCCTTCACCGTCAGCCCCGACAAGCAGTTCTACTACTGCTTTGGCTGCGGCGCCGGCGGCAACGCCTTGGGCTTCGTCATGGACCACGACAACCTGGATTTCCCCCAGGCAGTCGAGGAGCTGGCCCGCGGCGCGGGCATGGAAGTGCCGCGCGAAGAAGGCCGGCGTGGGCACAAGCCACGCCAGCCGACCGATTCGCCCCTTTATCCGCTGCTGGAAGCCGCTGCCGAGTTCTACCGTCAGGCACTGCGCAGCCATCAGACCCGCAAGGCAGCGGTGGATTACCTCAAAGGCCGCGGCCTTTCAGGTGAGATTGCCCGCGACTTCGGCTTGGGTTTCGCCCCGCCAGGTTGGGACAACCTGATGAAGCACCTGGGCGCCGACAGCTTGCAGCAAAAGGTGATGATCGACGCCGGCTTGCTGATCGAGAACGCCGAGAGCGGCAAGCGCTACGACCGCTTCCGCGACCGGGTGATGTTCCCGATCCGCGACAGCCGCGGCCGCGTGATCGCCTTCGGCGGTCGGGTGCTGGGCGACGACAAGCCCAAGTACCTGAACTCGCCGGAAACCCCGGTGTTCCACAAGGGCCAGGAGCTGTACGGCCTGTTCGAGGCACGCAAGCACAACCGCAGCCTCGATGAGATCATCGTCGTCGAAGGCTACATGGACGTCATCGCCCTGGCCCAGCAAGGCTTGCGCAACGCGGTGGCGACACTAGGCACGGCGACCAGCGAAGAACACCTCAAGCGACTGTTCCGGGTGGTGCCGAGCGTGCTGTTCTGTTTTGACGGCGACCAGGCTGGGCGCAAGGCGGCCTGGCGCGCCCTGGAGTCGACCCTGTCGAGCCTCCAGGACGGGCGCCGTGCACGCTTCCTGTTCCTGCCCGAGGGGGAAGACCCAGACACCCTGGTACGCGCCGAAGGCACTGACGCCTTCCAGGCCCGCATCAACCAGCACGCGCAACCGCTGGCCGACTACTTCTTCGAGCAATTGAGCAACGAAGCCGACCCGCGTTCGCTCGAAGGCAAGGCGCACATGGCCACTCTGGCCGCGCCGTTGATCGAAAAAATCCCCGGCGCCAACCTGCGCCAGCTGATGCGCAATCGCCTGCGGGAAATCACCGGGCTCGATCCGCAGCAGATGGAGCAATTGGCACAAAGCGCACCAGCGCCCAGCGTGCCGGACTACGACCCTGGCTACGACTACGACGCCATGGCCAGCTACACCCCCGACTACGGCGATCAGCATCAGCCCGACTATGGCGTAGCTCATCAAAGCCATCAGGAACAGCGGCCATGGACGCCCAAACAGGGCACCGGCAAGAAACAGTGGGACAACAAACCCTGGGACAAGAAGGGTGGCAAACCCTGGCAACGCGACGGCCAACGCGACGCGCCGCCACGGGTGCCGGCACCGGTCGAACCGCCGATGTTATCGGCCCTGCGCACGCTACTGCACTACCCGCTGCTGGCCGGCAAAGTGGAAGACGCCAGCCATTTCGCCGACGAGGAACATGTTTACAACCAGTTGCTGGTGGCCCTGATCGAAGCCGCGCAGAAGAATCCTAAGCTAAGCTCAATGCAGCTGATTGCACGCTGGCACGGCACTGACCAAGGCCGCCTGCTGCGCGCCTTGGCAGAAAAGGAATGGTTGATCGATGCCGACAACCTTGAACAACAGTTTTTCGACACCATTACTAGTTTATCCGCCCGCCAACGCGAGCGCAGCCTGGAACATCTGATGCGCAAAGCACGTCAAAGTGAGTTGAGCACAGAGGAAAAATCTCAGCTTTTAGCCCTGCTGAGCCGCAATGTTCCCGCACAAAACCCGACCTCATCTGGCGCGTGAGGTCCTAGCTCGGGTATAATCCTCGGCTTGTTTTTTGCCCGCCAAGACCTTCAGTGGATAGGGTGTTATGTCCGGAAAAGCGCAACAGCAATCTCGTATCAAAGAGTTGATCACCCGCGGTCGTGAGCAGGGTTACCTGACTTACGCGGAGGTCAACGACCACCTGCCTGAGGATATTTCAGATCCTGAACAGGTGGAAGACATCATCCGCATGATCAACGACATGGGGATCAACGTATTCGAGACTGCTCCGGATGCGGATGCCCTGTTGTTGGCGGAAGCCGACACTGACGAAGCCGCAGCCGAAGAGGCCGCCGCAGCGTTGGCCGCCGTTGAGACCGATATCGGCCGCACGACCGACCCGGTGCGCATGTACATGCGTGAAATGGGTACTGTCGAGCTGCTGACCCGCGAAGGCGAGATCGAAATCGCCAAGCGTATCGAGGAAGGCATCCGTGAAGTCATGGGCGCTATCGCTCACTTCCCGGGTACTGTCGACTACATCCTTAGCGAATACGACCGCGTCACCACCGAAGGTGGCCGCCTGTCCGACGTTCTCAGTGGTTACATCGACCCTGATGACAACATCGCCGCACCGACCGAAGAAGTGCCGATTCCTGGCGCCAAGGCCGCTGCTGCGAAGGAAGAGGCCGACGACGAGGAAGAGGAAAAGGACGGCGATGACGAAGAGGAAGAGGCCGAAAGCGGTCCCGATCCGATCATTGCTGCCCAGCGTTTCGGCGCGGTTTCCGACCAGCTCGCCATCACTCTCAAGGCGCTGAAAAAGCACGGCCGTACCCATGCCGAAAGCATCGGTGCCATGCAGGCCCTGGCTGATCTGTTCATGCCGATCAAGCTGGTGCCCAAGCAGTTCGAAGTGCTCGTCGAGCGCGTTCGTGGTGCCCTGGATCGCCTGCGTCAGCAAGAGCGCGCGATCATGCAACTGTGTGTTCGTGACGCTCGCATGCCGCGTGCCGACTTCCTGCGCCTGTTCCCAGGCAACGAAGTCGACCAGACCTGGAGCGGTGACCTGTCCAAGCGCAGCACCAAGTGGGCCGCCGCGCTGGGCGAGAAGAACGACGCGATCGTTGCCTGCCAGCAGAAGCTGGTCGACCTTGAAACCGAGACTGGCCTGACCGTCGCCGAGATCAAGGAAATCAACCGTCGCATGTCGATCGGCGAGGCCAAGGCCCGTCGCGCGAAAAAGGAAATGGTCGAGGCCAACCTGCGTCTGGTGATCTCGATCGCCAAGAAGTACACCAACCGTGGTCTGCAGTTCCTCGATCTGATCCAGGAAGGCAACATCGGCTTGATGAAGGCGGTGGACAAGTTCGAATACCGTCGCGGCTACAAGTTCTCGACCTACGCCACCTGGTGGATTCGCCAGGCGATCACCCGCTCGATCGCCGACCAGGCGCGCACCATCCGTATCCCGGTGCACATGATCGAGACGATCAACAAGCTCAACCGTATTTCCCGCCAGATGTTGCAGGAAATGGGTCGCGAACCGACCCCGGAAGAGCTCGGTGAGCGCATGGAGATGCCTGAGGACAAGATCCGCAAGGTGCTCAAAATCGCCAAAGAGCCAATCTCCATGGAGACGCCGATTGGTGATGATGAAGATTCGCACCTGGGCGACTTCATCGAGGACTCGACCATGCAGTCCCCGATCGATGTAGCCACGGTCGAAAGCCTCAAGGAAGCCACCCGTGACGTGCTCGGCGGCCTGACCGCACGCGAAGCCAAAGTGCTGCGCATGCGTTTCGGTATCGACATGAACACCGACCACACCCTCGAAGAGGTCGGCAAACAGTTCGACGTGACCCGTGAGCGGATCCGTCAGATTGAAGCCAAGGCGCTGCGCAAGCTGCGCCATCCGACCCGAAGCGAGCACCTGCGCTCCTTCCTCGACGAGTGATGACGAACCCCGGCCCAGGCCGGGGTTTTTCTTGGGCGCAACACTGCAAGCGCGATCAAACTTAAATCACCTCCCCCGCCACTGCCCGCACGATGCCCGTCTACACTCGAATTCAGACCATCTGACCGAGAGGCAGCCATGCCGAAAATGCCGGCCATTCTGTTGCTGATCCTGTCCATTTGGAGCGCAACGGCCGGCGCCCTTACCCTGACCGACGAAGAGAAAGCCTGGCTCAGCGAACACCCACAGCTGCGGCTGGGTGTCGACGCTTCCTGGCCCCCGTTCGAATTCCGCGATCAGGAGGGCCACTACCAGGGATTGGCCGCCGATTACATCGCCCTGATCCAGGAGCGCCTGGGTGTGACGCTCAAGCCGATCGAGCCCACCAATTGGAGCCAGGTCCTGGAACAGGCGCGGCATAACCAGCTCGACCTGCTGCCCGGCATCATGTCGACTCCGGAACGGCAGAATTACCTGTCGTTCACCCGCCCGTACCTGGACTTCCCGATTGTCATCCTCGCCCATGAAGGCGGCCCGCAACCGCGTACCCTCAAGGACCTGTACGGCCTGAAAATCGCCGTGGTGCAAGACTACGCCCCCCACGAACTACTGCGCACTCATCACCCCGACCTCAACCTGGTGGCCCTGCCCAATGTCAGCTCGGCCCTGCAAGCGCTAGCCACCGATGAAGTCGACGCGGTGGTCGGGGATCTCGCTTCAAGCATCTGGAGCTTGCGCCAGCTCAAGCTCGATGGCTTGTACGTCAGCGGTGAAACGCCCTATCGCTATCAACTGGCCATGGCTGTGCCTCGCGAGAACAAGCAATTGGTCGGCATTCTGGACAAGGTCCTGGCCGACATGAGCAGTGCGGAAATCAGCCACATCCAGCAGCGCTGGGTAGGTAACGTGGTCGACCAGAGAAGCTTCTGGCACGACATGCTCCTGTATGGCCTGCCGGGCGTACTGCTGCTGGTAGCGATCCTCGCTGCGATGATCCGCGTCAACCGCCGCCTGAGTTCGGAAATCTCGCGGCGCATCGCCCTGGAGCAAGAACTGCGCAGCAGCGAATATCACTACCGCAGCCTGGTAGAGAGCCTGTCAGCGATCGCCTGGGAGGCAGATGCCAACGACTTCACCTACAGCTATGTGTCTCCGCATGCCGAAGACCTACTCGGTTTTGCCACCAACGAGTGGCTCAAGCCTGGCTTCTGGCGCAGCATCCTGCACCCTGAAGACGCGCTATGGGCGCAGGCCTACTGCGAAAGCGAGACCGCAGCGGGACGCGATCACAGCCTCGATTACCGGGTAATCCGCGCCGATGGCCATACCCTGTGGGTGCGCAACATCGTCAGCATGATCGAACACGGCCACCGACCGCTGATGCGCGGCTTGATGATCGACATCAGCGAGGCCAAACACACCGAAGATGCCCTGCGCCTGTCGGAGCAGAAGTTCGCTTCGGTATTCCAGCAATGCCCTGACATCCTGCTGATCGCCAGGCACAGCGACGGCTGCCTGCTTGAGGTCAATGAGGCCTTCGAGGAGCAAATCGGCTTGAGCCCCAGCGAAGTCGTCGGCCGCACGGCGACCGAGCTTGGCTTGTGGGGCGTTAGTGGCAGCGGTCCGGCCTTGCTTGAACGCCTGCATCGCGGCGGCATTCGCAATCTGGAAATGAGTTTCCGCCGAAGCAACGGCCAATTGTTCACCGGCCTGACCTCGGCCGAGACCTTTGATTTGGACGGCATTCCCGCCCTGGTGGTGGCAGTGCGCGACATCAGCCAGTTGAAAGAGACCCAGCAACAGCTGCAAACCTCCGAAGAAAAATTTGCCAAAGCCTTCCACGCCTCGCCGGACGGTCTTTTGCTGTCGCGCCAGAGCGATGGCCTGCTGATCGAGGTCAACGAAGGCTTCTGCCGCCTGACCGGCTACGACCTCAACCCAACCATCGACCAAACCTCGCTGGACCTGGGCATCTGGGTCGACCTCAACGAGCGCAAGCGCATGGTCGACCAGCTGCAGCGCGATGGCTTCGTGCGCGACTTCAGCTGCCATATCCGCCGCAGCGACGGACAGATCCGCCTGTGCGAGCTGTCTGCACGGCCCCTGCCAATTGGCGGCATCGACTGCATGCTGACCATCGCCCGCGACATCACCGAACGGCACCTGATGCAGGAGAAACTGCAGCTGGCAGCCACGGTGTTCGAGAACACCGCCGAAGGCGTGTTGATCACCGATACCGACCAGCGCATCAGCGCGGTCAACCGCGCCTTCAGCGAGATTACCGGCTACAGCGAGATCGAAGCCCTGGGCCAGACACCCCGCCTGCTTGCCTCAGGCCAGCACGACAGCGCCTTCTACGCAGCGATGTGGCACCAGCTGACAGCTGAAGGCCACTGGCAAGGCGAGATCCAGAACAAGCGCAAGAACAGCGAGCTCTACCCCAGCTGGCTGACCATCAGCGCGGTACGCAATAGCGACAGGGAAATAACCCATTTCGTTGCCGTCTTTGCCGATATCTCCAGCCTCAAGCACGCTCAGGCCAAGCTCGACTATCAAGCCCACCACGATCCATTGACCGGCCTGCCCAACCGCGCCCTGTTCGAGAACCGCTTGCAGGCCGCCCTCACCTGCGCGCAGATCTCCAGCCGCCAGGGGGCGGTGCTGTTCCTCGACCTGGACCGCTTCAAGCACATCAACGACAGCCTCGGTCACCCGGTGGGCGATCTGCTGCTCAAAGGCATCGCCCAGCGCCTCAAGGAACAAGTGCGCGATGTCGACACCGTGGCCCGCCTGGGCGGCGACGAGTTCATCATTCTCCTGCCGGGCCTGCACAAACCCAGTGACGCCAGCAGCATTGCCAACAAGCTGCTGGCCTGCTTCCACGCCCCCTTCCAGGCCGGCGAACATGAGTTTTTCACCAGCGCCAGCATCGGCATCAGCCTCTATCCGCAAGATGGCAGCGACGTCGCCAGCCTGATCCGCAATGCCGATGCCGCCATGTACCGCTCAAAAGCCAAAGGCCGCAATCGGGTCGAAGCCTACACCCGCGATCTCACCGCCCAGGCCAGTGAACGCATTGCCCTGGAGCACGAACTGCGCCGGGCCATCGAACGCAACGAGCTCAGCCTGTATTACCAACCCAAGTTCAGCCTCAAGACCCAGAACCTGGTCGGTGCCGAAGCGCTGATCCGCTGGAGCCACCCGACTCTGGGCGAAGTCCCGCCCGAGCACTTCATTCACCTGGCCGAAGAGAATGGCACCATCCTCCAGCTTGGCGATTGGGTGCTGGAACAGGCCTGCCGGCAGATGCACACCTGGAAGACCACCTACCAGCCCTTTGGCCCCCTGTCGATCAACCTGGCTGGCGCGCAGCTGCGCCAACCCAACCTGGCCAAGCGCATCGAAAGCCTGCTCAAGACCTATCAGCTGCAAGCGGGAGACTTGCAACTGGAAATCACCGAAAACTTCATCATGAGCCAGGCCGAAGAAGCCCTGAGCGTGCTGCATCAGCTCAAGCAACTGGGTGTGCAATTGGCAATCGACGACTTCGGTACCGGCTACTCCTCGCTCAGTTACCTCAAGCGCTTGCCCCTGGATATCCTCAAAATCGACCAGTCGTTCATCCGCGGCCTGCCGGAAGACCCACACGACGCCGCAATCGCCCGGGCCATCATCGCCCTGGGCCGCAGCATGCAGCTGACCATCATTGCCGAAGGCGTGGAGAACCAAGCCCAGCAGTACTTCCTTGCAGCCGAAGGTTGCGAGCAAATCCAGGGCTACATCGTCAGCCTGCCGCTACCGCCAGAGAAGTTCGCCGAGACCTTTCTTCGTATAGCACTATCGGATCTTTCGGATGGCACCCATTCAAATCCCTCGCTATAATCCCGGCACCTTCTGGGGCCTATAGCTCAGTTGGTTAGAGCAGAGGACTCATAATCCTTTGGTCCACGGTTCGAGTCCGTGTGGGCCCACCAAACAAACGACAAAGCCGCGCAAATGCGCGGCTTTGTCGTTTGTTGCGATCAATCAATCTCCTCACAAGCGCCCATTGATCCTTCACTGATGGACGATGAGCCGAATAACGCACACAATCGGCTCAAATAATGAGCCGATTAGCATAGGTAATCGGCTCACCTAGCAGGAGCTGCCTGATGAACCTACCTTTCTGGATATGGCAACACGCCAACTGGCCACACTTCCACTGGCAAGCCGCGTCTTTAGCTCCGCTCCTGCGCGCCTGCTCCAACGCTCAAGGTCGTTTGGTTGGGATGGCTGGTGTAGTGGATAGCGATACTCAAGCCCAAAACACCCTCGATGCACTCCTGCAGAACATCGTCACTAGTTCGGCGATCGAAGGTGAGCAGCTTAATGTGGAATCTGTTCGCTCGTCCCTGGCGCGTAGGCTGGGGCTGGATGTACAAGGTCGCAGCAGCGTGCGCAGTGATGGCTTGGCTGAACTCATGCTTGACGCCACCCAAGAACATGCCAAACCGCTAACGCTGGAGCGGCTGTTGTATTGGCATCAACTGCTGTTTCCCGCCAATGCACATGGCCTAGCGACCCCGATTCGGATTGGTCGTTTGCGCGGCGATGAACCTATGCAAGTTGTGTCCGGTCGCATCGACCGCCCCAGGGTGCACTTCGAGGCGCCCCCTCGCCAGGGACTGGAAGCACAGCTGTTGGCCTTCCTGACCTGGTTTGCAGAAAGCGCACAAGACCCTGGCCTCGACCCGCTTATACGTGCAGGTATTGCTCACTTCTGGTTCGTCACGCTTCACCCTTTCGATGACGGCAATGGTCGCCTTACTCGCGCCATTACCGACTTGGCATTGGCCCAGGCGGAGCAGCAGGCTATTCGTTTTTACGCCATGTCAGCGAGCATCCTGGAAGACCGTCGCGGCTACTACGAGGTACTGGAAAACAGCCAAAAAGATGGGCTCGATATTACGCCGTGGCTGACTTGGTTCCTGCAAACGTTGCTGCGCAGCCTAGAGCAGGCCCTGGCACGGATAGATCGGGTACTTGGCAAAGCGCGGTTCTGGCAACAGCATCGCCAGCAAGTGCTTTCCAGCGAACAGATCAAAGTGCTCAACCGCATGCTCGATGGCGATCTGTTCAACGAACGAGGTGGCTTCGCGGGAGGTATCAACGCTGGCCAGTACCAAGCTGTCGCCAAAGTCTCAAAGGCCACCGCTACCCGTCATTTAAGCGACCTCCTGGAAAAGGGCTACATCGTCCGCCTGCCCAGTGGCGGACGCAGCACTCGCTATCAAATCAAGTGGCCTGAGCGAGCCACTCCAAACGGCAAGACTGATTAAACATGGCTGCCATTTGAGTGCCTGATACCCCCTCAAAGATCGCGCAACAACAGCGTCTTGCCAAAGTTACGCAGTGCCTGGCTGTACTGGCGGCGCCAGTTATCCCGCCAGTACGCCGCATCGGGGTATTTCCCATCCAGACAGCGCACCGCAATGATGTCGCTAGAGGCGATTTCTTCAGGCTGCTGCTGGCTGAGCATGGGGAAGGCCATATAGGCTTTGAAGCGTTTGGACAGCACCCGGTCGATAGCGACGTTATTGAACGGCGCCTCTTCAAGTAGACGCTGGCAGCCACGGGCAGAGAGGATGTAGGCGTGGGTGCCCCTGGCGCGTACGCGGGCGATGCCGCGGGTCCAGGTTAGCCAGACCTTGCCCAGGTTGGCGCCGAGGTAGAACAGCTCAGGGTCGCGGCGCTGGAAAAACCTGTTGATCTGCTCGACCTGAATCGGGTCGAAGGTAAGCAGGGTGGCGTCATCTTCAAGAATCAGGATGCGCCGGTAGCCGCGGTCGAGCGCCGCTCTGGCGCATTTCATGTGAGAGTCGAAACAGCCGCGCTCGGGACTGTATTGGTCGCGATCCACCAGCATGAACTCGATATCCAGCCCACTTGCAGCAAACTCTCGTTGCAATAACTCGCGACGGTCGCTGCGTTCCTTGAGGCTGATGCAGAAAACGCCGTCGATCTGCAGACGGCTCAGGTCCTTGTGTTTGGTCATCCCTTCCATCTCTCGAACAGGTGAATCTTTACCGACGCTAAAGCGCCTCGGGCCACGGTTTGCTCCAGCCGACCTGCTCACTTTATTGCTTAACTTCAGGCCTGCCGGCGTCGTTCTACTCCATCTGTGACGCCTGCAACATTGCGACGATTTCCCTGGCAAAGACCTGTGTGGCAAACAGGCCTACCCTCTGAGCTTAGACCTGAAAGCAACTTTTCTCGTTGGATAGGCCAACTCATGCGCAATAAGCGCTGTTCAACCGCCTTGCTCTAGGTGCAAAGGGCTGACTAGTCTATGGCCTCCTGAACAGAGAGCCGTCATGCCAGACTCCCGTCAAATCGCCCTCGATGAAATCGATCGCCAGCTCATCGCGCTATTGCAAATCAACGCCCGTGAAAGCGTCGCCACCCTCGCTCGCCACCTGGGCATTGCCCGCACCACGGTCAATTCGCGCCTGGCGCGACTGGAGAAGAGCAAGGTTATAACCGGTTATGGCGTGCGCTTGGGCCAGCGCCTGATAGGCGGTGGTCTGCAGGCCTATGTCGGGATCAAGGTGCAGCCGCGTTCGGGCAAGGATGTGGTGCGGCGCATGAGTGCCATGGGCCAGGTGCAACAGCTGTGCGCGGTGAGCGGTGAGTTCGACTATGTGGCGTGGCTGCACAGCGATTCTCCAGAGCAACTGGACCAACTGCTCGATCAGATCGGCAGCCTTGAGGGCGTGGAGAAAACCACCACCTCGATCATCCTCAGCAGCAAAGTGGACCGCGGGCAGCCGGGCTGACTAATTGCGCCTGGGCATCAACGCTCCATCGCGTCGAGCACCGCGTCAGTCAGGGCTTTGATCGCCTCGGCTGAATGATGGATCGTCCAGATCAGGCCGCTGTGTGATTCGGAAGCATGGTGTTGGGCGTAATCATCGGCGATCTGGCGGATACCGTTGGCCAACAGACTGGCGTGGACCAAGGCGTCAGCGGCGTCGATACCCGAGCTTACGTGGAACACTGGCGGATGGCTGGATTCGCAGGTGCTGAAAGGTTGTTCGGTGGTCGGGTTGAGTTTGAGGGGTGGATCGGGAACGATCTTTTTCACTATTCAGCTTCCAAGTTGGTTCTGGAAAACTGCCCCTATTTTCTTTCTCACAGGAAAAGGGTGGCAGCCATGGGCGGGGTGAGAAACCGGCCAACTTGGAAATCCGGCCAGGCAAAAGCCTGCCCGCGCACAGCTGCCATGAAACAAGCCTGGTGCGAAGTTGGGGGATGGGTTTCTCACGCCCAGTCACCGAATTTGCGGTGACTGCAGGAAGTTAGCGATGAACCATTTCCCGCACAGCCAGACCGAGGCGATAGCGCGCGTAGGATACGTCCTGAATTTTTTGCAGTCTGTAAGACGCTTCCTAGGTGAGTGCGTTTCACCACTAGGCACAGCTGGGCAACAGGAAATTTTTCGAGGCCATTTTGCCGTTACGCCTGCCCCCTCTGCACACGAGGACGTAGCAATGCGAATCGCAAAGAGAAGGTGCAATCCAAAGGTAAACCCTCCCCATCAAGGCCCTCATCCACATTCGTCATTAAAACCAATTCCACGTCTAAATGACGATAAATCAATCATATCGACATCATGTTGAGTCTTAATTACGAACTACCTCCCCTCTAAAATCACCTCCAGGCATTTCCTATACTCAGGCTCCGCCCCTCGCGCAGCCCCTGGCAAGGTCATTACATGAACAACAACAATCGCCACCCCGCCGACGGTAAAAAACCGATCACCATCTTCGGCCCGGACTTCCCTTTTGCCTTCGATGATTGGCTGGAACACCCGGCTGGCCTGGGTAGCATCCCGGCCGCGCGTCATGGTGAAGAAGTGGCGATCGTGGGCGCCGGCATCGCCGGGCTGGTGGCGGCCTACGAGCTGATGAAGCTGGGCCTCAAACCGGTGGTCTACGAGGCGTCGAAGATGGGCGGGCGGCTGCGCTCGCAGGCCTTCAACGGCACCGACGGGATCATCGCCGAGTTGGGCGGAATGCGCTTTCCGGTGTCATCCACGGCGTTCTACCACTACGTCGACAAGCTGGGCCTGGAAACCAAACCCTTCCCCAACCCGCTCACCCCTGCCTCACGTAGCACCGTGATCGATCTGGAAGGCCAGACCTACTACGCGGAAAAAGCCGCCGACTTGCCGGCCCTATTCCAGGAAGTTGCCGATGCCTGGGCCGACGCCCTGGAAAGCGGTGCGCGCTTCGGTGACATCCAGCAGGCCATCCGTGACCGCGACGTGCCTCGCTTGAAAGAACTGTGGAACACCCTGGTGCCGCTGTGGGACGACCGTACTTTCTACGACTTCGTCGCCACCTCCAAAGCCTTCGCCAAACTGAGTTTCCAGCACCGCGAAGTGTTCGGCCAGGTGGGCTTCGGCACCGGTGGTTGGGACTCGGACTTCCCTAACTCGATGCTGGAAATCTTCCGTGTGGTGATGACCAACTGCGACGACCACCAACACCTGGTGGTCGGCGGCGTCGAGCAAGTGCCGCAGGGCATCTGGCGCCATGTGCCGGAGCGTTGTGCGCACTGGCCTGAAGGTACCAGCCTGAGCTCGCTGCACGGCGGTGCTCCGCGCACCGGCGTCAAGCGCATAGCCCGCGCCAGCGACGGCCGCCTGGCAGTCACCGACAACTGGGGCGACTGCCGCCATTACGCGGCGGTGCTGACGACCTGCCAGAGTTGGCTGCTGACCACCCAGATCGACTGTGAAGAGTCGTTGTTCTCGCAGAAGATGTGGATGGCCCTGGACCGCACCCGCTACATGCAGTCGTCGAAAACCTTCGTCATGGTCGACCGGCCGTTCTGGAAAGACAAAGACCCAGAAACCGGTCGCGACCTGATGAGCATGACCCTCACCGACCGGCTGACCCGTGGCACCTACCTGTTCGATAACGGCGACGACAAACCAGGGGTGATCTGCCTGTCCTATGCGTGGATGAGCGATGCGCTGAAGATGCTCCCGCACCCGGTGGAAAAACGCGTGCAACTGGCACTCGATGCATTGAAAAAGATCTACCCGAAAACCGATATCGCTGGGCATATCATCGGCGACCCTATCACCATTTCCTGGGAAGCCGACCCGCACTTCCTCGGTGCGTTCAAAGGCGCGCTGCCGGGCCACTATCGCTACAACCAGCGGATGTACGCGCACTTCATGCAGGCGCAGATGCCAGTCGAGCAGCGTGGCATTTTCATTGCTGGCGACGACGTGTCGTGGACCCCGGCCTGGGTGGAAGGCGCGGTGCAGACCTCGCTCAATGCCGTGTGGGGTATCATGAATCACTTTGGTGGCAAGACCCACGCGGACAACCCCGGTCCTGGCGACGTGTTCGATGAAATCGGGCCGATCGCCCTGGCCGACTGAGACAAGGAGGCAGCATGCGCATCGCTCTGTTCCAGGGGCCTCCCAGACCACTGGACGTGCCCGGCAACCTGCAGCGCCTGCAACACCAGGCGCAACTGGCAGCAGCTCGTGGCGCGCAGTTGTTGGTGTGCCCGGAGATGTACCTGACCGGCTACAACATCGGCAGCGAGCACGTCGAACGCCTGGCTGAGGCCGATGACGGCCCATCGGCCATGGCCGTGGTCGAGATCGCCCAGGCCCATCGCATCGCCATCGCCTATGGCTACCCAGAGCGCGGCGAAGACGGCGCGATCTACAACAGCGTGCAGTTGATCAACGCCCATGGCAGCAGCCTGTGCAACTACCGCAAGACTCACCTGTTCGGTGAGCTGGATCGGACCATGTTCAGCCCCGGTGCGGATCATTTTCCGGTGGTCGAGCTCGACGGCTGGAAGATCGGCATGCTGATCTGCTACGACATCGAGTTTCCGGAGAATGCCCGGCGCTTGGCGCTCGAAGGCGCCGAATTGATCCTGGTGCCGACAGCCAACATGACGCCTTACGATTTCGTCTGCCAGGTGACCGTGCGTTCGCGTGCGCAGGAGAACCAGTGCTATCTGGTGTACGCCAACTACTGCGGTGCCGAGGATGAAATCCACTACTGTGGACAGAGCAGCATCATTGGCCCCGATGGCAGCTTGCTGGCGATGGCCGGGCGCGATGAGTGCCAGCTGCTGGCGGATCTGGAGCGCGAGCGAGTGGCGCAGGGACGCGAGGCGTTTCCCTACCTGGCCGATCTGCGTCGGGAGTTGCATCTGCCTCGACAGGGCTGAATGGGAAATCACCCTGCCCATCGCAGGCTGCGCCAGCTCCCACAGGGCCTCGCCCCCGGCCCTCTGCTGATCAATGACATGGATATGCGCTAGCATGATGCTTCGCCACCGGAGCCCTCATGCCTGACGCCACCCGCCACCTCAACCTCACCAACGGCCTGCAGCTGACCCTGCGCCACGCCCCGCGCCTCAAGCGCGCGGCCGCTGCGGTGCGGGTGCATGCGGGCAGCCATGACGCACCTTCACGATGGCCTGGTTTGGCGCACTTTCTCGAACACTTGTTCTTTCTCGGCACCGCCCGCTTTGCGCTGCAAGACGGCTTGATGCGCTACGTCCAGCGTGTCAGCGGCCAGGTCAACGCCAGTACCCGTGAGCGCACCACCGACTTCTTCTTCGAGGTGCCGCCCGCTGCACTGTCTGGCGGCCTGGAGCGTCTGTGCCAGATGCTCGCCGAGCCCGACCTGAGCATTGATCGCCAGCGCCGTGAGCGCGAGGTGATCCATGCCGAGTTCATTGCCTGGTCACGCAACCCTGAAGCTCAGCAGCAATTCGCCCTGCTCCAGGCAGTGTCTGCGCAGCATCCCCTTAGTGGTTTCCACGCAGGCAACCGGCATAGCCTGGCCTTGCAGGATCCGGCCTTTCAGCAGGCACTCAGCGATTTTCACGCGACCTTCTATCAGGCTGGCCAGATTGTCTTGAGCCTGAGCGGCCCGCAGCCGCTGGATGAGCTGGAAGCGCTCGGCCGGCAGTTCGGCAGCATATTTGCCAGCGGCCAGCGGGTCGCCCAAGCCCTGCCGCCACCCTTGCTCAATGGACCTCTGCGACAGCCGCGCCCCAGCTCAGGCCAAATGGACCTGCTATTTGCTCACCAGAATCTGCCTGCGGGCGCGGAACCCGCACTTGAGCTATTACTCGCCTGCCTGACCGATAGTCGGGAGGGCGGCTGGCTAGCGCAGCTGCGTAAGCGCGGCTGGTTACAGACATGCAAAGCCGACAGCCTGCATGCCTTCGCCGGGCAACTACTGTGGCATGTGCGTCTGCACCTAAGCGAGGACGCTGATCAGGATGAGGCGCGAGCCTTACTCTATGGCTGGTTGAAGTTCCTGCGCGAGGCCGAAACGCAGCCATTGAACGAAGCGTTCGCTCACTTGCAACGCAGCCGAGAACAAGCCGCCGGTGCCCTAGAACTGGCACGCCGAGACAGTACCGGCCGCGCTTTCCAGGCACTCGATGGGCAAGGCCTGAAAGCCTTCGCCGCACTACTCGATAGCCTGCCCTTGCACAGCCACGCAGACTGGCAACTGCCGGGCGCCGATCCACTCCTGCAAGACGAACTTCCCGCCGCCAGCGCGCCTCTGCCTGAAGGCCTGAGCGTCAGTGACAGCCTGCCAAGCGATCGCCAATTCGCAGCGCTGTATCTGCGCTGGCAGATCGTCTCGCCGGTGCGAACACGCTTGCATGCAGTACTCGAACACGCCTTGCGGCCTTTGACGGAACGCGCCGAGCGCGCATCTGTGCAGCTGGATTTCAGCATCAGTCAACGCTACTGGCAACTGCGCTGCGCCGGGCTGCCAGCGGCGGTGATTCGAACCGTTGGCGAGGCGTTGCAGGTGTTGCACCGCCCAGCTCAAAGCAGCTGGCAAGCGCCAGACCCGGATGAGCCCGCCTTGATACCGATCAGGGCCCTGCTCAAGCGACTGCCTGATGCCTTGACGCTAGCGCAGCCGGAGCCGATACCCGCCTGTGCACCGAATCAGGCCATGCTCGAACAGATTTGGCATTCGGCGCAGTGGCAGGGTTTGGCAGTAGGGTTTGGCGTTGCTGAGCAGGCGGCGTTGGGCGCGGTGCTGCAGCACACATCCTGGTGCCGCCCTGCGTCCGCGCCTGCCGGAGGCGTGCGTGGCCGGCGTTGGGTGCCGGTCGAGGTTGCCGGGACTGAACACGCATTGCTGCTGTTCTGCCCGTTGCCCGCTGCCTTGCAAGGTGTTGGGCGACTACTTGGGCAATTGCTGCAAGGCCCGGTGTACCAGCGTCTGCGCGTCGAGTTGCAGCTGGGTTATGCCGTATTCAGTGCCTTTCGTCAGATCGATGGGGTCGGCGGGCTTCTGTTCGGCGTGCAATCTCCCCACGCCAAGCCAACGCAGATACTCGAGCACCTGCTAGCACTGCTGAATCAAGAGGTGAAACTCGATGGCCCTGCGCAGCAGGCCTTGGCCGACAGTTTCGCAGAAACTGCCATGCCCAACGCCGATGTCGCGCACTGGGCATGGCAGACCTATCTGGCGACAGAAGCGCACGAGCTTTGTGCAATCCGCAGGTCTATTCTCAGCACCACTCAAGCGCAACTGGATGAGTTGCGCCAAGCGCTACTTGCGGCTGATCACGGCTGGTTGTGCCTGGCCAACGCTGCGGCGCCGAGCGCGCAGTGGCACTAAGTGCAGGTCGATTGTTACCTGAGGTGCAAGGGCGCTTTTCAAAGAATTAACCTTTCGGTACAAATTTTTCTTGTAAGATAGCGCAATCCCAGCCAATGGAACCTCCTGCGCAAGGCGGCACCAAATAAGTAGCTGACAACCCCCAGACCCATCCGGAAGGAGTAATCCCATGTGGACCAAACCTGCTTACACTGACCTGCGTATCGGCTTCGAAGTGACCATGTACTTCGCCAACCGCTAAGCCCTGCTTGCGGTTCGACGCCTCGGTCCGCCGGGGCGTTCGCGTTTTTTCACTACAGGTTTTTCCGCTAGTTCGGATAGAGAGCAGCCATGTACATCCAGATTCTCGGCTCCGCCGCCGGTGGCGGATTCCCCCAGTGGAACTGCAACTGCGTCAACTGCAAGGGTTTTCGTGACGGCTCGCTGCGTGCCACGGCGCGCACCCAGTCATCGATTGCCCTGTCCGATGACGGCGAGCACTGGATCCTGTGCAACGCCTCGCCGGACATCCGCGCCCAGTTGCAAGCCTTCGCCCCGATGCAACCGGCGCGCGCCCTGCGCGACACCGGGATCAACGCGATCGTCCTGCTCGACAGCCAGATCGACCACACCACCGGCCTGCTCAGCCTGCGCGAAGGTTGCCCGCATCAGGTCTGGTGCACCGACATGGTCCACCAGGACCTGACCACCGGCTTCCCGCTGTTCAACATGCTCAGCCACTGGAACGGCGGCCTGGTGTGGAACCGCATCGAGCTCGAAGGCAGCTTCGTCATCGACGCCTGCCCCAACCTCAAGTTCACCCCGTTCCCGCTGCGCAGCGCCGCCCCGCCCTACTCGCCGCACCGCTTCGACCCGCACCCAGGCGACAACCTCGGCCTGCTGGTCGAAGACCTGCGCACCGGCGGCAAGCTGTTCTACGCCCCGGGGCTGGGCCAGGTCGACGCCAAGCTGCTGGAGATGATGCACGGCGCCGACTGCCTGCTGGTCGACGGCACGCTGTGGGAGGATGATGAAATGCAGCGGCGCGGTGTCGGCACCCGCACCGGTCGCGAGATGGGCCACCTGGCACAGAACGGCCCCGGCGGCATGCTCGAGGTGCTCGATGGCTTCGCCCGCCAGCGCAAGGTACTTATCCACATCAACAACACCAACCCGATTCTCGATGAAGACTCGCCCGAGCGGGCCGAGGTGGTCCGCCGGGGCGTGGAAGTCGCCTTCGACGGCATGAGCATCGAGCTGTAGGAGGCCCTGATGAGCGACGCAACGCCGATGTCCCCTGCCGAGTTCGAGCAGGCCCTGCGCGCCAAGGGCGCCTTCTACCACATTCATCACCCCTACCACGTGGCGATGTATGAAGGCCGCGCCAGCCGCGAGCAGATCCAGGGCTGGGTGGCCAATCGCTTCTACTACCAGGTCAACATCCCGATGAAGGATGCGGCGATCCTGGCCAACTGCCCAGACCGCGAAGTACGCCGCGAGTGGATCCAGCGCCTGCTCGACCACGACGGCGCCCCGGGTGAAGACGGTGGCATCGAGGCCTGGCTGCGACTAGGCCAGGCGGTCGGGCTCGACCCGGATCAGTTGCGCTCCCAGGAGCTGGTGCTGCCGGGCGTGCGCTTCGCCGTCGACGCCTATGTCAACTTTGCCCGCCGCGCCAGCTGGCAGGAAGCGGCCAGCAGCTCGCTGACCGAGCTGTTCGCCCCGCAGATCCACCAGTCACGGCTGGACAGCTGGCCACAGCACTACCCGTGGATCGATCCTGCCGGCTACGAGTACTTCCGCACGCGCCTGGGCCAGGCGCGCCGCGATGTCGAGCACGGCTTGGCGATCACCTTGCAGCACTACACCACCCGCGAGGGTCAGGAGCGCATGCTGGAGATCCTGCAGTTCAAGCTGGATATCCTCTGGAGCATGCTCGATGCCATGAGCATGGCCTACGAACTGCACCGTCCGCCTTATCACTCCGTCACCCGCGAGCGGGTCTGGCACAAGGGGATTGCCCTATGAGCTTCAATCGCCAACTGGTTCCCAACTGGCGCCCTGGCTATCGTTATCAGTACGAGCCGGCGCAAAAAGGCCATGTACTGCTATACCCCGAGGGCATGATCAAGCTCAACGAAAGCGCCGCGCTGATCGGCGGGCTGATCGATGGCCAGCGGGATGTGGCGGCGATCATCGCCGAGCTTTCGCAGCAGTTCCCCGACGTGCCCGAAGTCGCCGATGACATCGAGCAGTTCATGGAGGTGGCCCGTGCCGAACACTGGATCGTCCTCGCCTGAGGTGCCGGCGAAACCGCCCGTCGGCCTGCCGCTGTGGCTGCTGGCCGAGCTGACCTACCGCTGCCCGCTGCAATGCCCGTACTGCTCCAACCCCCTGGACTTCGCTGCCCAGGGCCAGGAGCTGAGCACCGAGCAGTGGTTCAAGGTGATGGCCGAGGCGCGCGAAATGGGCGCCGCTCAGCTGGGCTTTTCCGGCGGTGAGCCGCTGGTGCGCCAGGATCTGGCCGAACTGATCGGCGAGGCGCGGCGCCTGGGCTACTACACCAACCTGATCACCTCCGGCATCGGCCTGACCGAGCAGCGCATCGCTGACTTCAAGCAAGCCGGGCTGGACCATATCCAGATCAGTTTCCAGGCCAGCGACGAACAGGTGAACAACCTGCTCGCCGGCTCGAAGAAGGCCTTCGCGCAAAAGCTGGAGATGGCCCGGGCAGTCAAAGCCCACGGCTATCCGATGGTGCTCAACTTCGTCACCCATCGGCATAACATCGACAAGATCGACCGCATCATCGAGCTGTGCATCGCCCTGGAGGCCGACTTCGTCGAGCTCGCCACCTGCCAGTTCTACGGCTGGGCCCACCTCAACCGGGTTGGCCTGCTGCCAACGCGCGCACAGCTGGAGCGGGCCGAGCGCATCACCAATCAATACCGCGACCAGCTCAAGGCTGCCGGCAACCCGTGCAAGCTGATCTTCGTCACCCCCGATTACTACGAAGAACGCCCCAAGGGCTGCATGAACGGCTGGGGTAGCATCTTCCTCACCGTCACCCCGGACGGCACCGCCCTGCCCTGTCACGGCGCGCGCCAATTGCCGGTGCAGTTCCCCAACGTGCGCGATCATGACCTCAGGCACATCTGGTACGACTCGTTCGGCTTCAACCGCTTTCGCGGCTACGACTGGATGCCCGAACCGTGCCGCTCGTGCGATGAAAAGGAACAGGACTTCGGCGGCTGCCGCTGCCAGGCCTTCATGCTCACAGGGGATGCCAGCAACGCTGACCCGGTGTGCGCCAAGTCGCCTGATCACGGCATCATCCTCAAGGCACGCGAAGACGCCGAGCATGCCCAATTGGCCATTGAAGAGCTGACTTTCCGCAATGAGCGCAACTCACGTGTCATCGTCCGCGGCTGACTTCAGCGCCGCCCAGGCCGTAGCGGCCGGTACCGATTTCGCTGACCTCAAGGTCGGCGCCGCTGGTTTGTTCTGGAACGAGTTTCGCCCCGCCGATGGCGCGTGCCGGCTATGGCACTGGCGCAATCAACAGGCCCACTGCCTGACTCCAGAGGGTTTCAGCGTGCGCAGCCGGGTCTACGAGTACGGCGGCGGCAGCTTCTGCCTGGGTGGCGATGGGCTGGTGTTCGTCAACGAGGCCGATCAACAGGTCTATACCCAGGCGCTCGATGGCTCGGCGCCCAGAGCACTCACTCAAGCGGCTGACCGTCGCTATGGTGATGTGCTGTGGCGCGATGATCGCCTGCTGGCAGTAGAGGAGTTGTATGCCGCAAGCGTCGAGCATCGCCTGGTCAGCCTCGAAGGCGAAGACCGCGAAGTGTTGGCAGAAGGCGCCGACTTCTACGCCTCGCCGACCTTGAGCGACGACGGCCAGCGCCTGGCCTGGATTGAATGGGATCGCCCCGCGCAGCCCTGGACTCGCACCCGGCTTATGTGCCGTGAGCGCGATAGCCAGGGCGGCTGGGGTTTGACTCGTTGCGTAGCCGGTGATGGCGACCAGGACCAGTCACTGCAGCAACCGCGTTTCGATGGGCAAGGCCGGCTCTATTGCCTGTGCGATCGCAATGGTTTCTGGCAACCCTGGGCTGAGCTCGACGGCCAATGGCAAGCCTTGCCCGCAACGGCTGCCGACCACGCCGCCGCGCCCTGGCAACTGGGCGCCAGCACCTGGATAGCGCTCGGTCCTGAGGCCTACCTGGCTACCTGGTTCGAGGAAGGCTTCGGTCACCTTGGGTTGCGCACAGAGGGCCATCAGGTACAGCGCTACGCCAGCGACTACACACGCTTTCGCAGCCTGGCGATGGATGAGAATTATCTTTATGCCATCGCGGCATCGCCAATCAGCCCGCCTGCGGTCATCGCGATCGAGCGGGCTAGCCAACAGATTCGCGTTCTGGCCGGTGGCGGCCTACCCCTGCCCGCCGAGCGGGTCAGCCGTCCTCAGCCAATCCGCTATCCCAGTGGCGATGGCCAGTCCCATGGATTTTTCTATCCCGCCATGCGTGGCCAAGGCGCCGCGCCGCTGGTGCTGTTCATCCACGGCGGCCCGACCTCAGCGTGCTACCCCGTGCTGGATGCGCGCATCCAGTACTGGACCCAGCGCGGCTTTGCCGTGGCCGACCTCAACTATCGCGGTAGCAGTGGCTATGGGCGGGCGTACCGCCAGGCGCTGCACCTGCGCTGGGGCGAGATCGATGTGGAGGATGCCTGTGCGGCGGTGGCGCACCTTGCAGGGTTAGGCCTGATCGATCCGCACAAGGCGTTCATTCGTGGTGGCAGCGCCGGGGGCTACACGACCTTGTGCGCCCTGGCCTTCCACGATGTATTCCGCGCCGGTGCCAGCCTGTACGGGGTCAGCGATCCCTTGGCATTGGGGCGGGCGACACACAAGTTCGAAGGAGATTATCTGGACTGGCTGATTGGTGACCCTGAAATCGATGCCGAGCGCTACCGGCAACGCACGCCTTTGTTGCATGCCGATCAGATCAAGGCGCCGGTGATCTTCTTCCAGGGCGAGCTGGATGCGGTCGTGGTGCCCGCCCAAACCCGGGATATGTTGACGGCGCTCAAGGCCAATGGGGTTGAGGCTGAAGGGCATTTTTATGCTGGGGAGCGGCATGGGTTTCGTAAGGCCGAGAACCTGGCGCATGCCTTGGAAGAGGAGTGGAAGTTTTATTGCCGGGTGTTGGGCTGGTAGGTGTTGCGGCTGCTGCGCAGCTGCTCGCAGGCAAGCCAGCCCCTACGGGAACCGCACTGTGCCTGCGAAGTCACGCGTGCTGACTCAGCGCTTGGCGATGATGTACACCGCGTGCACGATACCGGGAATGTAGCCCAACAGGGTCAGCAAGATATTCAGCCAGAACGCCCCGGCAAACCCAACCTGAAGGAACACCCCCAGCGGCGGCAGAAGAATCGCGATGATGATGCGAATGAAGTCCATGCAGGTCTCTCCGTGAAAGGGTTTAAACAGAGACTAGCCGCCCTGCCCAGAGGTTCCACACACAATCGACAGGCAAAAAAAACGCCCCGGGCCAAATGAAGCAGGCCAAGGGCGATGCGCAGGAACGCGAGACGGTTCGTTGAAATTCTGTATGCCCGGGTGGCCGGTCAGGCCGGCACCTCGCGGCGGTTATGCTGCTGCGCATGCAGGCGGGCGAAAGCCCGAGCCAGGCGTAGCAGCATCTCGTCAATATTGCCTTTGCTCACGGTTAGCGCCGGAGAGAAGCGCACCACATCCGCCTGCGGCGCATTGAGCAACAAGCCTTCGTGCAGCGCCGCCTCGACCAGCTCCTGAGCCAGGTCTTCTTGCAGCTGCAACGCCCACAGCAAGCCTTGCCCGCGTACCTCGCCCTGGCCATAGCGGCCGGCCAGGCGGCTCAAGCCCTCGCGCAAGTGCCGGCCACTGTCCTGGACGTGCTCGAAGAACCCCGGTTCGAGCACCGTGCGCAATACCGCCAGCCCCGCGGCGCTCATCAGCGCATTGCCATGATGACTGCCTTCCAGCTCGCCAGGTTCGGCGCAGCAGGCAGTGCCCCGGGCCAGCAAGGCCGCCAGCGGCACGCCGCCACCCAGGCCTTTGCCAAGGGTGATGATGTCGGCACGCACGTCGTAGGTTTGCTCGGCCAACAAGGCGCCGCAGCGGCCAATGCCGGTCTGCACTTCGTCGAGGATCAGCAGGATGCCCAGCTCGCGGCACAGCTGCTCGACCCCCTTGAGGTACTCACGGGTGGCTGGGATGACCCCGGCCTCGCCCTGGATCGGCTCCAACATGATCGCCACGGTGCGCGAGTCGACGGCAGCATGCAGCGCTGCCAGGTCGTTGAACGGCACCTTGCTAAAGCCCGGCAGACCGGGTTCGCAGCGGTTGCAAGGCAGCGGGTCGGACGCCGACAGCGCGCCCAGACTGCGACCATGACAGCCCTGGCTGGCAGTGATGATGTGGTAGGCGCCGTTACGATGGAGCTGGCCCCACTTGCGCGCCAGCTTGATCGCACCCTCGCAGGCCTCGGCGCCACTGTTGAGCAAGTACGCCTGATCGCTGCCGGTGCTCTGGCACAGGCGATTGACCAGTTCCAGCAACCCTCGGCTGTGAAAGCCCGCACCGGGGTTGATCAACGCCTGGGCCTGGTTACCCAGTGCCTTGACCAACACGCTGGGGCTATGGCCGAGGCTGTTGACCGCGCAGCCCTGGGTGAAATCCAGATAAGCATGGCCGTCGTCGTCCCACAGCCAGGAACCCTGGCCACGCACGAACACCTGCGGCGCGCGCTCGGCGCTCGGCATCAACCGCTCGCGAGACAACGCTGCCGCCTGCGGCTCGATTGCCGCTGCACGCTTGGGCTCGGCAACGACAGCGGCCGAGCGGCGCAGGTTGAACAGGTTCATCAGGGCTCCAACTCATCACGCAAGATGGCGGTCAAGGTCCGGTCATGTGCCGGAGAGTATTGATCAGGTCAAAACCGATCTTTTAGCCTTGCCTATCAAAAGTGTTTTTCATCAGCGGTAACAATCGATCAAAAGACCGCTGTGTAGCGCTTGAATACGGCGATAGACTAGGGGCTTAGCGGCCAAGCGGCCATTTCATTTTTCCAGCTTTTTCGATAAGTGTTACTTATGGATTTTCGCCAACTGCGCTATTTCGTCGCGGTGTATGAGGAAGGCCACGTAGGCCGTGCCGCCGAGCGCCTGTCGCTGTCGCAACCCGCCCTGTCGCAACAGATCCGGCAGCTGGAACACAGCCTCGACCTGAGCCTGTTCGAGCGCAGTAACAAGCGCCTGTTGCCGACCCTTGCCGCGCACACCCTGTACAACCATGCGCAGCCGCTGCTCGATGGCTTGCAGCGGGCGCATGAGGCCATGCGCAACTTCAAGGGCCAGTCGCTGCGCACCCTGGCCATCGGCGTGCTGCAGACCGTGCGGCCAAGCCTGGTGCCGCAGTTGCTCGAGCGGGTACGCAAGGCCCAGCCGCATTTGGTCGTGCAGATCTATGAACTGTCGGGGCTGGAGATCGAACGGCGGCTGCTCAATGGCAACCTGGACATCGGCATCAGCTACCTGCCGCCACGACAGCCCGGCTTGCATGGTTTGATGCTGTACGAAGATGAGCTGCAGCTGGTCATCCCCAATACCCATCCCTTGAAAGACTTCAAGAAGGTCTCGATCAGACAAGCCGCCGAATTGCCCATGCTGATGCTGGGCGAGGAGTTCCAGATCCGGCAGATCTGGAAAGAACAGTTGGCCAACCAAGGGCGGCGGCCGCAGGTGCAGGCCGAGATGAATAACATGGGCGGGATTCTCGACAGCCTGGCGCACACTTCGCTGGCGACCATTCTGCCGGGGCGGGCCAAGGATGCTGCCGAAGACGATCAGGAGCTGCTGTGGAAGCCGCTGAGCGAGCCACGAGTACCGCTCAAGGTGGGTTTGGTGTTTCGCGATGCCCAGCGCCAGCAGGCGTCTGTGGAGCTGCTGCGCACGCTGCTGGAAGAAGAAACCGACGCCCGTGCGCTGGGCGTTTCGCCATTGGACGTGTTGGGATAAAAACACGCGCACAAAGAAAACCCCGCCGAAGCGGGGTTTTCCAGACTGTTTCCCTGACATCCCTATCGTCCCGCCACCCTGGCAGGAATTCCTACGTGTCCCTGTTCTGTCCTTTGCGCTTCCTACGCTCCGTCCATGTAAGAAAGATTAACCGTGGATCCAATCTTATGAAAGAGGCGAAAAGTCACCACGTTGCGTAAGAGAATGCTTACAAATGTGAGTCATTTATTGTCAGTCCTGGCTTGGGGTCCGCTGCGCCGCTCTAACGGTCGGTGCCGTAACTGTGGGAGCGGGCTTGCCCCGCGAAGGGCCGCACAGCGCTCCCAAAAACAACTAAAACTGCGCAGCATCCAGCAGGTACAGCGACTCACTCCCGGCCTTCACCGAAGCCACCAGCGAATCAACCCGCGGCAGCAATCGGGCAAAGTAGAACCGCGCAGTGCCAAGCTTGGCGCCATAGAACGCTTCATCCCCCTCACCCGCTTTGGCAGCCCGCGCCATCAACGCCCACATGTAGGCGTAAGCGACGTAACCAAAGGCGTGCAGGTACTCCACCGACGCCGAACCAATCTCGTTCGGATTAGCCTTGGCCTGCTCCAGTACCCACTCAGTCAGCCCATCGAGCTTCTCCAAGGCAGCGCCCAACGGCTGAGTGAACTCGCCCAGATCTGCCCCGGCAGTACCGATGAATTGACGAATCTCGTCAGCGAACAGGCGATAGAACGCGCCACCGCTGCCCACCACCTTGCGCCCCATCAGGTCGAGCGCCTGAATGCCATTGGTACCTTCGTAGATCTGCGTGATGCGCACATCGCGCACCAGCTGCTCCTGCCCCCATTCACGGATGTAGCCGTGGCCGCCGAACACCTGCTGGCCGTGCACAGTGCACTCCAGGCCCAGGTCGGTGAGGAAGGCCTTGGCCACCGGGGTCAGCAGCGCAACCAGCTCCTCGCTGCGTTTGCGGGTGACTGGGTCTTCACTGTATTTGGCGCTGTCCAACTGCATCGCGACATAGGTGGAGAACGCTCGGCCACCTTCGATCTGTGCCTTCATGGTCAGCAGCATGCGCCGCACATCCGGATGGACGATGATCGGGTCGGCCACCTTGTCCTTGGCCTGCGGGCCAGTGGGCGAGCGGCTTTGCAGGCGGTCGCGGGCGTACTCGACGGCGTTCTGGTAAGAGCGCTCGGCCGAAGCCAGGCCCTGAATGCCCACACCCAGGCGCTCGTAGTTCATCATGGTGAACATCGCCGCCAGGCCTTTGTTGGGCTCACCCACCAGGTAACCGACCGCCTCGTCGAAGTTCATCACACAGGTAGCCGAGCCCTGGATACCCATCTTGTGCTCGATCGAGCCGCAGGTGGCCGGGTTGCGCGCGCCCAGGCTACCATCCGCATTGACCAGGAACTTCGGCACCAGGAACAGCGAGATGCCCTTGGGCCCAGCCGGGGCATCTGGCAACTTGGCCAGCACCAGGTGAATGATGTTCTCGGTCAGGTCGTGCTCACCGCCGGTGATGAAGATCTTGGTGCCGCTGACCTTGTAGCTGCCGTCGGCCTGGGGCTCGGCCTTGGTGCGGATAATCCCCAGATCGGTGCCCGCATGGGGCTCGGTCAGGCACATGGAGCCGGCCCAAACCCCGGCATACATGCTCGGCAGGTACTGCTCTTTCAGCGCTTCACTGGCGTGAGCATTGATCGACAGGCAAGCGCCAGCCGTCAGCATCGGGTACAAGCCGAAGGCCAGGCTGGAGGCGTTGACCATTTCCTCGACCTGAGCCGAGATCGCCTTGGGCATGCCCATGCCGCCGAACTGCGGGTCGCCGCCAACGCCGACCCAACCGCCTTCAGCGTAGGTCTTGTAGGCATCGATGAAACCGGCTGGAGTGCGCACTGCGCCGTTGTCCCAATGACAGCCCTCTTCATCGCCAGAGCGGCTCAAGGGCGCGATGGACTTGCTGGTGACCTTGCCCGCTTCTTCCAACACGGCCATGGCCGTGTCTTGGTCGACCGCCTCGGCAAGTTCGGGCAGCTGCGACCAGAGCGTGGCCACGTCGAAGACTTCATTGAGAACGAAGCGCATATCGCGCAGGGGCGCTTTATAGTCAGCCATGACAACCTCTCGCTAGTAGGGTCGGGGCGGTCACGCAGGACCGCGGCACTGGGTTGACGGCAGTGTAACCGAACAACTTTTGCGAGACATAGGGTCATCACATGACCCATAAGTCAGCCGTAGTCACGCCATTCGCACGGCCCCGCGCCGCGATTGCTGACCGTACATCATCACGCAATTGCGCCCTGCACCTTTAGCGCTGTAGAGCGCTTCATCCGCCGATTTGAGCACCGCTTCTGGGTTGCGGTGATCGACCAGGCGTTCGGCGACACCAATACTGATGGTCACCGACACCGTGCTGTTGGCCCCACCAGCACGGCGCTGGCGCCCTGCCGAATCATCCTGCGGGCGACTGTTCTGGTCACGCAGCTGGATAGCATAGTTGGCGATCATCTCGCGCACCGCTTCCAGATGCGGCATGCACTCCTCGGCGGTCTTGCCGGCGAACACCAAGGCAAACTCCTCGCCCCCGTAGCGATAAGCCCTACCGCCACCGGTGACTTTCGACAAACGGCTGGCGACCAGGCGCAGCACCTGGTCACCGACATCGTGGCCATGGGTGTCGTTGAATTTCTTGAAGTGGTCGACGTCGGTCATGGCGATCACATAGTTGCGGCCAAGGCGCTGCATCCGCTCGTTCAGGGCGCGACGCCCCGGCAGGCCGGTCAGCTCGTCACGAAAAGCCATCTGGTAGGCCTCGTGGGAAACCGCCGCCGCGATCATCAGCATCACCTGACTGCACATGATGTTCAGGGTGAACGGCAGGATGAAGGTTTTGGGCAGCATCCAGAAAATACCGATCAGACCAATGATCTGCGCCGCATGCAGTGGCCGTGGCTGGCGCAGGTACTGCACCACCAACAAGATGAACACGCCGAAGAACAGTGGGTAGGCCAACTGGATCAGACTCATCCACTGACCATGCAGCGAGGGCCAGCGAATCTCTGCCAGCCAGGCCAGCAGGGCGTCCGGAAAGCTCTGCTCAAGCGCCACCGCTACGCTGCCGACCGCGAACAGCACGGCAAACCGGGCCAGCATGTCCTGGGCCAGATGGGTGCGCTCCTGCCAAGCCGCGAATAAGCCGAACAATGCCGGCAACAGTAGGCACACAAGATGGAAGATGACGGCGGCGTCTTCACGTACCCGACCGTTATCGCGGTAGAAGTCGGTCTGGGTATCGAGCAAGAAGTAGGCGATGTACACCGTGACCATCAGGAACAGTTCCCGCTGGCGGCGGTACACCGCACAGTAGGCACCGCCCAGCAACAGGACCAAGGTGGGCAGAACATTGAACAGCGACGTGAAGAAGACGCTGAGGTCTCGCACGTAAGCCGCCGCGAGCCCCGACACCAGCAACACCAGCGACGGCAGGAAATGGCTCACGCGTACAGCGGATAGTTGAAACAAGGGTAATCTCCGACCCGGCAGATCAATAATGGCATTGTGCCTTTAGTTCATCGGCAGCGCACATGAATAGATGAATACACCGGGTGTTTAACGGCAGATTGGCCCTGCTCCTTGAGGTTTTCTCGTTACCAGATACAACAGCGCCTGTAGGAGCGGGCTTGCCCGCGATAGCGTCAGCAGGTTCAACGATGCTGTCTGGGCAAGCGCCATCGCGGGACGAGCCCGCTCCCACAGGATTTTTGTAGCGCTAAAAGCAAAAAACCGCCTGCCGGTGAGGGCAGGCGGTTTTTCGTACAGCCGCTGGGCTTAGATCGACAGGCCGAAATGCTCTTCGTCCATCGCCATCAGGTTGTCAGCGCCGGACAGCATGGCTGCGACGTGGGTGCGGGTACGTGGCAGGATGCGCTGGAAGTAGAAGCGCGCAGTCTGCAGCTTGGCGGTGTAGAACGCCTCTTCGCTGGTGCCAGCAGCCAGTTTCTCAGCGGCCAGGCGGGCGATGTCGGCCCAGAAGTACGCAAGGCAGGCATAGCCGGAGTACATCAGGTAGTCGACCGAAGCGGCGCCGACTTCCTCACGGTCCTTCATGGCGGCCATGCCGATCTTCATGGTCAGCTCGCCCCATTCCTTGTTGATCGCCGCCAGTGGCTCGACGAACTCCTTGACCGACTCATTGCCTTCCTGAGCCTGGCAGAACTTGTGGACGATCTTGGTGAAGCCCTTGAGCGCTTCGCCTTGAGTCATCAGCACCTTACGCCCGAGCAGGTCCAGGGCCTGGATGCCGGTGGTGCCTTCGTACAGCATCGAGATACGGCTGTCGCGCACGTTCTGCTCCATGCCCCACTCGGCGATGAAGCCATGGCCACCGTAGATCTGCACACCGTGGTTGGCGGCTTCGAAACCGACTTCGGTCATGAACGCCTTGGCGATCGGGGTCAGGAACGCCAGCAGGGCGTCGGCCTTTTTCTTGGCCTCTTCATCCTGGCTGTACTTGACGATATCGACCTGCTGGGCGGTGAAGTAGACCATCGCGCGGTTGCCTTCGGCGAAGGCCTTCATGGTCAGCAGCATACGCCGCACGTCGGGGTGGACGATGATCGGGTCAGCGGCCTTGTCCGGTGCTTTGGGGCCAGTCAGCGAGCGCATTTGCAGGCGATCACGGGCGTACTTCAAGCCACCCTGGAACGCCACTTCAGCGTGGGCCAGGCCTTGCAGCGCGGTACCCAGGCGAGCGGTGTTCATGAAGGTGAACATGCAATTGAGGCCCTTGTTGGCGGGGCCGATCAGGTAGCCGGTGGCGCTGTCGAAGTTCATTACGCAGGTGGCGTTACCGTGGATGCCCATCTTGTGCTCGAGCGAACCACAGCTGACGCCATTGCGCTCGCCCACGCCGCCATCGGCGGTCGGCAGGAACTTGGGCACGATGAACAGCGAGATACCTTTGGTGCCCGCTGGGGCATCGGGCAGGCGAGCCAGGACGATGTGGACGATGTTATCGGCCATGTCGTGCTCGCCAGCGGAAATGAAGATCTTGGTGCCGGACACTTTGTAGGAGCCATCAGCCTGTGGTTCGGCCTTGGTCCGCAGCATGCCCAGGTCGGTGCCGCAGTGCGGCTCGGTCAGGCACATGGTGCCGGTCCATTCGCCAGTCACCAGCTTGGTCAGGTAGGTCTCTTGCTGCTCGGCGGTGCCGTGCTCGGAGATGGTGTTCATGGCGCCGTGCGACAGGCCTGGGTACATGCCCCACGACCAGTTCGACTCACCGACCATCTCGCTCACCGCCAGGCCCAGCGACTCAGGCAAGCCTTGGCCGCCGTGGTCGACGTCATGGGCCAGGCTCGGCCAGCCACCTTCGACGAACTGCTTGTAGGCTTCCTTGAAGCCGGTGGGGGTTTTAACGCCCGACTCGCTCCAGGTGCAGCCTTCCAGGTCACCAACGCGGTTCAGCGGGGCCAGCACCTGCTCACAGAATTTCGCGCCTTCCTCAAGAATCGCGTTGACCATATCGGGCGTGGCGTCCTCGCAACCCGGCAGGCTTTGATAGTGCGCTTCATAGCCGAGCAGCTCGTCGCGAACGAAGCGAATATCACGCAAGGGGGCTTTGTATTCAGGCATTGCGATGAACCTCTTGAGGAGTCCGGTGGGGTGACCGCTGATACCGACCAGCTCTTGGTGGCTTTCGGTCAAACAGTTGTTTGAAACTTACGTTTAGGGGCCGGTAATGTCAAGGAGGGACTATGGTGCCATTTACGTCGCTAAACAGGGCATTTATGCCACGGCCAAACAAACATGGGAGCGGGCTTGGCTCGCGATGACATCCGAGCCTTCGACCACGTGATCAGGGCTGGCGCAATCGCGGGGCAAGCCCGCTCCCACGAGAACGTTTCCCACGAGAAAGTTGTGGTACCTGCAATCAGGCGTAGGTGTCGATGAACCTGCCGAGCATTTCATCGGAAGCCTTGGCGACTTTGACGCCCAGTTCGACTTCGTTTTTGCCCAGCGCCAATTGCACAGTGCTGGTGGCCAGATCCATTTGCTGACTGCGATCGACAGCGCGCAGGCGCTCGGCCTGATAGTCGCTGGACTGGCTGGTGGCGTTGCGCTCAACGCTTTGGTTGGCGATTTGGCTGGCGGCCTGATCGACGCGGTTCTGCCCGGCCTGGATGGCGCCGAGACCCGCGTAGTAGGCAGAGCTACCGGTGATTTCCATGTCAAAACTCCAATGACGCTGGATAACGAACAGGCTTCATTAAAGCAGCCCTAGGGCGAAAAGGCCCGTTTAAATCCCTAATAGCCTAGTGCCAGCTGATAGACCCGAGGCATATCCGCCAAACTCCGCAGCCTAGCCTTGCCCAAGCTAATCCAGCAAATCCAACTGCAGGTATTCAGCCACCGCAGCACCACTGGCCTGCTTAAGCTTGGGCACCCGCCCCAGACAAGGCGCCGGCAACCGCTCGGCCAGGCTGGCAAGATTCTCTTCCAAGCGTGAAGTCCGCGGCTCGATGATGTTGGCCACCCACCCGGCCAGTTGCAGCCCATCCCGAGCAATCGCCTCGGCACTGAGCAGCGCATGGTTGATGCAGCCCAAACGCACCCCCACCACCAAAATCACTGGCAGCTTCAGGGCAATCGCCAGGTCGGACAGATTGGCGTGATCAGACAATGGCACTCGCCAGCCGCCCGCGCCCTCGATCAGGGTGAAGTCTGCACCCTGCTTGAGCACCGTTTGCATAGGCGCTAGCAGCGCAGGTACGCCAAGCGCGATTCCAGCTTCCCGTGCCGCCAGGTGAGGAGCAATGGCCGGCTCGAAAGCAAACGGGTTGACCAGCTCATAGGCCAGCTTGAACGTGCTTTCGTCGATCAGCGCCTGCGCATCGGCATTGCGCAACCCCTTGGCAGTCACCGCACACCCGGACGCCACCGGCTTGGCACCCAGGGTACTCAGCCCTTGCAACCGAGCCGCATGCAAAAGGCCGGCGGCGATGGTGGTCTTGCCGACGTCGGTGTCGGTTCCGGCAATGAAATAGGCCTTGCTCATGTCACTCCCCAGGCTGCAATGGCTTGCGCAGCACACCATAAACCACTTGATAGGTGGCAGGCAGGCCCTGTGCCTGGCGGAACTGCTCGTAGGCCTGCAACAAACCCTGCATGCGCGCCCGCCCAGTCAATCCCGAGGGGCGGCCAGGGTTGAGATTGTGCGCGCCGAGGGCTTTGAGCTCATGGGTCAAACTGCGTACATCCGGGTAATGCAGGACATGGGCGCGGCGCTCAAGGCCAAGCAGGTGCAGGCCACTCTCGCCGCACAAGCGCTGGTAGTCCTCAAAATGGCGGAAGCGGTTGACGTGGACCATGCCATCGACGGCCTGCCAGCTGGTGCGCAGCTCCTCCAGGGTGCCCACGCATAGACTGCTGAACGCCAGCACACCGCCTGGGCGCAATACCCGCTGCGCTTCGCTGAGCACACTGGAGAACTGGCTGCACCACTGCACCGCCAGGCTGGTGAACACCAGGTCGACGCTTTCTGCCTGCAAGGGCAGGCGCTCGGCATCGCCGGCTACATGAAAATGAGCACCACCGTGGCCGCGCGCGTGGCCAAGCATGCCTTCGGCGATGTCCACCGCTACCCCCAGTGCTGCGGCAAAACGCTCGGCCAGGGCGCGGCTGAAGTAGCCGGTGCCGCTGCCCAGGTCGAGCCAGCTCGACGGCGTCAGATCAGCAGGCAGCTGTTCGAGCAACGCCTCGCCGACCGCCCGCTGCAACGCGGCGACACTGTCATAGCTGGCTGCCGCCTTGGAAAACGATGCCGCCACCTGGCGCTTGTCGGGCAAGCTGCCGGGCAGGCTTGGCTGGGAAAGATCAGTCATCACCACTCTCATGCAAAAAACTCTTGATGCCCGCCGCAAGCTCCTGCGGGTATTCCAGCAGGAAGGCGTGGGAGCTTTCTTCGACCAACCCCACCTCGACATCCGGCAACAACTCGCTCAAGGCTTTGGCCGCCTCTGCCGGCACTAGCGCATCGCTCCCGGCGAACAGGTGCAGCTGTGGGCCGGCGTACTGCTCCAGGGCCGCACGGGTATCGAGCTTGGTCAACACCTCAAGGCCGCTGGCCAGGTACAGCGGGTCGGTGTCCGGCACTCCGACGCCGAGTTGGCGCAACAGGGTGCGCGGCATCTGCGCTCCCTCACTGCACAGGCTGCGAAAGCGTTTCAGGGTCACCTGGTGATGGCTGCGGCAGCCATCGAGAAAAGTACCGAAGGTGTCTGGCGCCATGCCGTGGGGCCAGTCCGCTCGGCTGATGAAGCTGGGGTTGCTGGCCAGGGTCAGCAACCCGCAGCAGTGGTCGCCGCGCTTGTGCGCCAGCTCGCTGGCGAGCATGCCGCCGAGCGACCAGCCGCCCAGCCAGGTGTCAGTGGGCAGTTTGCGGTCCAGGTAGTCGATCCACGCCTGCACATCGCCCTCGGGCAACTCCGGCAACGGCATCAACTCGACCTGTAGGCGTGAGTCTTGGGCGCGCAGGCTGGCAGCCAGCGGCTCCAGTGCAGCAGTGCCCAGGCCCCAGCCGGGCAAGAGGATCAGTCGGTTACGCATCGGCGGACTCCAGCTGTGGATAACACTCGGCCAATGCATTCAACAATAGCTGGACCTGGGCCTCACTGTGCGCGGCGCTCAAGGTAACGCGCAGACGCGCGCTGCCGGCCGGCACGGTCGGCGGACGAATGGCCGTCACCAGCAACCCGCGCTCACGCAGCATGCGCGACAGGCGCAAGGCCCGCGCGCTGTCGCCAATCAGGATCGGCTGGATCGGGGTGGGGCTGTCCATCAGTTGCAGGCCGATCTGCTCGGCGCCTTGACGGAACTGGCGGATCAGCGCAGCCAGATGCTCCCGGCGCCAGCTTTCGCGGCGCAGCAACTCCAGGCTCTTGAGCGTGGCGCAGGCCAGGGCGGGCGGTTGGCTGGTGGTATAGATGTAGGGTCGGGCGAACTGCACCAGCGCCTCGACCAGTTCTTCACTGCCAGCGACAAAAGCCCCAGCCGTGCCGCAGGCCTTGCCCAGGGTTCCGATCAGCACCGGCACGTCGTCCAGGCCCAGACCGAAGTGCTCGACGATGCCGGCACCGGTGGCGCCCAGCGTGCCCAGGCCATGGGCATCATCGACCATCAACCAGGCGCCGCGCGCCCGAGCGGTCTCGGCCAGTGCAGGCAGGTCGGCGAGGTCGCCATCCATGCTGAACACG
This sequence comes from Pseudomonas sp. xss_2, assembly GCF_043104195.1. Lineage (NCBI taxonomy): Bacteria > Pseudomonadati > Pseudomonadota > Gammaproteobacteria > Pseudomonadales > Pseudomonadaceae > Pseudomonas > Pseudomonas sp. xss_2. The sequence goes on from NZ_JBICKL010000032.1 coordinate 83,760, forward strand.
CCATCGGTGACCACCAGGGTGCTGCCGGTCGCTTTGTCCAGGCGCTTGGCCAGGCTGTCAGGGTCGTTGTGCAGATAGCGATTGAAGCGCGCCCCACTGAGCAGCCCGCCATCGAGCAGCGAGGCGTGGTTGAGGCGGTCTTGCAAAATGGTATCGCCCTGCCCTACCAGCGCGGTAATCGCACCGAGGTTGGCCATGTAGCCGGTGGAAAACAGCAGCGCGCGCGGGCGCCCGGTGAGTTCGGCCAAGGCTTCTTCGAGCTGGTGGTGCGGGGTACTGTGGCCAATGACCAAGTGCGAAGCACCGCCGCCGACACCCCAGCGCTCGGCACCGGCGCGCCAGGCGGCGATCACCTCCGGGTGATTGGCCAGGCCCAGGTAGTCATTGTTACAGAAGGCCAGCAGCGGTTGGCCATCGACCACCACCTCCGGCCCCTGCGGGCTTTGCAGCAGCGGGCGTTGCCGATACAGGTCGGCGGCGCGCCGTTCGGCCAGGCGCGCCGTCAGGTCGAAGGCCATGTTCAGGCAGACGCTGCGTCGTAGAACATCTCGCTGCTGCGCTGCTCGACCAGGGCCTGTTCGATGGCCGCCTGGTGCACTTCGTCGGCGTGCTCTTCGCGCGCTTCGGGCTTGATCCCCAGGCGGGCGAACAGTTGCATGTCTTTGTCGGCCTGCGGGTTGGCAGTGGTCAACAGCTTCTCGCCATAGAAGATCGAGTTGGCACCCGCCATGAAGGCCAGGGCCTGCATCTGCTCGTTCATCTGCTCGCGGCCAGCCGACAGACGCACATGGGATTTAGGCATGAGGATGCGCGCCACCGCCAGCATGCGGATGAAGTCGAACGGGTCGACATCTTCTTCTTCGGCCAGCGGGGTCCCGGCGACTTTGACCAGCATGTTGATCGGCACCGACTCCGGGTGCTCTGGCAGGTTGGCCAGCTGGATCAGCAGGCCGGCGCGATCGTCGAGCGACTCGCCCATGCCGAGGATGCCGCCCGAGCAGATCTTCATCCCGGCGTCACGCACGTAGGCCAAAGTCTGCAAGCGCTCGCTGTAGGTACGGGTGGTGATGATGCTGGTGTAGAACTCAGGCGAAGTGTCGAGGTTGTGGTTGTAGTAGTCCAGGCCCGCCTGGGCCAGCGCTGCGGTCTGCTCCTGATCGAGGCGACCGAGGGTCATGCAGGTTTCCAGGCCCATGGCCTTGACCCCTTTGACCATCTCCAGCACATACGGCATGTCCTTGGCCGACGGATGCTTCCAGGCCGCGCCCATGCAGAAGCGGGTCGAGCCGATAGCTTTGGCGCGGGCGGCCTCCTCCAGCACCTTCTGCACTTCCATCAGCTTCTGTTTTTCCAGGCCGGTGTTGTAGTGACCGGACTGCGGACAATATTTGCAATCTTCCGGGCAGGCGCCGGTTTTGATCGACAGCAACGTCGAGACTTGCACGCGGTTTGGGTCGAAGTGCGCGCGGTGTACGGTCTGCGCCTGGAACAGCAGGTCATTGAACGGTTGCTGGAACAGTGCCTTCACTTCGGCCAAGGCCCAGTCGTGACGTGTTGTTGCAGTTGTGCTGGCGCTCATCGGCGTTTCCTTATCTAGGCTCTGACTGGCGCGGGGACAGCAAAGCCGCCAGCGCATCACGGATAGCGGCAATAGTTACGGAAGGCCTATGGACTGTCAACCACTCATGAGGCAGCTGGTTTACAAGTGTACAAATATTGATCATAGCTGTTTGCTGTGCGATGAACCGGCGCATCAAGCCTATCCGCTGTGCACCAGCTGCGAGCGCGAGCTGCCTTGGTTGGAGGAACAGTGTCTGCGCTGCGCCTTGCCGCTAGCGATGGCGGACTTGACCTGCGCCCAGTGCAGCCGGCGCGCGCCCGCCTTTAGCCAAGTCGTGGCGCCTTGGCACTTCGGCTTTCCGATCGACACGCTGATCAGCCGATTCAAGCACCGCAGCCAATGGCCACTGGGGCGACTAATGGCGCAACTGCTGGGGCATGAGCTACAGCATCGCTACGCCGAAGGGTTGGCGAAGCCTGACCAATTGTTGCCCGTACCACTTGCCGCACGTCGACTGCGCCAGCGGGGGTTCAATCAGGCGGGGATGTTGGCGCGCTGGCTGTCGAAGCAGTTGGGTATCCCTTGCGATGAACGACTCCTGCAACGAACGCGGGATACTCCAGCGCAACAGCTACTCAGCGCGCGCGTGCGCCGGCGCAATCTGCGCCAGGCGTTCTGCCTGGCAGCAAAGGCAGACGTCGAAGGCCAACACCTGGCGGTGATCGATGATGTGTTGACCACCGGCGCCACCGCCCAAGCGCTGGCCCAGCTATTGCGCCAGGCCGGAGCGCGGCAGGTGGATATCTACTGCTTGGCGCGTACTCCCAAACCTGGCCAGGCTTGACTCGGCAAGGCGTGGGCGGCAACGTCGCAGCAACTTTGTGTACCTCTGGCAGCCCCCATGTCTTTACCCACCGTGCTCACCCAACACATCGCCCGTCGGCCGCAACGTATCGCGCTGTTGCAGCATGTCGCCGAACAGGGCTCGATCACTCGCGCGGCCAAGGCCGCTGGGATCAGCTACAAGGCGGCCTGGGATGCCATCGACGAGCTCAATAACCTCGCCAGTCGGCCACTGGTCGAACGCAGCACGGGCGGACGCGGCGGTGGCGGCGCTCGGTTGTCCGAGGAAGGCGAGCGGGTGCTGCGCTTGTACCAACGCCTGCAAGGCTTGCAGTCGCAAATCCTGGAAGCGGCCGAACAAACCAGCGACCTCGACTTGCTTGGCCGGCTGATGCTGCGCACCAGTGCGCGCAATCAGTTGCAAGGCGAAGTCAGCGGGTTACGCCGAGAAGGCCGGCACGATCGCGTCAGCCTGGCCTTGGGCGGCGGGCTGGAGATCGAGGCATTGATTACCCGCGACAGCACTGAGCGCCTGGAATTGGCCTTGGGCAGCATGGTGGTGGCGTTGCTCAAGGCCGGTTGGGTGCAGCTGCTTGGCGATGAAGAACCGCCGGAGCCAGGGAGTAATTGCCTGCGCGCCAGGATTGAGGAAGTGCTGGTCGACGAGGGCGGCAGCAGTGAAGTGCGCTTGGCATTGGGCAATGGGCAGACGCTGTGTGCGTTTGCTGAGGCTGATTGGCTGCAGCAGCGCAAGGTTGGGCCGGGCAGTGAGCTGCAGGTGCAGTTTCATCCCTCCTTCGTTTTGCTCGGAGTGCCGGTGTAGCCTGGCCGGGCGCTGCGCGCCCGGTTCGCGGGGCAAGCCCGCTCCTACACTCTACACAGCAGCGTGGGAGCGGGTTTGCCCCGCGATGGGGCCGGCGCTGATTACCCATGTGTCGCAGGTGAATGCGATACCATGGTCGCCACGACGCCGCCCCTCTGGAGCTCCAATGTCCCACCCTTTCGACACCCTCACCCCCGACCTGGTCCTGGATGCCGTAGAGAGCCTCGGTTTTCTCAGCGACGCGCGGGTACTGGCGCTCAACAGCTACGAGAACCGTGTCTATCAGGTGGGTATCGAAGACCAGCAGCCGCTGATCGCCAAGTTCTACCGCCCAGGGCGCTGGAGCGATGCGCAGATTCATGAGGAGCACAGCTTCACCGCGGAACTGGCCGATTGCGAAGTGCCTGTGGTCGCCCCCATCGAGCACGATGGCCGTAGCCTGTTCGAGCACGGTGGTTTTCGCTTTGCACTGTTCCCGCGGCGTGGCGGCCATGCCCCGGAGCCGGGCAATCTCGACCAACTCTATCGCCTCGGGCAGTTGCTCGGCCGCTTGCACAAGGTTGGCGCCACCCGGCCCTTCGAGCACCGCGAAACCCTGGCTGTGGACAACTTCGGCCATGCCTCGCTGAACACCCTGCTCGAAGGCAACTTCGTCCCCAAGGAACTGCTGCCCGCCTTCGAATCGGTCGCCCGCGACCTGCTCAAGCGCGTCGAAGCGATCTACGCGCGTACTCCCCATCAGCTGATCCGCCTGCATGGAGACTGCCACCCAGGCAACCTGATGCACCGCGACGAGGCCTACCATGTAGTCGATCTGGACGACTGCCGCATGGGCCCCGCCGTGCAAGATCTGTGGATGATGCTCGCCGGCAGCCGCGAGGAGCGCCTGGGGCAGTTGGCCGAGCTGATCGACGGCTACAACGAATTCCACGACTTCGACCCCCGCGAACTGCCGCTGATCGAACCGCTGCGCGCCCTGCGCCAACTACACCACAGTGCGTGGCTGGCACGGCGCTGGGACGACCCGGCGTTCCCACGCAGCTTCCCTTGGTTTGGCCAGCCGCGTTATTGGGGCGATCAGATTCTGGCCTTGCGTGAGCAGATCGCCGCCCTGGATGAACAACCACTGAAATTGTTCTAGAACCCTGCGAGGGTCTGTCTACAATAGGCGTCGCTTTATTTAGCTACCTAAGCAAGGATTCTGCATGCACGCCGCCAACCCGCGCCGCGGGTACATCCTGGGCCTCACCGCCTACATCATCTGGGGGCTGTTCCCCCTGTACTTCAAAGCTATCCAGAGCGTGCCGGCGGTCGAGATCATCGTCCACCGCGTGCTCTGGTCGGCGCTGTTCGGCTCGCTGTTGCTACTGGTGTGGAAACATCCAGGCTGGTGGCGCGAGCTGCGCGACAACCCCCGCCGGCTGGCGATCCTGGCGCTCAGCGGCGCGTTGATCGCCGGTAACTGGCTGACCTACGTCTGGTCGGTGAACAACGGCCGCATGCTCGAAGCCAGCCTGGGTTATTACATCAACCCGCTGGTCAACGTATTGCTCGGCATGCTGCTCCTGGGCGAGCGCCTGCGCCGCCTGCAATGGCTGGCGGTTGGGCTGGCTGCGGTGGGGGTGGCGCAGCAGGTATGGCAGGTCGGTAGCCTGCCGTGGGTGTCGCTGGTTCTGGCGCTGTCGTTCGGTTTCTATGGCCTGATCCGCAAGCAGGCGCCGGTAGCGGCGCTGCCTGGCCTGGTGGTGGAAACCTGGATGCTGGTGCCGTTGGCGATTGGCTGGCTGCTCCTGCACCCGGCTGCGAGCAGTGTGCAAGGCGACTTCTTCAGCACCAGCCAAGCGCTCTGGTTGATTGCCGCAGGCCCGGTGACGCTGGTGCCGCTGGTGTGCTTCAACGCTGCAGCCCGCCATCTGCCGTACACCACCTTGGGCTTCCTGCAGTATCTGGCGCCGACCCTGGTGTTACTACAGGCAGTACTGCTGTTCGATGAGCATTTGTCGTCGAGCAGCTTGCTGGCGTTCGTATTTATTTGGGCAGGGTTGGCGCTGTACAGCGTTGATGCCTGGCTGTCGCTGCGCAAACGCAGCTGATCAATTATTGATCGAATCTCTGTAGGCCAGGTTTGGCGTGGCCTACAGAGACATCTCCAGAGGTTATCCACACTCTCGTCCCCGTGGTTTGTGCACAAGCGTCTGATTTCTGGATGTTTTTTGTGCAGATGGCTGGAGGCTGCGACGCTCGTGGGCTGGCGGGGTGAACCCCCAGGTTATCCACAGGGCCGTCCCCTTAAATCAGGGATAACCTCTGATCGCCGAGGCCGCTTAGCAGCGACCCCAATGAGCACTAATCCTCAGGCCGCAGCTCAAGCTCCACCATCAAGTCATCCGCCAGCGCCTCCAAGCGACCCTGCAAATCATCCAGGGACAAGGTCAATGGCAACGCCAGCAACGCATCGGCATGAAACAACGGCTCGCTACTCATCGGCGCTGGTCGCACTTCAGTGGTGAAACGCTCCAGGTTCACCCCAAGCTCGGCCAGCAATCGGGTAATGTCACGCACGATCCCAGGCCGATCATTACCCACCAACTCCATGGCAATCGGCTTCCAGGTGCACGATGGCTCGATGCCGCTCTCGGCAATCAGCACGCGAATGTCGTACTTGCCCAGCGCTTGCAGCGACTCGACCAACTCGTCGTAGGATTCTGCCGGCACCGCCACGCGCAGAATGCCGGCGAATTGCCCTGCCATGCGCGACATGCGACTCTCCAACCAGTTGCCATTATGTTCGGCGATGCACTGGGCGATGCGCTCGACCTGCCCAGCCTTGTCGGGGGCGATCACTGTCAATACGAGGTGGTCCACTGCGCGTTCCTCTGCTGAATGCCACGCCGCGCGCGGCGTGAAACCTGGGGATCGAATCAGTATAGGCAAGGCGCGGCAACCTGCCGCAGGGCAATACGCATGACCAATCGTGTACTGTTTCAAGATTTATCTGGAACAATCTACCGATAATTTGCGAACATACAGGCTCCCAGCGTGACCCTATGCGACCAATTGGTCGCGCAGCGACGCTTTTGGTCTGATGTTCACTCGCCTGCTGCTTCATGTAGTATGCCCCGACGCGGACTACAAAACGTCGTTTGGATGTCTGCCATGGCGCCTGTGAAAATACGCAAATTGCCCGCCGGCTGGTCTGGCAGGCCGCACCCAGCCGCCCTCGGGCATGTACTGGTGCGTGTTTAGAGAAGCGCTACAGGCTTAATACGATGAGCGAAATAGCTGAGCAGAGTGAGGCAAGCAATGACTGAACACGTTCAAGTCGGTGGCCTTCAGGTCGCCAAGGTCCTGTACGACTTCGTCAACAACGAAGCCATTCCGGGGACCGGCATCGTCGCCGAGCAGTTCTGGGCCGGTGCAGAGAAGATCATCAACGACCTCGCTCCAAAGAACAAAAACCTGCTCGCCAAGCGCGACGAGTTGCAAGCCAAGATCGACGCCTGGCACCAGGCGCGCCAAGGCCAGGCCCACGACGCCGCAGCCTACAAAGCATTCCTCCAGGAAATCGGTTACCTGCTGCCACAAGCGGACGATTTCCAGGCCACCACGCAGAACGTGGACGAAGAAATCGCCCGCATGGCCGGCCCGCAGCTGGTGGTGCCGGTGATGAACGCCCGCTTCGCCCTGAACGCCGCCAACGCCCGCTGGGGCTCGCTGTATGACGCGCTGTATGGCACCGACGCCATCAGTGAAGAAGGCGGCGCCGAGAAAGGCCAGGGCTACAACAAAGTCCGCGGCGACAAGGTCATTGCCTTCGCCCGCGCCTTCCTCGACGAAGCCGCGCCACTGGCCGCTGGCTCCCACGTCGACTCCACCGCCTACCGCATCGAAGCCGGCAAGCTTGTGGTCGCGCTCAAGGGCGGCAGCAACAGCGGCCTGCGTGACGACGCGCAACTGATCGGCTTCCAGGGCGACGCCAAGGCGCCGACCGCCGTGCTGCTCAAGCACAACGGCCTGCACTTCGAAATCCAGGTCGATGCCAGCACCCCAGTCGGCAGCACCGACGCCGCTGGCGTCAAAGACATCCTGATGGAGTCGGCGCTGACCACCATCATGGACTGTGAAGACTCGGTCGCCGCGGTCGATGCCGACGACAAAGTCGTGGTCTACCGCAACTGGCTGGGCCTGATGAAGGGCGATCTGGCCGAAAGCGTGAGCAAGGGCGGCAAGACCTTCACTCGCACCATGAACCCAGACCGCGAATACGCCGCGCCTAACGGCGGCAGCGTAACCCTGCACGGTCGTTCGTTGCTGTTCGTGCGTAACGTTGGTCACCTGATGACCAACCCGGCGATCCTCGATGCCCAAGGCAACGAAATCCCGGAAGGTATCCAGGATGGCCTGTTCACCGGCCTGATCGCCCTGCACAACCTCAACGGCAACACCAGCCGCAAGAACAGCCGCACCGGCAGCCTGTACATCGTCAAGCCGAAAATGCACGGCCCTGAAGAAGTGGCGTTCGCCGCAGAAATCTTCAGCCGCGTCGAAGACGTGCTGAACATGCCGCGCAATACCATGAAGGTCGGCATCATGGACGAGGAACGCCGCACCACGGTCAACCTCAAGTCCTGCATCAAGGCTGCCGCCGAGCGCGTGGTGTTCATCAACACCGGCTTCCTCGACCGCACCGGCGATGAAATCCACACCTCGATGGAAGCCGGCGCCGTTGTGCGCAAAGGCGCCATGAAGAACGAGAAGTGGATCGGCGCCTACGAGAACAACAACGTCGACGTCGGCCTTGCCACTGGCCTGCAAGGCCGGGCGCAGATCGGCAAAGGCATGTGGGCCATGCCCGACCTGATGGCGGCAATGCTCGAACAGAAGATCGCCCACCCACTGGCCGGCGCCAACACCGCCTGGGTACCGTCGCCGACCGCCGCCGTGCTGCACGCGCTGCACTACCACAAAGTCGACGTGCAAGCGCGTCAGGCAGAGCTGGCCAAGCGCACCCCGGCTTCGGTGGACGACATCCTGACCATCCCGCTGGCGGCTGATACCAACTGGTCTGCCGAAGAGATCCGCAACGAGCTGGACAACAACGCCCAGGGCATCCTCGGCTACGTTGTGCGCTGGATCGACCACGGCGTGGGCTGCTCGAAGGTGCCGGACATCAACAACGTCGGCCTGATGGAAGACCGCGCCACCCTGCGTATTTCTGCCCAGTTGCTGGCCAACTGGCTGCGCCATGGCATTGTCAGCCAGGAGCAGGTGGTAGAAAGCCTCAAGCGCATGGCGGCGGTGGTCGACAAGCAGAACGCCAGCGATGCCCAGTACCGCCCAATGGCGCCGAACTTCGACGACAACGTCGCCTTCCAGGCGGCGGTGGAGTTGGTGGTCGAAGGCGCCCAGCAGCCGAACGGCTACACCGAGCCGGTACTGCACCGTCGTCGCCGCGAGTTCAAGGCGCGTAACGGGCTGTAAGCCGTAAAATCGCGGGGTAAGCCCGCTCCCACGCTACCGATGTAGGCCAGCCTATATCGGCCAGCGTGGGAGCAGGCTTGCCCCGCGATAGCGTCAAAACAAACACCCCCATCACTCGATCCGCAACTCCTTGCGCACAAGCTTCAGCAAGCGCCCCAAATCCACCGGCTTGAGCAGAACATCCACCACCGAAAGGTGCATAGCTTTCACGGCCTCGTTCACATCGGTGTCGCCGGACACGACGATGATCGACAGCGCTGCCCGATCCGCCCAACCACGAATCTCCTGGATCAACTCCAGCCCCCCCTTGGGCTCCATGCGCAGATCAGTAATCATCAGGCCGATACGTGGCTCTTTCTTGAGTCCCTCTATCGCCGCCTGCGCGCCATCAGCGATAACGCATTCGATCCCCTTGGTTTTCAAGTAAAGCGCCAACGCCTCACTGTTCAGCGGGTCGTCATCCACTACCAGCACCAACTGCGCTTCAGCCGGGGGTGCAGTCACCATGGCCAACGCCTCTTTCTCGGCGTCACTCAGGATCTCGTCATGCTCAGCCATGGTCATCTCGTCAAAAAAATCTCATGCCCCGGATAGGACCGCAAAACCGCCGCCATGCAGCCTGCCTTTCGTCGGATTCTTGACACGTATCAACGGCCCAATGCCCTCATAGACTTACGTCCAATGGGCACAACCTGGCCGCCAGCCGACCATGGGGACCGAGAACAACAAAGTCCGATATCACTATATATAGATAGAGATATATAGATCGGCATAGCGATGCGGTCAGTTCATGAGTAAAAAGGACGCCTACAGCCAGGCTGGCAGAACTGCGGTTCTGCAGAATATCCAAGGCACCCTGCAGTTCCTGCAGCGCTTCCCACCGTTCAACCAGATGGAACACAGCCATCTGGCCTACCTGGTGGAGCAGTGTCAGCTGCGCTTCCACGCCAGCGGCGAGAGCATCATCAAGCCCGCCGATGGCCCGGTCGAGCACTTCTACATCGTCAAGCAAGGGCGGGTGGTCGGCGAGCGCCAGCACGTCACCAAGCCTGGGGTGGAGACTACTTTCGAAATTACCAGCGGCGAGTGCTTCCCACTGGCTGCCCTGCTCGGTGAGCGGGCCACCCGCACTGAACACGTGGCCGGCGAAGACACCTTCTGCCTGCAACTGAACAAGGCCGCGTTCATCCGCCTGTTCTCGATGTCCGAAGCGTTTCGTGACTTCGCCCTGCGCGGGGTCAGCAGCCTGCTCGATCAGGTCAACCAGCAGGTGCGCCAGCGCGCGGTGGAAACCCTGGGCACCCAATACTCGCTGAACACGCCCCTGGGTGAGTTGGCCATGCGCCACCCTGTGGTCTGCACCGCCGACACGCCATTACGTGATGCCGTGCGACTGATGCACGACCAGCAAGTCGGTAGCATTGTCATCATCGACCCACAGCGCTTTCCGATCGGCATCTTCACCCTGCGCGACCTGCGCCAGGTGGTGGCCGATGCCAGCGCTGAGCTGAGCGCGCCGATCGCGCAGTACATGACCCCTGCGCCGTTCTACCTGGCGCCCGAGGCGAGCGCCTTCGATGCGGCCATGGCCATGACCGAGCGGCACATCGCCCACGTCTGCCTGGTGGACAACCAGCGCTTGTGTGGGGTGGTCTCCGAGCGCGACCTGTTCTCCCTGCAACGCGTCGACCTGGTGCATCTGGCACGGACGATCCGCCACGCGCCGCGCCTGGAAACGCTGGTATCTCTGCGCGGCGAAATCGGCCAACTGGTCGAACGCATGCTCGCCCATGGCGCCTCCTCGACCCAGATCACCCAAATCATCACCCTGCTCAACGACCACACCGTATGCCGGGTGATCGAACTGGCCCTGGCCGAGCGCGGCGATCCGGGGGTGGCGTTCAGCTGGCTGTGCTTTGGCAGCGAGGGCCGCCGCGAACAGACCCTGCACACCGACCAGGACAACGGCATCCTGTTCGAAGCTGCCGACAGCGCAGAAGCCGAGGCGATCCGCCAGAAGCTGCTGCCCCTGGCCCAGTACATCAATCAGTGCCTGGCGCAATGTGGCTTCAGCCTGTGCAAGGGCAACATCATGGCCGGCAACCCTGAGCTGTGCCTGTCGCGCAGTGAGTGGGCGCGCCGCTTCGCCGGCTTCGTAAGGGAGGCCAGCCCGGAGAATCTGCTGGGCTCGACCATCTACTTCGACCTGCGCGTGGTGTGGGGCGATGAACAGGCCTGCGAGCAATTGCGCCAGGGCATACTCGCCCAGGTTCAGGACAACCGCATCTTCCAGCGCATGATGGCCGATAACGCCCTGCGCCAACGCCCGCCCGTGGGCCGCCTGCGTGAGTTCGTCCTGACGCGCCAGGGCAACGACAAGGCTGCCACCCTCGACCTCAAGGTCCAGGGCCTGACGCCCTTCGTCGACGGCGCACGGCTGCTGGCCCTGGCCAATGGCATTGGCGCCTGCAACACCCTCGAGCGTCTGCGCCAGCTGGTGGCCAAGGGCATCATCGATGAACTCGATGGCGCAGCGTTCGAAGAGGCCTACCACTTCATCCAGCAGACCCGCATGCAGCAGCACCAGCGCCAGAGCCGAGATAACTTGCCCTACTCCAACCGGGTTGACCCCGACAGCCTCAATCACCTGGACCGACGCATCCTGCGCGAGTCGCTGCGCCAGGCTCAGCGTCTGCAAAGCAGCCTGGCCCTGCGGTATCAACTATGAGCCTGTTCGCCTGGTTACGCCCAGCCCTGCCGGCACTGGACGACGACCTGCGCCTGCGTTTGGCCAACCTGGCCAAACCCAGCGCCCTGAGTGTGCTGTCGCTGCGCGAACAGCGCTGGGTAGTGCTCGACCTGGAAACCAGTGGCCTGAACCTCAACCGCGACCAGGTGTTGTCGATCGGCGCTGTAGCCATCGAGGATGGCGCGATCGATTTCAGCCAGCAGTTCGAACGTACCCTGCACCGCCCTGCACAGAAGACCACCCCCAGCGTGCTGATCCATGGCCTGGGACCAGACGCCCTGGCCGCAGGCTGCGATCCGGCCGGGGCGCTGCTGGACTTGATGGAGTTCATCGGCGACAGCCCGGTGCTGGCCTTCCACGCCCCCTTCGACCAGCGCATGCTGGCCAGGGCGCTGAAAGACAGCCTCGGCTACCGCCTCCAGCATCCGTTCTTCGACGTCGCTGAGCTGGCGCCAATGCTCAACCCCGACACGGTGTTGCGCGAAGCCAGCCTGGACGACTGGGTGGCACGCTTCGGCTTGCAGGTCGATGAGCGCCACAACGCCAGCGCTGATGCCCAGGTCACCGCAGAACTCGCGCTGATCCTGCTCAGCCAGGCCCGCCGTCAGCAGCTCGACAGCCCCTTGCAGCTCAACCTGCGCCTGCAACAGTGGCGCCGGCGCAAGGCCCACAGTCACGGTTTGTAATGGCAATCCGATAAGCGTCGATTGCGCCACGCCCCCCGCCTCTGCAACAATCGCGAATAATTATCGTTAGTTAACGCATTGTTTCCGGGGAACGTTTCTTGTCGTCTGCGCAGAGCCCACACGCCGAGCTGGTCGGAGCGCTGTATCGCGATCATCGCAGCTGGCTGCTGGCCTGGCTGCAACGCAGCACCGCCTGCCGTCAACGCGCCGAAGACCTGAGCCAGGACACCTTCGTGCGCCTGCTCGGCCGCGATCAGCTAAGCACTCCGCGTGAGCCACGTGCATTTCTGGTGGCAGTGGCCAAGGGCCTGTTGTTCGACCACTTTCGCCGCGCCGCGTTGGAGCAGGCCTACCTGGCCGAGCTGTCGCTGATGCCCGAGGCCGAACACCCTTCCCCGGAAATCCAACACCTGATTCTTGAAGACCTCAAGGCCATCGACCGATTGCTCAGCAAGCTGTCGAGCAAGGCTCGCGCCGCGTTCCTGCACAACCGCCTCGATGGCATGGGCCATGCCGAGATTGCCGAGCGCCTGGGAGTTTCGGTCTCGCGGGTACGCCAGTACCTGGCCCAAGGCCTGCGCCAGTGCTACATCGCCCTGTATGGGGAGCCGACGTGAGCGCCGCACCGGTTTCGAACCAGGTGCTGGACGCCGCAATCGCTTGGAAGCTGTGCCTGGACGAAGGCAGCGGTTCGCCCGATGAGCGCAGCGAATTCATCCGCTGGCATGCCGCCAGCGAAGAGCACGCCCGCGCCTGGCGCCAGCTAGGCATGCTCGATCAGCGCGTCAGCGCCGCGGCTGGGCCTGCGCGTAAAGCCCTGCTGCAGTCACGGGTCAGCCTGCGCCGACGGGTTGGCAAGCTGGGCGGCGGCTTGGCAGGGATGCTGCTGGTCGGCGCGCTGCTGTTGCAAATCGGCGCACCGTCACTGTCGCCCGGCTACTGGCTGGCAGACCAGCGCACCGCTACCGGCGAACTGCGCACCCTGCGCCTGGAAGACGGCACCCTGCTGAGCCTCAATACCCACACCGCAGTGGATATCGATTTTGAGGGCGACGAACGGCTGATCGTCTTGCATCAGGGCGAGATTTCCGTAGAAACCGGCCATCAGGACCTGCGGCCACTGCTGGTGCGCACCGACGATGGTCGGCTGCGGCCCCTAGGCACGCGCTTTTTGGTCAAGCGTGAACAACACGGCACGCGCCTTGAGGTGTTGCAGTCGCAGGTGGCAGCGATGCCGTCGAACAGTGGCGATGAGCGCGTTTTGCGCGAAGGTCAGCAGGTGCTGATGAATGCCAATGGCCTGGGCCAGATCAGCCCAGTGGCCGCTGGGGCCGATGCCTGGACCCGCGGCATGCTGGTGGTGGACAACGTGCGCCTGGGCGACCTGGTCGCCGAGCTTGGCCGCTATCGCAGCGGGCACTTGGGCGTAGCCGATGAAGTGGCCAACCTGCGCGTGACCGGCAGCTTCCCCTTGACCGACATCGACCTGGCGCTGGCCTCGTTGCTGCCGGCGCTGCCGGTCAAGGTCGAGCGGCATACGCCCTGGTGGATGACGGTGGTTGCCAAGTAACGGTGGCACGCCCCGCAACGGATTTGCCTGGTAGTGGGCGACATGTGCGCGAGCTACGTGGGAGCGGGCTGCATGCACGAACTGCGTGAGCTGGCTGTGTGGGACTGGCTTAGTGGGACTGGCTTAGTGGGACTGGCTTAGTGGGACTGGCTTAGTGGGACTGGCTTAGTGGGAC
>NZ_JBICKL010000033.1:0-18088 GCF_043104195.1 Pseudomonas sp. xss_2
CCCACGCCTTCTGAAGGCTCCAGCGAATCAGCCCCCGCTTGAATCTAATCTCTCCAAGCCCGAAGCTTGCAGCATAAAGCCCCGAGAGATTCCGCCCATGGCCCGCCTGCCCACCGCAATCAACCTGCACAAAGCCTCGAAAACCCTGAGCCTGACCTACGGCCCAGATGAGGTCTATCACCTGCCCGCCGAGTTCTTGCGCGTGCACTCGCCCTCCGCCGAGGTCCAGGGCCACGGCAATCCCATCCTGCAATTTGGCAAGATCAACGTCGGCCTCACCGGCCTGGAACCGGCCGGTCAATATGCACTGAAATTGACCTTCGACGACGGCCATGACAGCGGATTGTTCACCTGGGAGTACCTTGAGCAACTGTGCCTGCGCCAAGCGCAGCTGTGGGCGGAGTATCTCGATGAACTGAGCAAGGCCGGAAAATCTCGCGACCCGTCCGAATCAGTGGTCAAACTGATGCTCTAGCTCAGGGCTCTCAAGGATTAGAGCGCATTTTCTAATTTGGTCTGCTTGAATGGCTGCACGAGCGCCAAGCAATGGCTGTCTTGCGCATTACATGAAAGTCGGGTAACCAATGGAGCTGGCAAGTTCCCTGCATTGCTTCTCGGGCAAGCAGGGCCAGGCCGGTTGTTGTAGAGGTCGCGAGCGAAAGCAGGCTGTCTTCACACGCAGAAAAACCCGCAGCTCATCACCGACACGCATCCGGTCGCAGCACCGCTGTTCCTTATCACTGGTCACCCGAGCAAGCAGTACCGGGCAGTCGTCTGTGTACCCGCCACAGCCAACCGGTACTCGTCTCAGGACAACGGAGCGTCGTAGATGAGTAACAAGAACAACGATGAGTTGCAGCGGCAAGCCTCGGAAAACACCCTGGGCCTGAACCCGGTGATCGGGATTCGCCGCAAGGATCTGCTGAGTTCAGCGCGCACCGTTCTGCGTCAAGCCGTGCGCCAGCCGCTGCACAGTGCCAAACATATTGCGCATTTCGGTCTGGAACTGAAAAACGTGCTGCTGGGCAAATCCAGCCTGCACCCCGAGGGCGACGACCGTCGCTTCAACGACCCGGCCTGGAGCCACAACCCGCTCTATCGGCGCTACCTGCAGACCTACCTGGCCTGGCGCAAGGAGCTCAACGACTGGATCAGCGAAAGCGATCTGTCGCCCCAGGACATCAGCCGCGGCCAGTTCGTCATCAACCTGATGACCGAGGCCATGGCACCGACCAACACCCTGTCCAACCCGCAAGCGGTCAAGCGCTTCTTCGAGACCGGCGGCAAGAGCCTGCTCGATGGCCTGTCCAACCTGGCCAAGGACATGGTCAACAACGGCGGCATGCCCAGCCAGGTCAACATGGACGCCTTCGAGGTCGGCAAGAACCTCGGCACCAGCGAAGGTGCAGTGGTCTATCGCAACGATGTGCTGGAGCTGATCCAGTACCGCCCGATCACCGAGCAGGTGCACGCCCGGCCGCTTTTGGTGGTGCCGCCGCAGATCAACAAGTTCTACGTCTTCGACCTTAGCCCGGAGAAGAGCCTGGCGCGCTTCTGCCTGCGCTCGCAGCAGCAGACCTTCATCATCAGCTGGCGCAACCCGACCAAGGCCCAGCGCGAGTGGGGCCTGTCGACCTACATCGATGCGCTCAAGGAAGCGGTCGACGCGGTGCTGGCGATTACCGGCGCCAAGGACCTGAACATGCTCGGCGCCTGCTCCGGTGGCATCACCTGCACCGCGCTGGTCGGCCACTACGCAGCCCTTGGCGAGAACAAGGTCAATGCCCTGACCCTGCTGGTCAGCGTGCTCGACACCACGGTCGACACCCAGGTCGCGCTGTTCGTCGACGAGCAGACCCTGGAAGCGGCCAAGCGCCACTCCTATCAGGCCGGCGTGCTCGAAGGCAGCGACATGGCCAAGGTGTTCGCCTGGATGCGCCCCAACGACCTGATCTGGAACTACTGGGTCAACAATTACCTGCTCGGCAACGAGCCGCCGGTATTCGACATCCTGTTCTGGAACAACGACACCACGCGCTTGCCGGCCGCCTTCCATGGCGACCTGATCGAGATGTTCAAGAACAACCCGCTGACCCGCTCCGAGGCCTTGGAGGTGTGCGGCACGGCCATCGACCTCAAACAGGTCAAGTGCGACATCTACAGCGTCGCCGGCACCGCCGACCACATCACGCCCTGGCAGTCGTGCTACCGCTCGGCGCACCTGTTCGGCGGCAAGATCGAGTTCGTGCTGTCCAACAGCGGGCACATCCAGAGCATTCTCAACCCACCAGGCAACCCCAAGGCGCGCTTCCTGACCGGTGAAGACCGGTCCAACGAGCCGCTGGTCTGGCAAGAGAACGCGAGCAAGCACGCCGACTCCTGGTGGCTGCACTGGCAGAGCTGGCTGGGCGAGCGCGCGGGTGAATTGAAAAAGGCCCCGACGCGCCTGGGCAACCGCGCCTACGCCGCTGGCGAAGCAGCGCCGGGCACCTACGTTCACGAGCGTTGAGCAGGACGCCGTGGCCGCTGCTGGGCGCCACGGCGATTGACCCCTTACCGAGTGTCGCGCATGTCGCAACCCTACGTTTTCAGGACCGTCGAGCTGGACAACCAGTCCATCCGCACCGCGGTCCGCCCAGGCAAACCGCACCTGACGCCGCTGCTGATCTTCAACGGCATCGGCGCCAACCTGGAGCTGGTGTTCCCGTTCATCGAGGCGCTGGATCCGGACCTGGAAGTCATTGCCTTCGACGTGCCCGGCGTCGGCGGTTCCTCGACCCCGCGCCATCCCTATCGCTTTCCTGGGTTGGCCAAGCTGACGGCGCGGATGCTCGATTACCTGGACTACGGCCAGGTCAACGTCATCGGCGTGTCCTGGGGCGGGGCGCTGGCCCAGCAGTTTGCCTACGACTACCCCGAGCGCTGCAAGAAATTGGTGCTGGCTGCTACCGCAGCCGGGGCGGTGATGGTGCCGGGCAAGCCCAAGGTGCTGTGGATGATGGCCAGCCCGCGGCGCTACGTGCAGCCCTCCCATGTGATCCGCATTGCACCGATGATTTATGGCGGTGGTTTTCGCCGCGACCCGGACCTGGCCATGCACCACGCCGCCAAGGTTCGCTCGGGCGGCAAGCTGGGCTACTACTGGCAGCTGTTCGCCGGGCTAGGCTGGACCAGCATTCACTGGCTGCACAAGATCAGCCAGCCGACCCTGGTGCTGGCCGGCGACGACGATCCGCTGATCCCGTTGATCAACATGCGCCTGTTGGCCTGGCGAATTCCCAATGCCCAGCTACACATAATCGACGACGGCCACTTGTTTCTGATCACCCGGGCCGAGGCCGTCGCCCCGATCATCATGAAGTTCCTCCAGCAAGAGCGTCAGCGTGCGGTCATGCATCCCCGCCCCGCCTCCGGTGGTTGAGTGGGGCGCTGTGCTTGGAGGCGCCAACTGGCTTGGTTGTGTCAGTGCCGGCCTTATCGCGGGGCAAGCCCGCTCCCACGCTAACCTGCTTCATCGCGGACTGCGTGGGAGCGGGCTTGCCCCGCGATGAGGCCGCCACGACCGACACCGTAACGACGAGGGAGTGTTGTCATGAAGGAAAAGCCGGCCAAAGGGACCGCACAGGTCCCCGCCACGATCATGAACGTGCAGAACGCCATCACTGGCCTGCGCGGCCGCGATCTGATTAGCACATTGCGCCACGTCGGCCGCCACGGCTTGACCAACCCCTTGCACACCGCCCGCCACTTGCTGGCCCTGGGCGGCCAACTGGGCCGGGTCATGCTCGGCGATACCCCCTACCAGCCGCACCCGCGCGACAGTCGCTTCAAGGATCCCACCTGGAGCCAGAACCCCTTCTACCGGCGCGGCCTGCAGGCCTATCTGGCCTGGCAAAAACAAACCCGGCTGTGGATCGAGGAAAGCTCGCTGTCCGATGACGACCGCGCCCGCGCGCATTTTCTATTCAGCCTGATCAACGATGCCCTGGCCCCGAGCAACTCGCTGCTCAATCCGTTGGCGGTCAAGGAGCTGCTCAACACCGGCGGGCAAAGCCTGGTGCGCGGGTTGAGCCATCTGCTCGATGACCTGCGTCATAACGACGGCCTGCCGCGGCAGGTCGACGAACGCGCCTTCGAGGTCGGCGGCAATGTCGCCACTACCCCAGGTGCGGTGGTGTTTCGCAACGACTTGCTGGAGCTGATCCAGTACAAGCCGATGAGCGAAAAGCAGTACGCCCGGCCGCTGCTGGTGGTGCCACCACAGATCAACAAGTACTACATCTTCGACCTCAGCCCTAGCAACAGCTTCGTCCAGCACATGCTCAAGAACGGCCTACAGGTGTTCATGGTCAGCTGGCGCAACCCCGATCCGCGCCACCGCGAGTGGGGCCTGTCGAGCTACGTGCAGGCGCTGGAAGAAGCGCTCAACGCCTGCCGCAGCATCAGCGGCAATCGCGATCCCAACCTGATGGGCGCCTGTGCCGGCGGCCTGACCATGGCCGCGCTGCAAGGCCACCTGCAGGCCAAGAAGCAGCTGCGCAAGGTGCGCAGCGCTACCTACCTGGTCAGCTTGCTCGACAGCCAGTTCGACAGCCCCGCCAGCTTGTTCGCCGATGAACAGACGGTCGAGGCGGCCAAGCGTCGCTCCTACCAGCGCGGCGTGCTCGATGGCGGCGAGGTGGCGCGGATTTTCGCCTGGATGCGGCCCAACGACCTGATCTGGAACTACTGGGTCAACAACTACCTGCTCGGCAAGACGCCGCCGGCTTTCGACATCCTCTACTGGAACGCCGACAACACCCGCCTGCCCGCCGCGCTGCATGGCGACCTGCTGGATTTTTTCAAACACAACCCACTGACCCACCCCGACGGGCTGGAGGTGTGCGGCACGCCGATCAACCTCAAGCAGGTCGCGCTGGACAGCTTCCACGTCGCCGGCAGCAACGACCACATCACCCCATGGGATGCGGTGTACCGCTCGGCGCAACTGCTCGGTGGCGAGCGGCGCTTCGTACTGGCCAACAGCGGCCACATCCAGAGCATTATCAACCCGCCTGGCAACCCCAAGGCCTACTACCTGGACAACCCCAGGCTATCCAGCGACCCCCGGGCCTGGTTCCACGATGCCACACGCAGCGAAGGCAGTTGGTGGCCGCTGTGGCTGGAGTGGATCAGCCAGCGTTCAGGGCCGCTCAAGGAGCCGCGCGTCGAGTTGGGCAACACCACCTATCCACCCCTGGGGCCGGCACCGGGCACTTACGTATTGGCGCGCTGAACGCATGAAGACCCGTGATCGTATCCTTGAATGCGCCTTGCAGTTGTTCAACCAGCAAGGCGAGCCGAATGTCTCGACCCTGGAAATTGCCAACGAGCTGGGGATCAGCCCAGGCAACCTGTACTACCACTTCCACGGCAAGGAGCCGTTGGTCCATGGCCTGTTCGAGCGCTTCGAGGAGGCATTGATGCCGCTGCTCGACCCGCCACTGGATGTGCGCCTGGATGCCGAGGACTACTGGCTGTTCCTACACCTGATCGTCGAACGCATGGCGCAGTACCGGTTTCTGTTCCAGGACTTGTCCAACCTGACCGGGCGCCTGCCCAAACTGGCGCGCGGCATGCGCAGCCTGATCAACGCGATCAAGCGCACGCTGGCGGCGCTGCTGGCCAGCCTCAAGTCGCAAGGACAGGTAACCAGCGAGACCCAGGCGCTGGGGCAACTGGTGGAGCAGATCACCCTGACCTTGATGTTCTCCCTGGATTACCAGCGCGTGCTGGGCCGTGAGGGCGATGTCGGGGTGGTGGTGTATCAGGTGATGATGCTGGTGGCGCCGCACTTGCAGGCACCGGCGCGCAAGGCCGCCGAGCAGTTGGCGATGAAGTATCTTGAGGGGTGAACATCAGCGCTATAGCGCCTGAAAGCATCGCGGGGCAAGCCCGCTCCCACGCAGCCCGGATGAGTCAGGGCTAACGTGGGAGCGGGCTTGCCCCGCGATAAGGACGACCCGCTATCAGGCCTGAGTGACCGCGCTCACCGGTGCCGACGGCGCGCTGCTAGCGGTAGCTGCGCTTGGCGCGGGTGCCGCAGTAGCGGCGGGCGCCGCACTGGCTGCCGGAGCGGCTGGCTTGGCGGCTGCCGGTTTAGGCGCTGCCTTCTTCGCTGCTGGCTTTTTCGCTGCAGCAGGTTTGGCAGCAGCAGGTTTGGCTGCTGGTTTCGCTGCAGCAGGTTTGGCCGCCGCGGTTTTCGCCGCAGGCTTGGCCGCAGGTTTCGCCGCAGCGGTCTTGGCAGCAGGTTTAGCCGCAGCCTTGGCCAGTGGCTTGGCGGCAGTCTTGCTCGCCGCCGCCTTGGACACCGGCGTAACCGACGCGCCAGTCAGCTTCTCGATCTGCTTGGTCAGCGTATCGACCTGTTGATGCAGAGCCTTGATCTCGTTGCGGCTCGGCACGCCCAGGCGCGAGATGGCGCTGTTCAGGCGTTTGTCGAAGGCCTCTTCAAGCTCGCTCCACTTGCCCAGCGCACGCTCTTTGACATCCGACACCCGCGAAGTGGTGGCAGACTTGGCGCCGTCGGCGGCCGAGTCGACAGTCTTCTTCGCCTGCTTCTCGGCTTTCTCGCCATCCTTGACCAGTTGATCGAACAGCTTGGGGCCGTCTTGATCGACCTTGGAGTAGATACCCAGGCCAGCCAACCAGATCTTGCGGGAGTACTTCTCGATTCCGCCGATCCAGGAGCTGCCTTCTTTTTCGGTGTTCTTCTTGCCAGCCATCCTGCTCTCCTTATGGTTTGCGCGCGACACGCTCGAGCAACTCGTGCAGTTGTTCCAACTTGATGGACAACGCCTCAACGTCATGTTTAGACGGAATGCCGAGGCGATTCAAGCCACGAGCGACACGTGCATCGAAAGCTTTTTCGATCTTGTCGAGCTGAACCTCGACCTTGCCGCGTACGCGGCTGACTTCTTCACTGGCTTCATCGATCTGGTGATTGGCGGCATCGAGCTTCTTGTCGAGGGTTTTCTTGCCACGCTTCTCGACGCTTTCGCCAGCCTTCACCAGCTCTTTGAAGTACTCGCTGCCTTCCTGGCCGACACGGGCGTACGCGCCAATGCCTGCCAGCCAGATTCGACGCGCATAGCTACGCACCTCGCCCAGGGTGCCCTGGGCGTCGTCATTTTTCTTCAAATTGATTTTGGCCATGCTCTGCACCTCACGCTCATAGGGGATGGAGGAACTGCCCATGGATTCAGGGCTTGAGCACAAAGGTAGGGAGAAAAATTAGAATCATCACCCTAAGCGGTGTTGGCTGACAGATTTTGCGGCTGCGTTGCAGCCCATCGCAGGCTTCGCCAGCGCCTCCAGAAGCACGCGGTCCCTGTAGGAGCTGGCAAAGCCTGCGATGGGCCGCAAAGCGGCCCTAATACACGGACTCAGGCCAGCGCCTTATCCAGCGCCCGCTCGATCTCACCCTTGATCGTGCCGCTCATCATCGACAGCATCATGCCCAGCTTGAGCTCGACGCGAATGCTGTCCTCACCAATGTGCACGCTGCCATTGGCGCCGCTGCGCGACACATCAACGCGGTCACCATTCCACTGGGCCTTGAGGTCGTATTCGCGGGTCAGCTTGTCCACCAGCGCCTCGGCCTTGGCGCGGGCGGCGTCGCGGCCGAGGGCGTGTTTGCGTTCAACGCTGATCTGGGTCATGCGGGCAATCCTGAATATGAAGACAATGCCCTCATTATGCCCGCCCCCGCCGCACGGCACACCCCGCCAAGACAAATCCGCCCGTTGCCCCTAGAATGGCGGTAATTTTTTCCGGTGATGCGATATGAACGACCAGCGCAAAGGCGAACACGCCGAACCCACCACTCATTTCGGCTTCAAGGACGTCCCAGAAAGCCAGAAGGCGAAGAAAGTCGCCGAGGTGTTCCACTCGGTGGCCGCCAAATACGACCTGATGAACGACGTCCTCTCCGGCGGCATGCACCGCCTGTGGAAGCGTTTCACCATCGAGCTGTCCGGCGTGCGCAGTGGCAATCGAGTGCTGGACATCGCCGGTGGCACCGGTGACCTGGCAGCCAAGTTCTCGCGCCTGGTCGGCCCTACCGGCCAAGTGGTGCTGGCCGACATCAACGAGTCGATGCTCAAGGTCGGCCGTGACCGCCTGCTCGACCGTGGCGTTGCCGGCAACATCGAGTTCGTCCAGGCCGACGCAGAAAAGCTGCCATTCCCGGACAACCATTTCGACTGCGTGACCATCGCTTTCGGCCTGCGCAACGTGACCCACAAGGACGAAGCCATTCGCTCCATGCTGCGCGTGCTCAAGCCAGGTGGCCGCTTGCTGGTGCTGGAATTCTCCAAGCCGACCAACAAGCTGATGTCCAAGGCCTACGACGCCTACTCGTTCGCCTTCATGCCGCTGGCAGGCAAGCTGATCACCAATGATTCGGAGAGCTACCGCTACCTGGCCGAGTCGATCCGCATGCACCCTGATCAAGAGACCTTGAAGGCCATGATGGTCGATGCCGGCTTCGACCGCGTCACCTACCACAACATGACCAGCGGCATCGTTGCCGTACACCGGGGGATCAAACCCTGATGCTGTTGGCCGGCCTTCTTGCCAGCGTCGAGCATGGCCTTAACCGCATCCTGCGCATGGACAGCACGGCCCTGCCGCGCCTGGCCGCGCTGGAAGGCAAGGTGATCGCCATCGACTGCGTGCAGCCGGCCTTGCAGCTGTACATCCTGCCCGACGCAGACGGTCTGATGCTTGCCGCTCACTGGGAAGGCGAAGCCGACTGCACCCTGCGCGCGCCTGCCGGCAGCCTGGTGCAATTGGCCTTGGCCAAGGACAAGAGCGCCGTGCTGCACAGCCCGCAAGTCCAGCTGCATGGCGACAGCGCCGTGCTGCTCGACCTGGTTGCGGTGCTGCAGGACCTGGAGCTGGACTGGGAGTACGAGCTGTCGCGCTGGCTCGGCCCGGTGCCCACGGCCATGCTCGCCGGCCACGTACGGCTACGTGCACGCTGGACCCGCCAGGGCCTGGCGCGGTTCAGCCAGAACCTGTCCGAGTACCTGGCCGAAGAATCCCGTACCCTGGTCGGGCGCCGCGAAGCGGAAGCTGCATTCAGCGAGCTCGATACCGTGAAAATCGACATAGAACGCCTCGAGGCGCGCATCCGCCGCCTTGCCCGATCCCTTGATATCAGCGATAACGCATGAAGCTGCTCGCCGTCCGCCGTCTGTTGCGCATCCAGCGCGTCGTGATCCGCTACCGCCTCGATGACCTGCTGTTCGACCTGCCCCTGCCTTGGTGGCTGCGCAGCCTGCGCCTGCTCATGCCCTGGCGCTGGCTGCCGCGCAAGGCCTCCGAGCTCAGCCGCGGTGCACGCCTGCGCCTGGCCCTGCAGGATCTGGGGCCGATCTTCATCAAGTTCGGCCAACTGCTGTCGACCCGCCGCGACCTGCTGCCGATCGACATCGCCGATGAGTTGATGCTGCTGCAGGACCGCGTCCCTCCGTTCGACCCCAAGCAAGCAGTCGCGCTGATCGAGGAACAGCTCGGGGCCAAGGTCGGTGAAGTGTTCAGCCGCTTCGACGTCGAGCCGCTGGCTTCGGCATCTGTGGCCCAAGTGCATGCGGCGCGCCTGAAAACCGGTGAAGAGGTGGTGGTCAAAGTGGTACGCCCGGGCTTGAAGCCGGTGATCGCCCAAGACCTCGCCTGGCTGTTCCTGATCGCCAAGGGCGCCGAGCGGGTTTCTGCCGATGCCCGCCTGCTGCACCCGGTG
Source organism: Pseudomonas sp. xss_2 (assembly GCF_043104195.1). Taxonomy (NCBI): domain Bacteria; kingdom Pseudomonadati; phylum Pseudomonadota; class Gammaproteobacteria; order Pseudomonadales; family Pseudomonadaceae; genus Pseudomonas; species Pseudomonas sp. xss_2. The sequence continues at coordinate 9,785 of NZ_JBICKL010000033.1, forward strand.
GAAGTGGTCGGCGACTACGAAAAAACCATCTACGACGAGCTCGACCTGCTGCGGGAGGCGGCCAACGCCAGCCAACTGCGACGCAACTTCGAAGGTTCGGAGCTGATGTACGTGCCGCAAGTGTATTGGGACCTGTGCCGGCCAAAAGTGCTGGTGATGGAGCGCATCTATGGCGTGCCGGTCACCGACATGGTGACCCTGGCCGACCAGCGCACCGACATGAAGCTGCTGGCCGAGCGTGGCGTGGAGGTGTTCTTCACCCAGGTGTTCCGCGACAGCTTCTTCCATGCCGACATGCACCCAGGCAACATCTTCGTCAGCACCGTCAAGCCGTGGAGCCCGCAGTACATCGCCATCGACTGCGGCATCGTCGGCAGCCTCACCGCCGAAGACCAGGACTACCTCGCACGCAACCTGATCGCCTTCTTCAAGCGCGACTATCGCCGCGTGGCACAGTTGCACATCGACTCCGGCTGGGTGCCGGCGCATACCAAGGTCAACGAATTCGAAGCGGCGATTCGCACCGTGTGCGAGCCGATCTTCGAAAAACCGCTCAAGGACATCTCCTTTGGCCAGGTGCTGATGCGCCTGTTCCAGACCGCCCGGCGCTTCAACATGGAAGTCCAGCCGCAGCTGGTACTGCTGCAAAAGACCTTGCTCAACATCGAAGGCCTGGGCCGCCAGCTGTACCCCGACCTGGACCTGTGGAGCACGGCCAAGCCGTATCTGGAGCGCTGGATGCGTGACCGCATGAGCCCCAAGGCGGTGTTCGGCAACCTGTACAGCCAGGCCGAGCAGCTGCCGCACCTGGCCGACATGACCCGCGACCTGCTCGAACGCCTGTCGCAGCCGCACCTGCACGACCCGCAACTGCCCGAGCGCCGTCGCCAAACCGACAACTGGGCGCTGCGCCTGCTCGGCGCCGGCCTGCTCGGCGGCGGCGCGACCCTGGCAGCCGGCGCGGTCAGTCTCAGCGCCCCCGCTGCCTGGCCGGCCTGGCTGATGCTCGCGGCCGGCCTTTACCTGATCGTGCGCCGATAGCCAGCCGCGCCGCTGGCTGGCACACTAGCGCAACAGGCCCGGTACAGGAGCGGGCCCGGTTTTGGAGTCGACGATGAAAGACTGGCTGGACGAGATCAAGTGGAACAGCGATGGCCTGGTACCGGCGATCGCCCAGGACCACCAGACCGGACGCGTGCTGATGATGGCCTGGATGAACCGCGAATCGCTGGCCTTGACCGCCGCCGAGCAGCGCGCCATCTACTGGTCGCGCTCGCGTGGCAAGCTGTGGCGTAAAGGTGAAGAGTCTGGCCACGTGCAGAAACTGCATGAAATGCGCCTGGACTGCGACGCCGACGTGATCATCCTGATGGTCGAACAACTGGGCCAGATCGCCTGCCATACCGGCCGCGAAAGCTGCTTCTACCGGGTCTATGAAAATGGCCAGTGGAACACCGTCGACCCAGTCCTGAAAGATCCCGATGCAATTTACAGCGCAGGACACTGACATGAGCGATACCCTGACTCGTCTGGCCGAAGTTCTGGAGGCCCGCAAAGGCGCGGCCCCGGACAGCTCGTATGTGGCCAGCCTGTACCACAAGGGCCTGAACAAGATCCTTGAGAAAGTCGGCGAAGAATCGGTAGAAACCATCATCGCGGCCAAAGACGCCGAACACAGCGGTGATTACAGCGATGTCATCTACGAGACCGCAGACTTGTGGTTCCATAGCCTGGTGATGCTCAGCGCGCTGGGCCAACACCCACAAGCGGTGCTGGACGAACTGGACCGCCGCTTCGGCCTGTCCGGCCACGACGAAAAAGCCGCCCGGCAAAGCTGACCCGTGGGAGCGGGCTTGCCCCGCGGTAGCGTCGGCTCGGCCAACACATCATTCAAGGGAGTACACCATGGGTATTTTTGACTGGAAACACTGGATCGTCCTGCTGGTCGTCGTGGTCCTGGTGTTCGGCACCAAGAAGCTGAAAAACTTCGGCGGTGACCTGGGCGAGTCGATCAAGGGCTTTCGCAAAGCCATGAGCGACGAAGAGAACAAGCCCGCCGAGCAGACCCCGCCACCGGTGCAGCCCGTGCCACCCACCCAGCAGCCGCACAACACCGCGCCGCTGAACCAGACGCACACCACCATCGAAGGCCAGGCCCAGCCGGTCCAAGAGCCACAGCGGAAAGACTGACCCATGTTTGGCATCAGCTTCAGCGAGCTGCTGCTCGTCGGCCTGGTCGCCCTGGTGGTGCTCGGCCCCGAGCGTCTGCCGGGCGCCGCGCGCACTGCGGGGCTGTGGATCGGGCGTCTCAAGCGCAGCTTCAACAGCATCAAGATGGAAGTCGAGCGCGAAATCGGTGCCGACGACATCCGCCGCCAGCTGCACAACGAGCACATCCTGTCGATGGAACAGGAGGCTCGGCGCATCCTCAATCCGCTGGCCGAACCCGCCAAGCCAGCCGAAACGCCGGCCGCCGCCAGCACGCCTGCAGCCGCTGCGCCAGAGCAAGGCGCAGCGCCAGCCAGCGGCCACGCGGCTACTCCAGCCGATGCCAGCACGCCCGCCAGCCCTGCTACCCCTCCTGAGCCACCCCAGACGCCACGAGTCCCATGAGCGATAGACCGGAACACGATCAGCCAATGCCGCTGGTCTCGCACCTGACCGAATTGCGCACGCGCCTGCTGCGCTGCGTTGTCGTTGTCTTCCTGATCTTCGCCGGACTGTTCTCGTTCGCCCAACAGATCTACACCCTGGTCTCGGCGCCGCTGCGCGATCACTTGCCGGCCAATGCAACGATGATCGCCACCGACGTGGCCTCGCCGTTCCTCACGCCGTTCAAGCTGACCATGATCGTCGCGCTGTTCCTAGCGATTCCGTTCATTCTCCAGCAGATCTGGGGCTTCATCGCACCGGGTCTGTATCGCCACGAGAAGCGCATCGCCATTCCGCTGCTGATTTCCAGCATCCTGCTGTTCTACGCCGGGATGGCCTTCGCCTACTTCCTGGTGTTCCCGCTGATCTTCGGCTTCTTCGCCAGCGCCACGCCGGAAGGGGTGTCGATGATGACCGACATCGCCAGTTACCTCGATTTCGTCATGACCCTGTTCTTCGCCTTCGGCGTCGCCTTCGAAATCCCTGTGGCGGTGGTGCTGCTGGTGTGGATCGGCGTAGTCGACGTCAAGTACCTGAAGAAGATTCGCCCGTACGTGATCATCGGCTGCTTCGTGGTCGGCATGATCCTGACCCCGCCAGACATCTTCTCGCAGACCCTGCTCGCCGTGCCGATGTGGCTGTTGTTCGAGATCGGCGTGCTGTGCGGCGGCCTGATCCGCAAGCGCGACCCTGTCGACGAGGCTGGCGCAGACGACCACAACGACCAGCCGCCAGCGACCCAGCCATGAACCTGTTGTTGCTCGAAGAGGCCGATTTCATCGCGGCCGACCGCGTCGTGCTGGCTGATCGTCGCTTCACCCACATGCAGGAAATCCACCGCGTTGCAGTGGGTGACAGCCTGCGCGTGGGGCGTATCAACGGGCTGATGGGCCAGGCCACAGTGGTACGCCTGGAGGGCCATGAGGCCGAATTGCAGGTCGCCTTCGACCAGCAACCCCCAGCCAAACTGCCACTGACCCTGGTACTGGCGGTACCGCGCCCGAAAATGCTCCGGCGCTTGTTCCAGACCGTCGCCACCCTGGGCGTGCCCCGGCTGATCCTGGTCAACAGCTACAAAGTCGAGAAGAGCTTCTGGCAGACGCCGTTTCTCAACCCCGAGACGATCCGTGACAACCTGATCCTCGGCCTTGAGCAGGCTCGCGACACGGTACTGCCGCAAGTGATCATCGAGAAACGCTTCAAGCCGTTCGTCGAAGACCGCCTGCCCGCCATCGCCGCAGGCACCCTCGGCCTAGTCGGTCACCCCGGGCCCTACCCTGCCTGCCCCCGCGCCGTGAACGAGCCGGTAACTTTGGCGATTGGCCCCGAAGGTGGCTGGATCCCCTACGAAGTCGAGCTATTGGGCAAGGCTGGCCTGGCACCGGTGCAACTGGGCGAACGCATCCTGCGCGTAGAGACTGCCGTCACGGCGTTGCTGTCACGAATTTTCTGACGCATCAGTCAGACCTTTCCCCCCATCAAGTTTCCCCGGCGCAAGCCGATGGCCTTTGCAGCACAACAATAATCTGCGCTGCCAAACGCCGGGGAGTCGAACATGTACCAGTGGTTTGCCCAGTCTCTGGGAAATATGAGTGTCAGCCGCAAGCTGGGCTTTGGCTTTGGCCTGGTCTTGTTGTTGACCTTGGCCATCACCTTGACCGGATGGTTCGGTGTGGACAGTGTCACCAGCCGCGGCGATAAGCTCGGCAATATCTCGGTGATCCATCAAGGCACCCAGGAATTGCGCATCGCCCGTCAGCACTACGCGCGTGATCGCAATGAAGCCTCGGTAGCCGAACTGGAAAAAGCCCTGAGCAGCTTGCAGAACCAGGTGCAGTTCATGCTCGGCCAGATCGAGCTGCCCGACGACCTCAAGCGCCTGGAGCAGCAGCGCGAAGCGGTGCGGCAGTACCAGCAGGCATTCCAGCAGCTTAGACAGGCTGATCAGCAGCGCACTGCTGGCCGCCAAGTGCTGGGCGACAGCGCCGACAAAGCCGCCGAGCTGATCAGCAAGGTCCAGCAACGCCTGCTGCAAGGCGGTGATATCGGCCAGTACCAGGAGGCCGTCGAAGTCAGCGCCCAACTGCAACAGGCGCGCTTCCAGGTCCGGGGCTACACCTACAGCAGCAAAGCAGAGTTCCAGCGCACCGCGCTCGATGCCATCGACCAGGCCATGCCAATACTCAAGGCACTGCCGGGCAAAGTCGGCGCCGAGCACGCTGCCAGCCTGGACGACGCAGCGAGCGCGCTGGCCGCCTATCGGGATGCCGTGATCCAGGTCGGCAATGCCCAGGATGCCAGCGAGCAGGCACTCAAGCACATGGCCGAGCAAGGCACGATCCTGCTCGACACTGCGCAGCAGATGACCCGCTCGCAAACCCAGGTTCGCGACCAAGGCACCCAACAGGCCAAGACCCTGCTTGCCGGCGCCACCGCCCTGGCGCTGCTGCTCGGGCTGATCGCGGCCTGGGCGATCACCCGGCAGATCATCGTGCCCCTGCGCCAGACCCTGACCGCCGCCGAGCGGGTCGCGGCAGGCGACCTGACCCAGAACCTGCAAGTGGACCGCCGCGACGAGCTGGGCCAGCTACAAGCCAGCATGCAGCGCATGACCCTGAGCCTGCGCGAGCTGATCGGCGGCATCGGCGACGGCGTCACCCAGATCGCCAGTGCTGCCGAGGAGCTTTCGGCGGTGACCGAACAGACCAGCGCGGGGGTCAACAACCAGAAGGTCGAGACTGACCAGGTCGCCACCGCGATGAACGAAATGGCGGCCACCGTGCATGAGGTCGCGCGCAACGCCGAACAGGCCTCGGAAGCGGCGCTGGTAGCCGACCAGCAGGCCCGTGAAGGCGACCGCGTGGTTGGCGAAGCCATCGCCCAGATCGAGCGCCTGGCCGGCGAGGTGGTCAACTCCAGCGAGGCGATGAACCAGCTCAAGGCAGAAAGCGACAAGATCGGCAGCGTGCTGGATGTGATCAAGGCAGTGGCCCAGCAGACCAACTTGTTGGCGCTCAACGCCGCCATCGAGGCTGCCCGCGCAGGCGAGGCCGGGCGCGGCTTTGCCGTGGTCGCCGACGAAGTGCGCAGCCTGGCCCAACGCACCCAGCAATCGACCGAAGAGATCGAGGAACTGATCGCCAGCTTGCAGACCGGCACGCAACGCGTGGCCAGTGTCATGGACGCCAGCCGCGGCTTGACCGACAGCAGCGTCGAACTGACCCGTCGTGCGGGTGGTTCTCTTGAAACCATTACCCGCACGGTGTCCTCGATCCAGGCGATGAACCAGCAGATTGCTACCGCCGCAGAACAGCAGAGCGCGGTGGCCGAAGAGATCAACCGCAGCGTGATGAACGTGCGGGATATTTCTGACCAGACCTCAGCGGCTAGCGAGGAGACCGCCAGCTCCAGCGTTGAACTGGCCAGGCTGGGTACCCACTTGCAGGGGTTGGTGGGTAAGTTCCGGCTCTGATGGGTGTCGTTGAGGGCCTCTCGCGGGCAAGCCCACTCCTACAGGGCTTGCCCGCGAAGAGGCCCTCGATCACAGCACAACACCCAAGTTAATTCCCGCTCACTTAAGCGACTTTTCCTACACAACTTACAGGTCCAGTCCCACACCCCCTCTGCCGATGAGCAGGGATGGCCATATCACGTGGCCATCACTCTATTGGACGGAGGCATACCATGTTCGCAAACTTCAATCGCAGGTTAGGCAACCTGAGCGTAGGACTGAAGCTCGCCCTGGGCTTCGCGGTCGTGCTGCTGCTCACCCTTGCCACCACGGTCAGTGGCTGGCGCGCCCTCGATGACGCCATCACCCGCTCGCAACAGCTGAGCGAAATCGTTCTGATCAATGAGCTGAGCAAAGACTTGCGCGCCGAGCGCATTACCTTCCGCGTGCTTGCCGATGACACCAGCAAGGCGCGCATTGCCCACATCCTTGAACAGTTGCAGCACATGCTCAGCACCCTGCAACAACGCAGCAGTGTCGAAGATTCACGGCAGCTGCTCACGCAGAAACTGCAACAACTGCAGCGGCTGCGTGACGACTTCGCCGCCCTGCTACGTGCGGTCGATCTGCGCGGCCAGACCCGCAGCACCTTGCAGGCGCAGGGAGAAAAGCTCGATGAGGTCATCGACGAGCTACAGACCCAGGCCCTGCTTAGAATGCCCGCTGACAACCAGCAAAGCGGTGTACTGGGGTTGATGGACAGCCTGTCGCGTCATATCGACAACGCCGCGCAACAAAGCCTGGTGCCGGCCTACACCTTCTCCCCCATCGAAGACTTCGCCACGGTTGGCGATACGGCCTTGAATGCTGCTGACGTCGCGCTTGACCAGCTACTCAGGGCCTTGGCCCGGCTCGAATTGCCGCGCAGCCTGATGGAGCAGCCTGCTGCGCAGCTAGCAAGGTATCGCAGCAGCCTTGAGCAATACCGTCGCGCGGCAATCAACGTCGAACAGTTGCAGAACAACATGGAGAAGATCGGCGACGAACTCAGCGCAGCGAGCATCGCGCTGGGCGAACAGAAGGTCGAGCAGCGGGACCATGAAGCGCTGGCGGCGCGCTCGCTGCTGACCACGGTCGCTTTGCTGGCATTGCTGCTGGGTATCGCCGCCGGCTGGGTGATCACCCGGCAGATTACCCAGCCGCTACGCCAGACCCTGGCCCAGGCTGCGCGCATCTCCCGCGGCGACCTAAGCCAATTGGAGCCGGTCACACGCCGCGATGAAATGGGCCAGTTGCAGGCGAGCATGCGCGACATGACCCTGAGCTTGCGTGAGCTGATCGGCGGCATCGACCAAGGTGTCAGCCAGTTATCCAGTGCAGCCTCGCAACTGGCAAATGCCAGCGAAGACACCAAAGAGCGGATCAACCAACAGCGCGAAGAGACCGACCAGGTGGCCACCGCGATGAACCAGATGAGCGCCACGGTGCAGGAAGTGGCACAAAATGCCGAGCAGGCCTCGCAAGCCGCGACCACTGCCGATCATCAGGCGCAGCTTGGCGATGAAGTGGTGGCCCAGGCGGTCGCGCAGATCGAGCAGTTGGCCGGGCAGATGGATCATTGCCTACGGGCCATGCATCACCTGGCGGGGGAAAGCCTGCGCATCGGCAGCATTCTCGATGTGATCAAGTCGGTGTCAGAGCAGACCAACCTGCTCGCGCTCAATGCCGCCATCGAGGCCGCCCGCGCGGGTGAAGCGGGGCGCGGCTTCGCGGTGGTCGCTGATGAGGTCAGAGGTTTGGCCCAGCGCACCCAGCAATCGACCGAAGAGATCGAGCAACTGATCGCCAGCTTGCACAGTGGCACAGACGAGGTCACTGGCCTGCTCGACAGCAGCAAGCAACTTACCGAACAAAGCGTGGAGCTAAGCCGTAAGGCCGGTGACGCGCTGGGGCAAATCACCCAGACAGTTTCCAGCATCCAGGGCATGAACCAGCAGATTGCCACGGCCAGCGAGGAGCAGAGTGTGGTCGCCGAGCAGATCAATCGCAGCGTGATCAATGTGCGGCAAGTGTCGGATCAGACCAGTGCTGCCAGTGAGCAGACGGCGGCTTCCAGTGGCGAGCTGGAGCAGTTGGGGCAGCAATTGCGCGGGATGGTAGGGCGGTTCAATCTTTAACAACGCGCATCAACGTGGGAGCGG
>NZ_JBICKL010000034.1:0-36766 GCF_043104195.1 Pseudomonas sp. xss_2
CCCCAAAATCTTAAGTGAACAGCATTACGGCGCTGTCAGTGGTTGCGAAACTCGCTATGACAGGCCTTGCAGGCGGCTTCGACCTTGTCCATCGGTGCCTTCAATTGCGCCATTTCCAGCGGTTGAGTCCGCGTCACGCCTACCAATTGCGCGGTGACACCTTCCAGTTGCCGCGCCAGATCCTCAAAACGCGCCTGCCGCTGCCAAACCTCGGCCCGGGCACTGCTGTCGCCCTCATCCTGCACTTGTGGAAAGTGCTGCCATGGCGCATGGGCCAGGCTATCGAGCTTCAGCGCGCCGTCGGCGAACTTGCCACCATCGAAGGGTAAGCGCCCACGCAGCATGCCGCCCATGTCTTCGCTGGTCTTGAGCATCTGCTTGAAGATCGCCTTGCGCTGCCCCAGCGGTGAGTTAGGATCGACGCGGTCGCAGCCCACCAGGGACAAGCTGACCAGCAGCAGCACGGTGAAACATTTGAACATCACGGTCACATTGGCATCGGAATAGGGCCGACAGTATCCTCGCCTGCTCGACAAACACCAATACCCTTACGAAAAACAGGGGCAGCCACGCGCTCGCCCGCTCAAGGATTCAGCCATGAAATCTGCTCTGCGCCACCTCGCCTGGGCACTCCCCGCCCTGGCCCTGCTGGCCGGCTGCAACGGCGGCGAAAGCGCCAAACCCGAACCCCATGCCGTGGCCACCTACGCCCCCGCCACCTGGAAAGACCTGCCCAGTGTCAGCGATGCCGACTTGCTGGCAGGCTTCGTGGCCTGGCGCAATGGCTGCGAGAAGCTCAAGCGTGACCCGGTCTGGGCGCCGACCTGCGAAGCAGCGCAGCGGATTCCGGACGATGCCGCCCAAGCTCGTGCCTTCCTCCAGCAGAACCTGCAGGTGTATGGCCTGCGCTCGGCCGAGAACAACGCCAATGGCTTGATCACTGGTTATTACGAGCCGGTCTACCCCGGCAGCCTGGAACGCACTGAAGCTGCTCAGGTGCCGGTTTATGGCATTCCCGACGACATGATCGTGGTCGACCTGGCCAGCATCTATCCCGAACTCAAAGGCAAACGCCTGCGTGGCCGCCTTGAAGGCCGCGTGCTCAAGCCGTACGACACTGCCGAGGCGATCTATCGCGACGGTGTCAAAGCGCCGGTGCTGGCCTGGCTGACCGACCCGATGGACCTGCAATTCTTGCAGATCCAGGGTTCGGGCCGCGTCGAGCTGGAAAATGGCCGGCAGTTGCGCCTGGGCTACGCCGACCAGAACGGCCACCCCTACCGGCCGATTGGTCGCTGGCTGATCGAGCAAGGCCAGTTGAAGAAGGAAGACGTGAGCATGGGCGCCATTCATGCCTGGGCCCAGGCCAATCCACAACGGGTGCCGGAGCTGCTTGCCAGCAACCCCAGCTATGTTTTCTTCAGCACTCGCCCGGACAGCAACGAAGGCCCGCGCGGTTCGCTCAACGTGCCGCTGACTGCGGGGTACAGCGTGGCCATCGACCGTAAGGTGATTCCGCTGGGCAGCTTGCTGTGGTTGTCCACCACGCGCCCGGACGGCACGCCAGTGGTGCGGCCAGTGGGCGCACAGGACACCGGCGGTGCAATTACCGGCGAGGTGCGTGCGGACCTGTTCTGGGGCACCGGGCCTGAGGCCGGTGAACTAGCGGGTAACATGAAGCAGCAGGGACAGATCTGGATGCTTTGGCCTAAAGGCAAACCATTGCCTGAAGTGCCGAAAGTCCTCTGATTTTGCGGTGACCTTTTCGCGGGCAAGCCCGCTCCCACAGGGACTGCGCTGGCTTCAAGGTCAACGGGGTGCCTCTAGGAGCGGGTTTACCCGCGAAAAGCGCGACTCGATGTCAGACCGAAACCACGAAGAACGACACAATCAACGCCAGCCCGGCAAACCACACCAGCGAGCGCAACGCCGCCCAGTCCGCCAGGTAGCAAATGATGTAGAGCAACCGGCTGGTGATGTACATCACCCCCAACACGTCCTGCGTCACCTGTTCGGCATTGCCGACGATATCCGCCACCAGCACCGCCGCCGCGAACGCCGGAAACGCTTCATAGCTGTTCTGCTGCGCGGCATGGGCACGCCGTGGCAGGCCCGACAGCGTGTCGAGAAAGGCTCGCGGATCGTGATTGTCCTTAAGGCCGAATCGCCCGCTGCTGAGCTTGGCGATCAGCGCACACAGCGGCGGCAGGATCAGGGCAATCAGAATGCACCACAGGGCAACGGTCATGGACAGGACTCCTTGTTCGAAATGATCGGGATCAGAGCTTCATCACCAGCATGCCCGCCAGGACCAGCCCGCATGCTAAGAGCCTCGGGCCGCCAAAAGGTTCTTTGAGGTAGCGCATCCCCAACAGCACCACCAGGATCACACTCAACTCGCGCAGCGCCGCAGCCTCGGCCACCGACCCCAGGTGCATGGCCCACAGCACCAGGGCGTAGCTGAACAACACACACAAGCCCACCGCCAACCCTAACCGCCATTGCGTGCGCCAGAACAGCGCGAACGGCGCACGCCTCGCCACGCTGGCCAGCAGCGGAAACGGCCAGGCGCTGAGCAAGGTCAGCCAGACCAGATAATCCCAAGGCTGGCCCCACAGGCGCACGGCCTGGCCGTCGAACCAGGTGTAACAGCCGATGCACAGACCAATTAGCGCCACTACCGGCAGCATCGACCAAGGCAGCCGCTCACCGCCTCCGCCCTGCCACAGCAAGCAGGCCATACCGCAGGGGATCAACAGGATGCCGATGATCTGCTGCTGGCTCAGTGTTTCTCCGGCGAATGCCAGGGTCAGGCCCAGCACGACCAAAGGCGACAGGCCGCGCATCAGAGGATAGACCAGGCCCAGGTCGCCGACGCGGTAGGCCTTGATCAGCAGTACCCGGTAGAGCTGCTCGGCAAGCGCCGAGGCCACTAGCCAGGGCCAGATTTCAGCGGGCGGGAAGTCGACGAAAGCGACGGCCGCGAGGGCGAACACCAGGGCCACCGCATCCATGCTGGCGATCACCAGCAGGCGCTCGCCACTGAATTTGATCAGGGTGTTCCAGGTGGCGTGCAGGAGGGCTGCGATGAGCACGAGGGAGGTTGCCAACACGCTGTATTCCTTGCAGAGAGCCGGGGTGGCCTGTGGCGGATGAGGGCACAAATATAGCGGTTTCCTGTCGATCTTTGGGGCCGCATAGCGGCACCTGTTTCTGAACGAATCGGAGATTTCCGGTCAGAGGGTGTGTCCCGAAACCCTCGCCAGGCCATCAAACTACTGCCCGAGCGATTCGGGTTACGACTCGGAAGCCACTCTTTACAGGATTTGGGATGCTTGAACTTGTTGCCGCGTTTATCTGCCTGACCACCCTTCTCACCTACGTCAATTACCGTTTCATCGGCCTGCCACCCGCCATCGGCGTGATGGTGACGGCGCTATTGTTCTCCTTGATTCTCCAGGGCTTGAGCCTGATCGGTTTCCCCGGCTTGGAAGAGCGCGTCGAAGGCCTGATGAACCAGATCGACTTCAACGATCTGCTGATGCACTGGATGCTGTCATTCCTGCTGTTCGCCGGCGCCTTGCACGTCAACCTCGGCGACCTGCGCAGCTACCGCTGGCCCATCGGCCTGTTGGCGACCATCGGCGTGCTGATCGCCACCGTGGTCATCGGCTTTTTGGCGCATTGGGTGTTCGCCCTGTTCGGCTGGCACGTCAGCCTGATCTATTGCCTGCTGTTTGGCGCACTGATTTCGCCGACCGACCCGATCGCGGTGCTCGGCGCCCTGCGCACCGCCAATGCATCGAAACCACTGAAAACCACCATCGTCGGCGAGTCGCTGTTCAATGACGGCACGGCGGTGGTGGTGTTTACCGTGTTGCTGGGGATCGTCCAGCTCGGCGAGACGCCGAGCGTTTCCGAGACCGCCATTCTGTTTGCCCGCGAAGCACTGGGCGGCATCGCCTTTGGCGGCCTGATCGGCTACGCGACCTACCGCATGATCAAGAGCATCGAGCAGTACCAGGTCGAGGTCATGCTGACGCTGGCGCTGGTCATCGGTGGTTCGGCGATGTGCTACGAGCTGCACGTTTCGGCGCCAATCGCCATGGTGGTGGCCGGTCTGATCATCGGCAACCTGGGGCGCAACCTGGCGATGAACGACATGACCCGGCGCTACATGGACGGCTTCTGGGAGCTGATCGACGACATGCTCAACGCGCTGCTGTTCGCCCTGATCGGCCTGGAGCTGTTGCTGCTGCCGTTCAACTGGCTGCACCTGGCGGCCGGCAGCGTGCTGGCGGTGGCGGTGTTGATGTCGCGTTTGCTGACCGTGGCGCCGGCGATCGTCCTGCTGCGCCGCTGGCGTAGCGTGCCCAAGGGCACGGTGCGGGTACTGACCTGGGGTGGTTTGCGCGGTGGGGTTTCGGTGGCTCTGGCGCTGTCGCTGCCAGTAGGTGATGAGCGCGACCTGTTGCTGTCGATCACTTACATCGTGGTGCTGTCTTCGATCCTGATTCAGGGCTTGAGCATCGGCCGCGTGGTCCGTGGCGTTACCGCCCAGCCCTGAAAGAGCGATTTGTTGGACTCGTGGGAGCGGGCTTGCCTGGCGATGGCAGCGGTGGGTTCACCCTCGCATCGCGGGGCAAGCCCGCTCCCACGCCCCTATAGCCCAAGCCCCACGCCAGCCGCTTATTCGACGGCGGTATCCGGGAACTGATCCTGCACATACTTGATCTGCGTCCGCCCGTGCGCCGCGGGCAGGCCATCATCGCCCAGGTTGACGAAGACCATCTTGTCCACGGTCAGGATGCTCTTGCGGGTGATCTTGTTACGCACTTCACACTTGAGGGTGATCGAGGTGCGGCCAAACTCGGTGGCGGTGATGCCCAGCTCGATGATGTCGCCCTGACGCGAAGCGCTGACGAAGTTGATTTCCGACATGTACTTGGTGACCACGCGCTGGTTACCCAGTTGGACGATGGCGTAGATTGCCGCCTCTTCGTCGATCCAGCGCAGCAGGCTGCCACCGAACAGCGTGCCATTAGGGTTGAGGTCTTCGGGTTTAACCCACTTGCGGGTGTGGAAGTTCATCATTGCTCCTGACGGCTTGGCTTACGTGCAGTCATGATGGCAGAGCCTGCCGCCGCTCTCCATTACCCATCGACTATCGTCTCGATTAATCGACAGAAAACCTTGGGTCTGATAGCCCACCCCGGCTATAATCTGCGCCGTTTCACATGGCCACCCGCTGCGGGGCCATGCCCGCCACCCATCCGAGGGGCGCTGCAGCAGGCTCGGCCTGTCAGGCTCGGTTGGGGCGTTGTCCGCCATGCGGACGCTCAACGCACAACGGCGCCCATTCGCACACTACGAATGGAGGCTCTTGATGAGCGCTGTAAACACGCCTGCTGGTTTTACCGATTTCAAAGTCGCTGACATCTCCCTGGCCGCCTGGGGTCGTCGCGAAACCATCATCGCTGAATCGGAAATGCCTGCACTGATGGGCCTGCGTCGCAAGTACCTCGAGGAGCAACCGCTCAAGGGTGCGAAGATCCTGGGCTGCATCCACATGACCATCCAGACCGCCGTGCTGATCGAAACCCTGGTTGCCCTGGGTGCCGAAGTGCGCTGGTCGTCCTGCAACATCTTCTCCACCCAGGACCAGGCCGCCGCTTCCATCGCCGCTGCCGGTATCCCGGTGTTCGCCTGGAAAGGCGAGACCGAAGAAGAGTACGAGTGGTGCCTGGAGCAGACCATCCTCAAGGATGGCCAGCCATGGGACGCCAACATGATCCTCGACGACGGTGGTGACCTGACCGAGCTGCTGCACAAGAAGTACCCCGCAGTGCTGGATCGCGTCCACGGTGTCACCGAAGAAACCACCACCGGCGTTCACCGCCTGCTCGACATGCTGGCCAAGGGCGAGCTGAAAGTCCCGGCGATCAACGTCAACGACTCGGTCACCAAGAGCAAGAACGACAACAAGTACGGCTGCCGTCACAGCCTCAACGACGCCATCAAGCGCGGCACCGACCACCTGCTGTCGGGCAAGCAAGCCCTGGTGATCGGCTACGGTGACGTGGGCAAGGGTTCGGCCCAGTCGCTGCGTCAGGAAGGCATGATCGTCAAGGTCACCGAAGTTGACCCGATCTGCGCCATGCAGGCCTGCATGGACGGCTTCGAGCTGGTCTCGCCGTTCATCGACGGCATCAACGACGGCACCGAAGCCAGCATCGACAAGGCCCTGCTGGGCAAGATCGACCTGATCGTCACCACCACCGGTAACGTCAACGTCTGCGATGCCAACATGCTCAAGGCCCTGAAGAAGCGCGCCGTGGTCTGCAACATCGGCCACTTCGACAACGAGATCGACACTGCCTTCATGCGCAAGAACTGGGCGTGGGAAGAGGTCAAGCCGCAGGTGCACAAGATTCACCGTACCGGCGCTGGCGACTTCGACCCGCAGAACGACGATTACCTGATCCTGCTGGCCGAAGGCCGCCTGGTGAACCTGGGTAACGCCACTGGCCACCCAAGCCGCATCATGGACGGTTCGTTCGCCAACCAGGTACTGGCGCAGATCTTCCTGTTCGAGCAGAAGTACGCCGACCTGTCGGCCGAGAAGAAAGCCGAGCGCCTGACCGTTGAAGTGCTGCCGAAGAAACTCGACGAAGAAGTGGCCCTGGAAATGGTCCGCGGCTTCGGCGGCGTGGTCACCCAGCTGACCCAGCAGCAAGCCGATTACATCGGTGTGACCGTCGAAGGCCCGTTCAAGCCGCACGCCTACCGGTACTAAGCGGCAAGCTGCAAGTTTCAAGCGGCAAGCAAAGGCAGACAGTGCCAAGCCGCTTGAAACCTGTAGCTCTTGAATCTTGAACGATGCCCAAGCCAGACCGGCCTCTACCGGTCTGGCTTTGACTTGCAGCTTGCGGCCTGAAGCTTGCAGCTGAGGAACGAGTGATGTCCCAAGAACGCCGTTACAGTTTCGAATTCTTCCCGACCAAGACCGAAGCCGGCCATGAAAAGCTGATGGGCGTTGCCCGTGAGCTGGCCAGCTACAACCCCGACTTCTTCTCCTGCACCTACGGCGCTGGCGGCTCGACCCGTGACCGCACGCTCAATACCGTGCTGCAGCTGGAAAGCGAAGTGAAAGTCCCTGCCGCTCCGCACCTGTCGTGCGTGGGTGACACCAAGGCCGACCTGCGCGCATTGCTTGGCGAATACAAAGCGGCCGGCATCAAGCGCATCGTCGCCCTGCGTGGCGACCTGCCTTCGGGCATGGGCATGGCCTCGGGCGAACTGCGCTACGCCAGCGACCTGGTCGAGTTCATCCGCCAGGAAACCGGCGATCACTTCCACCTGGAAGTGGCTGCCTACCCGGAGATGCACCCGCAGGCGCCCAACTTCGAGGCTGACCTGGCCAACTTCGTGCACAAGGTCAAGGCTGGCGCCGACAGCGCCATCACCCAGTACTTCTTCAACGCCGACAGCTACTTCTACTTCGTCGAGCGCGTGCAGCAGATGGGCGTCGACATCCCGGTTGTGCCCGGCATCATGCCGATCACCAACTACAGCAAACTGGCGCGCTTCTCCGACGCCTGTGGCGCTGAGCTGCCACGCTGGATTCGCAAGCAACTGGAAGCCTACGGCGACGATACCGCCAGCATCCAGGCGTTCGGCGAGGAAGTGATCAGCCGCATGTGCGAGCAACTGCTGCAAGGCGGCGCTCCAGGGCTGCACTTCTATACCCTGAACCAGGCCGAAGCGAGCCTGGCGATCTGGAACAACCTCAAGCTTCCTCGTTGACCGTCAATCGCCGGTAACAAGAATATGAGGACATGAAAAAGGCTTTAGCTTAGGCTAAAGCCTTATTCATTTTGGCTCCTCGATAGGTTACTGCACGGAATGCATCCCCAACATCCCTCCAAGCCTCAACTGGTTTACCTCGCATTCGGCCCGGCCACCTACCACCAGGAAGCCTGCTTCAGCATCGTCAGCGCCCTGGCACATTTGCGCCAGACGCCCGATGAAGCGATCGATATCCAGGTCTACACAGACTCTCCCGAGCCCTACGCCAAGCTGCCAGTTGTCGTCCATGTGCTGGACGAAGCAACGCGCAAGGCCTGGAACCAGCCGCACGGTTATCATTTCCGCAGCAAGCATGTGCTGATGCGCCAGCTGCTTGAGCAGCACCCGCTGGCGGTGTTGATCGACACCGACACATTCTTCCGCCAATCGCCGATGCAGCTGTTCCGTCGCATCAAGACCGGCACGCTGCTGTGCAACGCCATTGGCGCACGTTATGGCGCAAACCCCGACTGCCAGCTGTACAAGACCCTGCATCAGGCCCTGCAAGCACGCGGGCTGGCCGACACGCAGATGCCGCTGGTCAACTCTGGGGTAATCGGCCTGACCGCGGCTGACGCAGCGACGCTCGATCACTCCATCGCCTTGATGGACGAGTACTACCCGCAGGCTCGCCAGGCCTACACTTTGGAAGAGTTCTGCCTGGCGGTCGCCGCCTATCGCACCCTTGAGCTCGCCGAATGTACCGACGTGATCCATCACTACTGGAGCCGCAAGGCGCAGTTCCGGGCGAAAATCCAGGCCTGGCTGCACAAGCACGGTGACGACCCGCTCAGTGAAGCGGCACTGGCCGACGTGTACCTGGTCAACGATCAACTGCCCCGACCTCCGGCCCTGCACCGGCTGGGCTACAAGGCCATGAGCCTGACCCTGCCCAGCCATCAGCGCCAGTTCGCCCGCGAATTGCTGTATGGCTGCTACGCCTATGCCAATGAGTTCGACCGAGCCTGCGCCCCGGCGTGGTGGGACAAGGCCCTGGAGAACCTGCACGAGCGCCATGGTCGAATGGAGGCAGAGCAATTGCGCCAATGCCTGCGCCAGCCTGGCTTGCGCTTGTCACTGGGTCGCCGGCACAAAGAAGTCGAGCGCCATCTGCTCAAGGATTCGCGAGCCTGACCCTGCACTCAACGTGGCCAGGCTGCACTGGTCACGTTTTCACTTAGCGCGTACTCTGCGGCCATGCCAGACCTCGCCCGCCTTCTTGGCCTTCTGCTGCTTGTCTGCCTGAGTTCATTGGCTCAGGCCGAGCGCCTGCGCCTGGTATCCGATGACTGGGCGCCCTACATTTATCAGGAAAACGGCCAACCGAAAGGCATCGACTACGAAGTCTCACGGGAAGTGTTCAAGCGCCTGGGCATTGAGGTCGACTGGCAGTTCCTGCCCTGGAAGCGCTGCCTGGCGATGGTCGAACAGGGCCAGGTCGACGGTGTGCTCGACATCTTCCAGATCGACACGCGTAAAACCTACATGATCTACCCAGACGAACCGCTATCGAATGTTGAATTCGTGGTGTTTCGCAAACGTGTCCAGCGTCCACTGATCACGCACCTGCACGACCTTGCCGGCCTGACCATTGGCACCTCACCCGGTTATGCATACGGCGCGCATTTCAACGAGTCTGCGCTGTTCAAGCGCGAGGCCGCGCCCACCCATGAAGCCAACTTCGGCAAGCTGATGCTAGGGCGCATCGATGCGCTGGTGACCGATCGCCAGGTCGGCCGCTTCCTGCGCCATCAATTGGGGTTGCTGGAGCAAGTCGAGGAGCAGCCGTTGCTGATCAGCCGTCACGCGCAGTATCTGGGGCTTGCGCAGAAGCCTGGACGGCAGAAACTCGCTCAAGCGTTCGCCGACGAACTACGTCAGTTCAAGCGCGAGCCCGCCTACGCCGCCATTAGCGCGCGCTATGCGGACGACGCCGAGCGGTTTGATGACGCCATTGAGCAGCAGGAACGCGGCACGCTGCGATAGCTCTGTTATACTCGGGCCTTCCCGCCCGGCTCACGCCCGGACGCTCGGCCTCGCAGTAGGCATCTCGACCGTCGGCCATGCACCTCAAATGCACGCCCGCCGCCTCCCGGATGCGCAGTGAACGCCCAGCAGGACCGGACGCGATCGCATCCCTCAGATGCCCGTCGCGCCAGGCAGATCACCCCATAGGGCCTAGCCCCCACGAGAACAGGATTGCCCATGTCCTTTGCTTCCCTCGGTCTCTCCGAGGCTCTTGTCCGCGCTATCGAGGCAGCGGGCTATACCCAGCCCACCCCGGTGCAACAGCGGGCCATTCCCGCCGTGTTGCAAGGCCGCGACCTGATGGTTGCCGCCCAGACTGGTACCGGTAAGACCGGCGGTTTCGCCCTACCGATTCTTGAGCGCCTGTTCCCGGGTGGCCACCCCGACAAGTCCCAGCGCCACGGCCCGCGTCAACCGCGGGTACTGGTCCTGACCCCAACCCGCGAACTGGCGGCTCAGGTCCACGACAGCTTCAAGGTGTATGCCCGCGACCTCAGCCTGGTCAGCGCCTGCATCTTCGGCGGCGTCGGCATGAACCCGCAAATTCAGGCCATGGCCAAGGGCGTCGACGTCCTGGTCGCCTGCCCCGGTCGCCTGCTGGACCTGGCTGGCCAGGGCAAGGTCGACTTGTCCCATGTCGAGATCCTGGTACTCGATGAAGCCGACCGCATGCTCGACATGGGCTTCATCCATGACGTCAAGAAGGTCTTGGCGCGCTTGCCAGCCAAGCGCCAGAACTTGCTGTTCTCGGCGACCTTCTCCAAAGACATCACCGACCTTGCCGACAAGCTGCTGCACAACCCCGAGCGCATCGAGGTCACGCCGCCGAACACCACGGTCGAACGGATCGAGCAACGCGTCTATCGCCTGCCGGCCAGCCACAAGCGTGCCCTGCTGGCGCACCTGATCACCCTCGGCGCCTGGGAACAGGTGCTGGTGTTCACCCGTACCAAGCACGGTGCCAACCGCCTGGCCGAGTACCTGGAAAAGCACGGCCTGCCTGCCGCCGCGATCCACGGTAACAAGAGCCAGAACGCTCGCACCAAGGCGCTGGCCGACTTCAAGGCCAACACCGTACGTATCCTGGTTGCCACCGACATTGCCGCCCGTGGCCTGGATATCGACCAGCTGCCGCACGTGGTCAACTTCGAGCTGCCCAATGTCGAGGAAGACTACGTTCACCGCATTGGCCGTACTGGCCGTGCCGGGCGCTCCGGTGAAGCCATCTCGCTGGTCGCGCCAGACGAAGAGAAACTGCTCAAGAGCATCGAGCGCGTCACCCGTCAGAAGATCCCGGATGGCGACCTGATGGGCTTTGATGCCAGCCAGGTTGAAGCCGAAAAGCCAGAGGTGCGCGAGCGCCCGCAAAACACCGGTCGCGGCGGTCGTAACCAGTCGCGCGGCGAAGCTGGCAAAGACAGCAATGGCGGGCGCAAAGACAAGGGCAAGGATAAAGGCAAGGCCAAGCCCCAGGCAGCTGAGAAGTCGGCCGAAAAGAGCAAATCCGCCGACAAGCAGCAACAGCAGCCGCGCAAGTCGCGTGATGGCAAGCCGCGTCAGCAGCAGGCTGGCCAGGGTGAAAGCCGTGTTCCGCCAGCGCCGGCCAACCGCGCACCCGACGAGTTCCTGGACGACGAAGTGGATAACTTCGGCAACCGCGCCGACTACGTCAGCCCCTACCAGAACGCCAAGAACCAAGGCCGCAACCGTCGCCCTGGTGGCGCTGCTGGCCAGGGTCAGGCGCAGGGCAGCGGCCAACGCGGCGCAGGCGCGGGCGGGCAAAACCAGGGCCGCAGCAATAACGGCGGCCAGCCACGCCAGGGTTCGGGCGAGAAACGTCCGCGCAACAACAGCAACAATGGCGGTGGTCGCCGTGATGGCAACCCAGGTCGCAACCGCTCGGCGGGCCGCGACGAGGCTTCGCGTCAGGAGCCAGCAGTACGCAATCCGCGTGAATCGCAAAGCCAGCCCGTGATCATCCGCAAGGAATCCAAGCTCGACCGTTACCCAACGCCTGAGCAGCTGGACGATCTGCCGAGCCGCCCGCGTGGCGAGCGCCCGGCCCTGCTGACCCGCAATCGCTGATTCGGATCACGCAGACATGAAAAAGCCGCCCAATGGGGCGGCTTTTTCATGTCTGGAGCAGCGTATTACTTCTGCTTGACGCCTTCGACGCTGATGTCCAGGTCGAGGGTTTGCGAAGTTGGGCCTGGGCCCTTGATGCCGAAGTCGTTCAGGTTCAGCGTGGTCTTGGCGTTGAAACCAGCGCGCTCGCCGCCCCATGGATCCTTGCCTTCACCGTTGAACACAGCCTTGAAGGTAACAGGCTTGGTCACGCCGTGCAGGGTCAGATCACCGGTAACGTCGGCAGTCTTGTCGCCGGTCGATTTGACCGCGGTGGAGACGAACTTGGCTTCTGGGTACTTCTTCACGTCGAGGAAGTCAGCGCTGGCGATGTGCTTGTCACGCTCAGCGTGGTTGGACCACAGGCTGGCGGTTTTCAGATCGACGCTGATCTTGCTGGCTTCAGGCTTGGCGCTGTCCCAAGTGAAGTTGCCATCGAAGTCTTTGAAGGTACCGTGAATGAAGCTGTAGCCCAGGTGGCTGATTTTCCAGTCAACGAACGCGTGCTGGCCTTCTTTATCGATCTTGTACTCGGCAGCCATGACCTGGCCAGCAGAGAGCAGAGCGGTACCGAGCGCCAGAGCGGCAAAAGTCTTTTTCAACATCCTTTCTATTCCTTGCAATTGAGGTTGAGAGTCAAGCTTTGCGGCCCAGCATGCGGATCAGGGTCGCGTCACGGTCGATGAAATGGTGTTTCAGTGCTGCAAGACCATGCAAGCCGGCGAAAATCACCAGGCCCCAGGCCAGGTAAAAATGGATCTCGCCAGCGGTATCTGCCTGGTCGGGCAGGTTACTGACCAGCGCTGGCACTTCGAACAGGCCAAACACCGGAATGCCGACGCCATCGGCGGTAGAGATCAGGTAACCGGCGATCATCACCGCGAACAGCCCCAGATACAGCGCCAGATGCCCCAGCTTGGCGGCCATGCGGGTGAATGCCCCATGGTTGGCCGGCGCCGGTGGCGGCGGGCTGATGAAGCGCCAGAGCACACGCAGCAGCATCACCGCCAACAGCACCAGGCCGATGCTTTTGTGCAGATCAGGGCCTGATTTGCGCCAAGGGCTGTAGTAGTCCAGACCGACCATCCACAAGCCCAAGCCAAACAGACCGAAGACTGCCAAAGCCACACCCCAGTGCATGACGATGCTGACCAGGCCATAGCGAGAAGGTGAGTTACGAACTTGCATGTTGGCGTATTTCCCCGTGAAAGCTGTGCACAGACTAGCGCGTAACGTATCGAATAAAAGCGGAAAAATCTGACTCGGATGATCGAGTTTTCCGATATGTATTGTGTGCATTGGCTATTAAGGAAACATTAACCATAGCGGAAATTCGTCGGGGTGGCCCGTTGCGAAGCAAGCGCGCACCTACAGGGTAGGTGCTGCGCGCTTGCCCCGCGCTTTGGGCTGCTACGCAGCCCAAAAGCTTGAATCAACCAGCCTTGGCCTGAGTATTGGCCAGCGGCTTTTTCACCGGTTCAGACTTGGCCGTCGCCTTCTTCACTGGCGCAGGCTTGCTGGCTGCTTTCTTCGCCGGCTCAGTCTTCGCCGCCGGCTTGTGCGTCGGAGCATGCTTGGCAGGCGCGGCTTTGGCAGCCGGTTTGACGGGCTGTTCCTTGGCCACAGGCGTTGGCGCAACGGGAGCAGGCGCAGGGGCAGAAACCGGCGCAACTTCCTCAGCCTTGGCAATTGGCGCAGCCTTCACTTCAGGCTTGGCACTGCCACCGAACAGGCGCGAGAAGAAGCCCTGTTTACCCCCTTCAGCCTCCTTTGCGGTCACCGGCTCGGCCTTGGCGGGTGCCTTGTCGGATTTATCGGAAGAACCGCCGAACAGGTTCGAGAAGAACCCGCCCTTATCCTTCGCCGCCACCGCACCGGCTGTCGCTGCAGCGGCAATCGGCACGGCCTTGGCTGGGTCGAACGACTTGCCGGCGAGCAAGTCCTGGACCTGCCCGGCAGCGCGCTGACCACTGCGAAGCGCGCCTTCCAGCGTGCCTGGGTACAAGGCGTCGGTGTGTTCACCGGCAAAGGCTACGCGCTGCACCGGACGCTCCCACAGGCGCCAGTACTTGCTGATCTGCCCTGGGCCATAGGCCAGGTATGCGCCACCGGTGCCAGCATCGGTGCTATAGCGTTTGACTTCATAGCCCGTGAAGGCGCCACGGGCTTGTGGATAGAACGCGTGCAGGCGAATCAGCACCTGATCGACCATCTGCTTGTCGCCAAACGCCTGCAACAAGCGGGCGTTATCGCCAGACAGGTTGATCACCACGTTGGCCCCACCCTTGAGTGCAGGCTCGATCCACAGCATGCCGAGGCCTGCGTTGCTGAAGATCTCGCCAGACATCCGCGCGCGGCTTTCCCACACCGGCGTCTTGAACTTGAGCATCAGCTGGTCGCGCCAGCCGTAGTTGGTGCCCTTGAGCGCGGCCAGGTGCTTGCTGTCCAGGCCTGGAGTCATCTGGATCTTGGCCAGCGCCCGCAGCGGCACCGCCAGCACCAGATAGTCCGCCTGATAGCCGACGCTACCGACCTTGACGGTAACGCCGTCCTTGTCCTGGACGATGGACGTCACCGGCGAACTGGTCTTGATGGTCTTGAGTTGTTTGACGAAGGCCTGGGCCAGCACCGGGCTGCCGCCTGGCAGGCGTGCGGCACGCAGGTCGCGGTCGCTGACACCGCGGTAGACGCGGGTCTGCTGGGCGAAATACAGCAACGACAGGCGCGATGGCTCGTCGTAACGGGTACGGATCTGCTGGTTGATCAGCTGCCGGGCGGTGGTTGGCAGTTGCAGCTTGTCGAGCCAGGTCGAGACGTTGATCTGGTCGAGGGCGAACAGCGTACTGTTGGCCTGCGGGTTCAGCGGATCGTCGATCGAGCGGGCGAGGTCATCGAGGGTCTTCTCGTAACGCTTGAGCGCCTCGGCGGTGGCAGGTTGCTTGGTGGCCAGGTCAGTGGCGTTGAAGTACTCGCCGTCGATCAGGTAACCCGGCGTTCGCACGAACTCCGGCGCTGGCAGTGTTTCAAGCTTGAAACGGTCGACATACTGGTTGAGGACTGGCTGCGCCTTGCCGTTGCCGATCCATTCGCTAGTGGCCAGCCCCGAGCGGCCGCCCATCCCCGACTTGGCTTCGAGCAAAGTCACTTGCCAACCCTTGTTTTGCAGTTCGTAGGCTGCGGTCAGGCCTGCCAGGCCGCCGCCTACCACGATCGCAGTAGGTGTCTTGTCCTTGGCGATTGCGGCGCCACTGGACACACCAATCAATAGCAACGCGCACAGGCGCACCCAAGCAGCAGCCATGTCGGCGAACTCCGATGGAAATAGGTTTATGAGATCGGGGGAAGGGACGCCCCAGGATGATGCGTTAAGAATACGTCACCCTTGGGCACCCTGCCAGCGGAGCGACGACAAGTCGTTTATGCAACTGGCATTTTTGTCAGTAGCCAAAATCGGCGCTTGCAGTGGAAAGTGGCAGCATCCAAGCCCCAATGGAAACTCGCGCATGGAATGCCATCAGCACTTTGCCCGCATGCAGCCTCATCACTTCAAACCCCACGACATCTGGCAGGGCAACAGTGGCTTGAGCATTACCTCCAACTGCACCTCATACGCGGGGCTTTACCAAGATTTCCAGGGCAATCCCGGCACTGAACTGGTGATTGGTGAAAACAACGACTTGCAGATCGACTTCGGTAAGGAAATCGATTGCGTCATGCTCGATTTCTATGTGGTTAGCGACTGTCCATGGCTGGACGAAGACGACCTGATCGAATGCGACTACTTAGGCATCAGCCCCGATCTGCTCGACGCGCCACCGCTGTACTGGCTGACCCTCAGTGGCCAATCGGGCACTGAATACGTTCCGGGGGTATACGCCAGCACGCCTACCCGCCAGTTGCTGCTGGGACCATTTCGCAAGCTGACCATCTCCACCAAGCAGGCCAGCACCGTGCACATTCCAGCCTTAAGCTGGAGGCCCGTCCTGCGGCATTGAACCTGAACACGGTTGTGATGCCCGGCACCTTTGCTTAGGCTTACGCGGTCAAACCAAGCCGCGTCGCCAGGAGAAGTGCCCATGGGCCTCAACGATCAGTGGATGCAACGTGACCTCAAGGTCCTGTGGCACCCCTGCACCCAGATGAAAGACCACGAGCAGCTGCCGCTGATCCCGATCAAGCGCGGCGAAGGCGTGTGGCTGGAGGACTTCGAGGGCAAGCGCTACCTGGACGCGGTCAGCTCCTGGTGGGTCAATGTCTTTGGTCACGCCAATCCGCGGATCAACCAGCGCATCAAGGATCAGGTCGACCAATTGGAGCATGTGATCCTCGCAGGCTTCAGCCATCAGCCGGTGATCGAGCTGTCCGAGCGTCTGGTCGCCATGACCCCAGATGGCCTGGACCGGGTGTTCTACGCCGACAACGGCTCATCGTGCATCGAAGTGGCGCTGAAGATGAGCTTTCACTACTGGCTGAACAAGGGCCAGCCGGACAAGAAGCGCTTCGTCACCCTGAGCAACAGCTACCACGGGGAAACGATCGCGGCGATGTCGGTGGGCGACGTGCCGCTGTTCACCGAAACGTATAAAGCGTTGCTTCTGGACACCATCAAGGTGCCCAGCCCCGACTGCTACCTGCGCCCCGAAGGGGTGAGCTGGGAAGCGCATTCACGCACGATGTTCGCCGCCATGGAACAAACCCTGGCCGAGCATCACGCCAGTATCGCCGCGGTGATCGTCGAGCCGTTGATCCAGGGCGCTGGCGGCATGCGCATGTACCACCCGATCTACCTCAAGCTGCTGCGCGAGGCCTGTGATCGGTATGGTGTCCACCTGATCCACGATGAAATCGCCGTCGGCTTCGGCCGTACCGGCACGATGTTCGCCTGCGAACAGGCCGGCATCCGCCCCGACTTCCTGTGCCTGTCCAAGGCCCTGACCGGCGGCTATCTACCGCTGGCCGCCTGCCTGACCACCGATGACGTTTACCAGGCCTTCTACGACGATTACCCAACCCTGCGCGCCTTCCTCCACTCGCACAGCTATACCGGCAACCCGTTGGCCTGTGCCGCAGCGCTGGCGACCCTGGACATTTTCGAACAGGACAACGTGATCGAGGCCAACAAGGCGCTGTCGGCGCGCATGGCCAGTGCCACCGCGCACCTGGCCGATCATCCGCATGTGGCCGAGATTCGCCAGACGGGTATGGCCTTGGCGATCGAGATGGTCCAGGACAAGGCCGGCAAAGTCGCCTACCCATGGCAGGAGCGCCGCGGCCTTAAGGTCTTCGAGCACGCCCTGACCCGTGGCGCCTTGTTGCGTCCGCTGGGCAGCGTGGTGTATTTCCTGCCGCCTTACGTGATTACCCCAGAACAGATCGACTTCCTCGCCGAGGTGGCCAGCGAAGGGATCGACATCGCCACCCGCGACAGCGTCAGCGTGGCAGTGCCCAAAGACTTCCATCCCGACTTCCGCGATCCGGGCTAGCCCGCAAGATCGCCGCCAACCCTGTAGGAGCGGGCTTGCCCGAGAACAAGGGCGAAGCCCTTGGCAGACACCGCAGTGTCTTCTTCGCGGGCAAGCCCGCTCCGACAGGGAACTTTGTGCCCCCTACTCCCTGAGCTGAATCATGAGACTGTCCCGCTTCTTCATCGACGCCCCCTTGAGCCTTGGCCAGCACGACCTGCCCGAAGCCCAGGCCCACTACATCGGCCGCGTACTGCGCATGGCCCCTGGCGATGCCGTGCAATTGTTCGACGGCAGCGGCCAGGAATACCTCGGCCAGCTGCTTGAAGTCGGCAAGAAGAGCGTACGCGTCACGCTCGACCAGGCCCTCCCCGGCCAGGCCGAATCGCCGCTGCATATCCACCTCGGCCAAGGCCTGTCGCGTGGCGAGCGGATGGACTGGGCAATCCAGAAAGCCACCGAACTGGGTGCCAACGAAATCACCCCGATCGTCAGCGAGCGCTGCGAAGTACGCCTCAAGGACGAACGCGCCGACAAGCGCCTGGCACACTGGCGCCAGGTGGCGATCAGCGCATGCGAGCAATGCGGCCGCTCGACCCTGCCCGTGATCCATCCACCACTGACCCTGGCTGAATGGCTCAAGGCAACCGAGGCCGACCTCAAGCTGGTCTTGCACCCGGTAGCCGAGCCGCTGACCAGCCATGCACGCCCAGCGCGCCTGGCCTTCCTGATCGGCCCAGAGGGTGGTTTGAGCGACACCGAAGTGGAGCAGGCCAAAGCCGCCGGCTACCACGCCGCCCGCCTCGGCCCACGCGTGCTGCGCACCGAAACCGCGCCGGTGGTGGCGCTGTCGGTGGCCCAGCAGCTATGGGGCGACTTCTAAACGCGTGCCCTAGCGCACGTAGAAGAACACTGCGATGAAGTGCAGCAAGCTGCCGGCGATAACGAACAGATGCCAGATGCCATGCCAATGGCGAAAGCGGCTGTCAAAGGCGAAGAAGATGATGCCGATGGTGTAGAACGCACCACCGGCCGCCAGCCAGGCAAAGCCAGCAGCGCCGAGGGTGCGCAACAGGGGCTTGACCGCTACCAGCACGATCCAGCCCATGACCGCGTAGATGATGATCGACAGCACCCGCGCTTCGGAGCGTGGCTTGATCTCTTGGAGCATGCCGATCACCGCCAGCCCCCAGACCACCCCGAACAGGCTCCAGCCCCAAGGCCCGCGCAGGCTGACCAGGCAGAACGGGGTATAGCTGCCGGCGATCAGCAGGTAGATCGACAGGTGATCGAGCTTGCGCATGATCACCTTCGCCCGCCCGCGAGTGCTGTGGTAGAGGGTCGAGATGCTGTAGAGCAGCAACAGGGTGCCGCCGTAGATGGAGAAACTGACGATCTTCCACGGATCGCCCTGCAACCCGGCTGTGACGATCAACCAGATAGCGCCTATGCAGGCCAGTACCGCACCAACCAGGTGCGTCCAGGCATTGAAGCGTTCACCGTAATACATGCAAACACAGACCTCAGGAGCAGCGTCAAGTTTCAAGCTGCAAGCTTCAAGAAAAAGGTCAGCGGCGCCTGTACGACCTGGGCACCGACTCTGTACCGACGCACGCCAGCTTGCCGCTTGAAGCTTACAACTTGACGCTAGCGAAGCGCAGCTTCGCGCACCATGCGCTCCAGCCCCACCAGATCCGGCACCCGCGCCACCTGCTCGGCTACCTGCACCGCCGCCAGTTCCAGTTCGCTAAGCGGCACATCGACATAATTCAGCTGGCTGTCGAGCTTGCACGAACGCGGAATGTCCTGCAGCAACAGCGCCAGGTAACGTAGGCCGGTATCGCCCAGCGCATTGAGCACGACAATCCGCGCCCGCTCGCCGCACACGGTCTCTGCACCACAGGCAGCCTCGAAGCCAATCAACGGCAAGCGCTGCTGACGCCAGTCGATCCAGCCCAGGTGCCAACGCGGCTCGCCGATCTGGCACGACAGCGCACGCTGGCCAATCAATTCGGCCACCGCGACATTGGGCAACACCAGGGTGCGATCGCCCAGCGGTAACAGCAGCCCGGTCAAGGTGCTGCGCTGACCGGCAATATGTTCAAGCATGCGATTGGCTCCAGTGAGCGATGCTCTGCAGCAACACCGATTCCTGATACGGCTTGCCGAGGTAATCATTGACGCCGATGGCCATGGCCCGGTCGCGGTGCTTCTGGCCGCTGCGCGAGGTGATCATGATGATCGGCAGATCTTTCAGGCGCTGGTCGCGGCGGATCCGCGTGGCCACTTCAAAACCGTCCATGCGCGGCATCTCGATGTCCAGCAACAACACATCTGGCCGATGCTCTTCGAGCAGGGCCATGGCATCGAGGCCATCCTTGGCGGTCAGCACGCTCATGCCGTGGCGCTCGAGCAAGCGGCTGGTAACCTTGCGCACGGTCACCGAGTCGTCCACCACCATGATCAACAAACGCTGACGCGGCGCAGGGCCGAACAGCTGGTGCTGGCGATCATTACCGCCCGGCAGACGCGCCAGACGCCGCTGCTGGCCCCGTAGCTGACCGAGCAGATCGAGAATCAGCACCACCCGGCCATCGCCGAGCAAGGTTGCCCCAGACAGACCAGGTACAGCAGCGAACTGCGGCCCCAGGCTCTTGACCACGATCTCGCGGCTCGGCGACAGGCTGTCCACCTGGATGGCGAACGACTCCTCATGCGAATGCACCAGCACCACCGGCAGCGGCACGCTTTGTCCGAGCAGGCTTGGCCGGGCACTGCCGCCTTGCAACAGCTCGCCGAGATAGCGCAACTGATAGGCATGGCCGGCATACACGTAACGCGGCGCCTCCAACTGGTAGCAGGCGGCAAGCTCGGCCGGCGGCACGCGCACGATGCCTTCGATGGTGTTGAGCGGGATCGCGTATTGCTCATCACCCAGGTGCACCATCAACGCCCGGTTGATCGACACGGTGAACGGCAGGCGAATCAGGAAGCGTGCGCCTTTGCCTGGACTGGATTCGATACTCATCGAGCCGCCGAGCTGCTTGACCTCTTCGTGGACCACATCCATGCCCAAGCCACGCCCGGAAATCTGCGTGATCTTTTCCGCCGTGGAGAAGCCTGGCCGCAGGATGAACTGCAGGATCTCGTGATCGCTCAAGCGCGCTTGCGGGTCGAGCAAGCCGCGCTTGATGGCCTTGTCGCGTACCGCAGCCAAGGGCACCCCTGCGCCGTCATCGCTCATTTCGATGACGATGTCGGCGCCTTCGTGCAGCAGGTTCAGATGAATCGTGCCCAGCTCCGGCTTGCCCGCCGCCAGGCGCACTTCACGCGACTCCAGGCCATGGTCGACGGCGTTGCGCAGCATATGCTCCAGCGGCGCCACCATGCGCTCCAGGACGCTGCGATCGAGCTCGCCCTCAGCATTGCCAACCACCAGCTCGACTTGCTTGCCAAGCTCGCTGGCCACTTGCCGCACTACCCGCTGCAAACGCGGCACCAGGCGCTCGAACGGCACCATCAAGGTGGCGGTCAGGCCCTCTTGCAACTGGCTGTTGACCCGCGCCTGCTGTTGCAGGAGGCTCTGCGCTTCCTGAGCACGCTGGGTCAGGGTTTCCTTCAGATCGAGCAGGTCCGAGGCCGACTCGAACAACGCCCGCGACAACTGCTGCAACTGTGAGTGGCGGTCCATCTCCAGGGGGTCGAAGTCATCGTAGGCGTCGCCCTCGGCCTGGTAGCGGCTGGACATGCGCCCCTGGGTCTCAATGTCCAGGCGCAGCAGTTGGTCGCGCATCCGCTCAAGGGTAGTTTCCATCTCGTTGAGGGCGAATTGGGCGTCGTTGACCTGTTGCTCGATGCGCCCACGGATCACCGAATGCTCACCCGCCAGGTTGCCCAGGTCATCGAGCAGCTCGGCATCGACCTTAACCATGTCGCCCGGCGCACGCTCCGCAGCGGCAACCGGGGCTTCGGCAGGGGCGATGTCGGCTGGGCCCTGGCTGGCCACACTGTCAGTCAAGGCGGCGCTGCTGAAGTTGCGGATGTAGTCGATCAGCGCCGTGGCAGCATGCAACGGCTGGCCCAGGCGCACCGCATCGAGCATGTGCGCCAGGCGGTCGTGGCAGTTTTGCAGCAGCGAGAACAGCGCCGGAGTCGCGGGCAAACGCCCAGCGGCGAGCAATTCGTAAAGAAATTCCAGTTCGTGGGCGAGGTCGCCAATGGCGGCGATCTCGACCATACGTGCGCCGCCCTTGAGCGTGTGCAGGTCACGCAGCAGGGTTTCGACTTCGACGCTACTGCGCGGATCAGCCTGCAAACGCGCCAGCGCGGCGGCAGAGCTTTCGACGATGTCGGAGCTCTCTTCGAGGAACACGTCGAGCAGTTCCTTGTCGCCAGGGCTGTCGACCTCTGGCGGCGATTCTGACAGTTCGGCGGGCGCAGGCGCATGGCGAAACTCACGCAGCTGCGCGAGCAGCGCTACCGCCGAGCCTGGTGATTGCCCCTCGCGCAGGCTTTCGAGCATCTCGGCCAGCGCCGCATGGCTGCGCTTGAGCAGCTCGAACAGCGCCGCGCTGGGGCCCAGGCGGCGATCCACCAGGCTTTCGTAGAGCAGCGCCAGCTCTTGGGCGAGGATCTCCACCGCGCCTATCGCAGCCATCTGCGCGCCACCCTTGAGGGTTTGCACCTCATGCTGCAACGCCGACAGGTTCGACGCG
This sequence comes from Pseudomonas sp. xss_2, assembly GCF_043104195.1. Lineage (NCBI taxonomy): Bacteria > Pseudomonadati > Pseudomonadota > Gammaproteobacteria > Pseudomonadales > Pseudomonadaceae > Pseudomonas > Pseudomonas sp. xss_2. The sequence goes on from NZ_JBICKL010000034.1 coordinate 22,178, forward strand.
CTTTCGCTGTCCTGCTGCCACTGCTGCAGCGCCTGGTCGGCACTGTCGAGGATATCCCCGGCCTCTTCGAGAAACAGTTGCACCAACGCCGGTTCCGCGCTGTTGTCCACAGTCGGCAATGGCGTCACCCCGTCGCGCCCGACCAGCCCGGTAGCATCAGGCGCCAGCGCCGTGTCCAACAGCGCGCGCAGGCCATCGAGGCATTCTGGGCGCGCGGTCACTTCCTGCCCGGCAGCGACCTCGTCGAGCATGTCGATCAGCGCGTCATGGGCTTGTTGGGCCTGGGCAAAGAACGCTGGGTCAGCCGCCAGGCTGCCCTCTTCCACCGCCCCGTACAGATCGAGCAGGCCTTCGCAGAGCTCATCCAGCTGCCACAGGTCCGCCAGGTGGGCGCCATGGCTGAGCGTGGTCAGCTCGTCGAGCAGGGTCTCCAGCGCCTGGCGTTGCTCCGGATGCTGCTGCCAGCTCAAAAGCAACGACTCGGCATCGAGCAGGATGTCCATGCCCTGGGCGAGAAAGTTGGCGATCAGCTGAGGGTCGCGGCGCCGGCGACTGTGATGGGGCTCATCCTGCAAGCTGGCCAAACGGCCATCGACGCCTTGACCGACTTGCTCGATCAGCTCGGCAGCGCCGGGAATGGCTGCCAGCGGCGTGCTGCTCAGTTGGCTCAGGCCCAACTGGAACAGCGTGCGCCCGGCTTCCAGCCAGTCGATCTCGGCCAGCTGCAACGGCAGCTGGTGGCCTTTGTATTCGCGCGCAAGGCGGTCGAAGGCGGTGGCCAGCTCGGCGATCGGCATCACCCCGGCCATCGCGGCGCTGCCCTTGAGCGTGTGCAGGGCGCGCTGCAAGCTGTCGCTGACCGGTGTGTCCTGGCCATGCGTCTCCTGCAAAAACGCCTCGAGGCTGGCCATGTGGCCCTGGGCCTCGTTACGGAAGATCTCCAGCAGCTGCGGGTCGAGCCCGTCGACTTCGGCGGCGCTGCTGGCCTGGTTGTTGGCCAAGCCATGCAAGTGCGCCGACAACGGCTCGACCTCTACCAGCGGTGGTAAATGGCCGACGGCAAAATCAGCGAGCAGGTCTGGCAAACGCACGAACACCTGCTGCAAGGCAACCACACCCTCGCCCGCCAGGCTCACCCGTCCTTCCAGCGCGCGGTTGATCAGGTGTTCGGCCCCCCAGGCCAATTCGGCGAGTGCCTGGGCATGGACCATCCGCCCACTGCCCTTGAGCGTATGCAGCGCACGCCGGACTTCGATCAGGGCGTCGCGCAAGCTGTTGTCGGCGCGCCAGCGCAGCCAGTGCCGCTCAAGGTCTGGCAACAGCTCGTTGGCTTCTTCGAGAAACACCTCGCGCAGCTCGGCATCGATTTCCTCGACCTCATCGGCCAACCCGCCAATGCGGCAAGTCACACCCAGTGCCGCCAGGCTGGCACGGGCCATTTCAATGAATGGCTGAGCATCGGCCAGCGGATCGGCCACCCGCCATTGCAGATAGCATTCGCCAGCGCTGAGGGCGTCGGCCAGGTGGGTCAGTTCAGCCTGCGGCGGCTCTTCGTCCAGGTGCGCCAGCCAGCCCTGCACATAGCCGGCCGCGCCAGCGAACAGCTCGGCGGCGGCTGGCAGCATCAGCATCGACAGCGCCCCGCGCACCTGGTGCAGCAAACCCGGCAGCGCCTGCAAGCGCTGGCGGGGCCAGCCGGATTCGAGGCAGTCGCCGATCAGGTCCTTGGCCTGCTGCAGCACCGATACCGCTTCGCTCAGCACCTGCTGGCGGATCTGTGCCAGGTCCGAGCCCGGCATGCTGCCTTGGCCACTCTCTTCCAACGGGCCAACCATGCCGTTGAGGGTCGCCTCGACGTACAGCAGCGCCCCGGCGACGTCCATCAACAGGGCATCGTCCACCGGTTGCTGGTCTTGGGCCAGGGCCTGCAAGGCCAGCACCTGGTCGATGATCACCCGCCGCGGCTGTTGGAAATTCAGCACCGCCAGGGTGTCGGCGACCTGGCGCAACGGCGATACCAGGGCATCGAGTTGCTCACGCGACTGCTCGCCGCGCACGAACTGGTCCAGGCAATCCTTGATGCGCATCAGGTCGTCGCACAGCGCGCTGACCACCGAGCGCAGGGCATCGCGGCCTTGGCCTGCCTGCAATTGTTCGCGCCAGTTGCCCAACGACAAGTCGAGGTCGGCCAGATCCGCCGCGCCAGCCAGGCGCTGCGCCGCGTCGCCCATCAGGCTGCCCTGGGCCAACGCCTCGACGCCGCGACACTCGCGCAGGCGGTTGAGCAGCGGCAGCATGACCAGCGGGAGGTCATGGCGGGCGCCGCGCAGGCGCTCAAGATACGGCGGCAGTTGCTCCAGACCACGGAACATCGCGCCCAGGCAATCGCCCCGAGGGGTGATCTGGCCGTCAGCCATGGCCCGGCCAAGCAACTCGAGTTCTTCGGCCAGGCGCGTTGCGCCACGCAGCTCAAGCATGCGCAGGCAGCCATGCACCTGGTGCAGGTTATCCACAAAAAAGGCCAGCATCGACAGATCGCCAGGGTCGCCGGCAAAGCGCTCCAGGGCCTGGCGCGCCTGCGCCAGGCAATCGAGAATCGGCGCCTTGGTCCAGGCCAGGGCGACCGTGTCGTGGCGTTCGGGGCTCACTGCGGCAGAGGCCATGGGTGATTCCTCAACGCGGCTCGGCGGGTGCCGGCAGGGTGAAACCGGAAACCGAGCGGCGCATCTCACTGGCCATGCGCGCCAGGTGGCGAATGCTGTCGGCGGTGGCACCGGAGCCGGCGGAGGTCTGCGCGGTGATTTGCTGGATCACCGCCATGGTGTGGGAAATCTGCCCGGCCGAGGAAGTCTGCAACTGGGCGGCATCGGAGATACTGTGGATAAGATCGGCCATGGTCTGCGAAACCCCTTCGATCTCGGCCAGGGCAACCCCGGCATCCTGCGCCAGGCGCGCTCCACGTACCACCTCGGCGGTGGTCTGCTCCATGGAAATCACCGCCTCGTTGGTGTCGGTCTGGATGGTACGCACCAGCGCTTCGATCTGGCGGGTGGCCGACGAGGAGCGCTCAGCCAGGCGCTGCACTTCGTCGGCAACCACGGCAAACCCGCGCCCCGCCTCCCCGGCCAGCGAGGCCTGGATCGCGGCGTTGAGCGCGAGGATGTTGGTCTGCTCGGCAATGTCGTCGATCAGGCTGACGATATCGCCGATCTCCTGCGACGACTCACCCAGGCGTTTGATCCGCTTGGCGGTGTCCTGGATCTGCTCGCGGATGTTGTCCATGCCTTGGATGGTGTTGTGCACCACCTCGTTGCCCTTGTTGGCGATGGCAACCGAACGCTCGGCAACCTTGGCCGACTCATAGGCATGCGCCGAGACGCGATCGATCGACTCGACCATGTCGCCGACCGCCAGCGACGCTTCGCTGATCTGGTCGGCCTGGTGCTCGGAGGCCTTGGCCAACTGGCGGGCGGTGTTTTGCGTGTCTTGTACCGCAGCGGCCACTTGCACGGCGCTGTGGATGATGGTCGCGACCAGGTCGCGCAGCTGGTCGACGGAATAGTTGATCGAGTCGGCGATCGCTCCGGTGAAGTCCTCGGTCACCGAAACCGTCACGGTCAGGTCGCCGTCGGCCAGTTCTTCGATTTCATCGAGCAGGCGCATGATCGCCTGCTGGTTGCGTTCGTTCTTCTCGGCGGTTTCGCGCAGTTGGCGGTTAGTGGCACGAACCATCACCGAACCGATGAGGATAATCGAGGCCAAGGCAATCAGGCCCAGTACGTAGCCGCCGACAGTATCCAGGGTGCGCCCGTTGGCCAGGTTCTCGAAGCCGTTGGCCAGGTGCGAGGCCTCATCAAGCAAGGTCTGCGACAGGCTGAAGATGTTGCTCGCGGCTTCGCGCACACGGAACAGCTCAGGCGAGGTTTCCAGAATTTCATCAACGCTGCCGGCGACGAACTGGAACAACTCGGCGATCTCGGCCAGCCGCGCGCGGGCGTCGGCATCCTCGACCCGGGTGACCTGGATCGCCGGGTTGCCGCCAAGCATGCCTTCGAGCACCTGACCGAAGCGGCTGGCATCGCGGCCAAAGGCGTCTGCGGCCTGCACTGCGGTGTCATCGCCGGCCAGCACGGTGTTGACCGAACCGAGAATGCGCTCAGCCAACAGCAACTGACGCTGCGCCACCGCCACCTGGCTGGCGGGCGCACCACTCTGCAGGAGGATTTCCACCACCTTTTCGTACTCAACCTGCAACTGCGGCACGGTTTCGGCCAGGGTTGCCGCCACCTGGTGCAGCGACAATACGGTCTGCTCGCTGGCCAAGATGGTGTCGGTGTTCTTGCGCAGGTTTTCCCAATCCTGGCGCACCGCCTCCATTTCATCGCGCATCTTCGCCGGAGCTGCTGGCAACGCCGTGGTCTTGTCGCCTTCGCGCAGGTAACTCCAGCGACGCTCGAAGTCGTTGCGCGCATCCGACAGCAACCTGAACGCCAGCGCCTTGCCTGCGGCAGCCTCGGTGGCGTTCTTGGCAATGCGCTGGGACAGCACGCGCAGCTCGCCGGCATGGCCGATGTACTGCTTGTCGTAGTTGGACTGGGTATTGAGGTAGGCGAAATTGGCGAACAGCAAGACGATCGACAGGATCAGCACCACGAACAGCACGGTGATCTGCGCACTGCTGCGCGCACGCGGAGTCACGGCGGGTGGAGTGACGGGGCTGGCGGGCTTGTTCACGGTCGATCCTCTACAACGCTACATCAAGAAAGCCCGGCGCCTGGGCCAAGGCGAACGGACTGAAGATCGCCCAATTGCGCTCCCGCGGGAAATGCCCCTGAACGAACGGCGCCGCTGCGCGCAACAGCGGCTGCGGCGGCGACAGGTCGAGGCTGCTCAGGGTGAAGTGCTGCAAACCCAGCACCTCATCGACCAACAGCCCGGCGAACAGGTCTTCGTGGTCCAATACCAGCACGCGCCGCTGCTTGCCCGGCGCTACCGGGCCGAGGCCGAAGAAGCTGCTCAGGTCCATCACCGGCAGCAACCGCCCGCGCAGGTTGGCGACGCCGCAGACCCACGGCTGCACCCCCGGCACACGGCTGCTGCGCGGCTCACGCAAAACTTCGGCAACTTCGCCCATCGGCGCCACGAACCACTGCCCGGCAATCCGAAAACCGATCCCGCTCCACTGCTGCAAGCGGTTGTCCTGCAACGGTTGGTCGGCCACCAGCAGGCGGCAGCGCCGGTCGATATCCAGCAGCAACTCGAAGGCGGTCAGCGACGCGCCTTGCGGGCGGGTGGTCAACCTGCGAGCACTTCTTTGAGTTTGGCGATCAGCGCCTCTTCTTCCACCGGCTTGATCAGAAAGTCACGGGCGCCCTGACGGGTTGCCCAGATGCGGTCGGTATCCTGGTCTTTGGCGGTGATAACTATGACCGGTATGGCCTTGGTCGCATCGTCCTTGGCCAGCTGGCGGGTGGCCTGGAAACCATTGAGGATCGGCATGACGATATCCATCAGGACCACGTCGGGCTTCTCCTGACGGGCCAGGGCTACGCCATTGGCGCCGTTTTCCGCTTTAAGGACCTCATGGCCATGCTTTACCAGTATTGCGGTCAGTTTGTGCAACTCTGTCGGCGAGTCGTCGACAATCAGAACTCGGGCCATGCTGTTTCCCCATCAAGGAAAAGTGACGCCGCCAGCACCGGCGGGGTCAGGGTGCGTGTTGTTCCTGCGCGGCGAATTCGGGCACATGCGCCCTGATCGCATCGAGCAGTTCTTCTTTGCTGAAGGGTTTGGTCAAGAACTGATCGGAGCCGACCACCCGCCCGCGGGCCTTGTCGAACAGGCCGTCGCGTGACGACAGCAGGATCACCGGGGTGTCCTTGAAGGCGCTGTTGTGCTTGATCACGGCGCAGGTCTGGTAACCGTCCAGGCGCGGCATCAGCACATCGACGAAGATGATCCGTGGCATGTGGTCGACGATCTTGGCCAGCGCATCGAAACCGTCACTGGCGGTAATCACCTCACAGCCGGCTTCGCTCAGCAGCATCTGGGCGGTGCGGCGGATCGTGCGCGAGTCGTCGATCACCATCACCTTCAGGGGTTGTTCCATAATCGCGTTGAGTCCGCTTATCGCGAGGCTTGCCCGCGATTGAATCGCCCGAAGGCCTATGCAGGCATTTTTAGCACACTCCGGGTGGCCATTCCATCTGCTGCACCCCTTGACCATCCACGCGTGCGGCGCCACCCTGAGCCACTTTTCTTTCCAGTCATCGCGGCCAGGCGCCGCCAAGAGGAAACTACCGATGAGCGTTCGCCTCGGGATTGTCATGGACCCCATCGCGGCCATCTCCTACAAGAAAGACAGCTCGCTGGCCATGCTGCTGGCAGCCCAGGAGCGCGGCTGGACGCTGTTCTACATGGAACAGCAGGACCTCTACCAGAACCAGGGCGTGGCCCGCGCCAAGGTGCGCGGGCTCAAGGTGTTCGCCGACCCGGCGCACTGGTTCGAGCTGGACGCCGAAGCCGATCTGCCGCTGAGCGACCTGGATGTGATCCTGATGCGCAAGGATCCGCCGTTCGACATGGAGTTTGTCTACAGCACCTACCTGCTGGAGCAGGCCGAGGCCGCCGGCGTGCTGGTGGTCAACCGCCCGCAGAGCCTGCGCGATTGCAACGAAAAGCTGTTCGCCACGCTGTTCCCGCAGTGCACCCCGCCGACCTTGGTCAGCCGACGCCCGGACATCATTCGCCAATTCGCCGCCGAGCATGGCGATGTAATCCTCAAGCCGCTGGATGGCATGGGCGGCACCTCGATCTTCCGCCACCGGGTCGGCGACCCTAACTTGTCGGTGATCCTCGAGACCCTGACTGCGCTGGGCACCCAGCAGATCATGGCCCAGGCCTACCTGCCGGCGATCAAGGATGGCGACAAGCGCATCCTGATGATCGACGGCGAGCCAGTGCCGTACTGCCTGGCGCGCATTCCGGCCAGCGGCGAGACCCGTGGCAACCTGGCAGCCGGTGGCCGTGGCGAGGCGCGCCCGTTGACCGAGCGCGACCGCTGGATTGCCGCCCAGGTCGGCCCGACCCTGCGGGAGAAGGGCCTGCTGTTCGTCGGCCTGGACGTGATCGGCGAGCACCTGACGGAGATCAACGTCACCAGCCCGACCTGCATCCGCGAGATCGACAACGCCTTTGGCACCCAGATTGGTGCGCAACTGATGGACGCCATTGATCGCAAGCTCAAGGCGCGCTGACCACCAACGCGGAGCAAAACCGCGCAGTGGGGTATGATGCGGGTCTTTTTCACCTGACCTGCTGCCCCGCTTCGCGGTTGCTGGATACCTGATGACGCTGCCCGCCGACATCCCTGCCGACATGCTGCCACCCCGCGTTCGCCCGGTGGACCGGCTCGGCTTTACCCTGTTCCTGGCTGCCCTGGTGCACCTGGCGCTGATCCTTGGCGTCGGCTTTACCGTGGTCAAGCCCAGTGAAATCCGCCACACCATGGACATCACCCTGGCCACCTTCAAAAGCGAAAAACCGCCCGAGAAGGCCGACTTCCAGGCCCAGGACAATCAGCAAGGCAGCGGTACCCTGGACAAGAAGGCGGTGCCCAAGACCACCGAACTTGCGCCGTTCCAGGACAGCAAGATCAACAAGGTCACCCCGCCCCCTGCGGCTAAGCCCGAGACCCCGCCGGCGCCACAGAAGTCCGCGGTGGCCACGCAGGCGAGCAAGCTGCACAAGGTCGAGCCCAAGCCCAAGGAAAGCAAGCCACAGCCCAAGCCTGCCGCGGCCACGCCCGACTTCGACAGCTCGCAGCTGTCCAGCCAGATCGCCAGCCTTGAGGCAGAGCTGTCCAACGAACAACAGCTGTATGCCAAGCGCCCGCGCATCCACCGCCTCAATGCCGCCTCGACCATGCGCGACAAAGGCGCCTGGTACAAAGAGGAGTGGCGCAAGAAAGTCGAGCGGGTCGGCAACCTCAATTATCCCGACGATGCCCGCCGCCAGCAGATCTACGGCAATCTGCGCATGATGGTGTCGATCAATCGCGATGGCTCGCTGTATGAGGTGTTGGTCCTGGAGTCGTCCGGCCAACCGGTGCTCGACCAGGCCGCCCAACGCATTGTGCGCCTGGCGGCGCCATTTGCGCCGTTTACCGGGGATCTGGCCGAGTTCGATCGCCTGGAGATCATCCGCACCTGGCGCTTTGCCCGCGGCGACCGCTTGTCGAGCAATTAGGCCATCACTGAACCCATGCTGATGGGTTGATCTGGCACCCACCCTGTGGGAGCGGGCCTGTGGGAGCGGGCTTGCCCGCGAACGAGGGCGAAGCCCTCGCCATCCACAAGGGTGCTCAAACCGGTCTCTTCGCGGGCAAGCCCGCTCCCACAAGGTCGGGCAGCGCTGCCAATGTCCTATCCAATGCACGACAGTGTGCGGTCGGGACTGGAGACACTGTGCAGCACCTTGTCAGCCTCGCCACCTGGCGCCACACTATCCCCCATGAAAAACCTCACGCCGAGTTACCTCAAGCATCAGTTCCTCATCGCCATGCCGCACATGGCCGATCCGAACTTTGCCCAGACCCTGACCTACATCGTCGAGCACAACGCCAATGGCGCCATGGGCCTGGTGGTCAACCGGCCCCAGGAGCTGAACCTGGCCGACATCCTCGAGCAATTGCGCCCCGACGATGAGGCGCCTGCCAGCACCCTGCAGGTCCCGATCTACCAAGGTGGCCCGGTACAAACCGACCGTGGCTTCGTCCTGCACACCCCGGAGCGCAGCTTCCAGGCCACTATCGAGCTCGACGGCCTGTCGCTGTCCACCTCGCAGGATGTGCTGTTCGCCATCGCTGAAGGCAACGGGCCGAAACAGAGCCTGATTACCTTGGGTTACGCCGGCTGGGAAGCAGGTCAACTGGAAGCTGAGCTGGCCGACAACGCCTGGCTCAACTGCCCGTTCGATGCCGAGATCATCTTTGGCCTGGCCAGCGAGCAGCGCCTGGAAGCTGCCGCTGCACTGCTGGGGATCAACCTCAGCCTGCTGACCACTCAGGCGGGCCACGCCTGATGAGCGAGCTACGCCTGCTGCTGGGTTTTGACTACGGCACCAAACAGATCGGCGTCGCGGTGGGCCAGGTGATCACCGGCCAAGCCCGCGAGCTGTGCACCCTCAAAGCCCAGGACGGCATCCCCGACTGGGCCCAGGTAGAAAAACTGATCAAAGAATGGAAGCCCGATGCCATCGTCGTCGGCCTGCCATTGAACATGGACGGCACACCCAGCGACATGAGCGCCCGCGCGCAAAAATTCGCCAATCGCTTGCACGGGCGCTACAACCTGCCGGTGCACACCCACGACGAACGCCTGACCACCTTCGAAGCCAAGGGCGAGCGCATGGCCCGTGGCGGCCAGCGCGGCAGCTACCGTGACAATCCGGTCGACGCCATCGCCGCAGCGCTGCTGTTGCAGGGCTGGCTGGAGGCCAACACCTAATTCCTTCATTCGCTTTGCCGCCGGGCCAACCCGGCGCCCCGAGGAGCACGCAATGAGCCTACCCAATCCCGCCGAGCTGATCCGGCAGATGGCCGTCGACCTACGCGCCCACCTGGCCCGCCGCGCCATTGCCGAGCCACGCTTCATCGGCATCCGTACCGGTGGCGTGTGGGTAGCCCAGGCCCTGCAACAGGAGCTGGCCGACACAAGCCCGCTGGGCACCCTCGACGTGTCGTTCTACCGCGATGATTTCAGCCAGAACGGCTTGCACCCGCAGGTGCGTCCCTCCGAGTTGCCCTTCGAAGTCGAAGGCCAGCATCTGGTGCTGGTCGATGACGTGCTGATGAGCGGTCGCACCATTCGCGCCGCGCTCAACGAACTGTTCGATTATGGCCGCCCCGCCAGTGTCACCCTGGTCTGCCTGCTGGACCTGGATGCCGGCGAATTGCCGATCCGTCCCAATGTGCTCGGTGCCACCCTGTCGCTGGCCGCCCATGAGCGGGTAAAATTGACCGGACCCGCACCGCTCGCCCTCGAGCGCCAGGACCTCGCCACCGCTTCCGCCCTTTAAGAGTCCCCCGCGATGACGCCATTCGACGCCAAGCGCCCGCTGCAGCTCAATGATCAGGGCCAGCTGCGCCACTTCCTCTCGCTCGACGGTTTGCCTCGCGAACTGCTCACCGAGATCCTCGACACTGCCGACTCGTTCCTCGAAGTCGGCGCCCGGGCCGTCAAGAAAGTCCCGTTGCTGCGCGGCAAGACCGTGTGCAACGTGTTCTTCGAGAACTCGACCCGCACCCGCACCACCTTTGAACTGGCCGCCCAACGGCTGTCGGCCGACGTCATCAGCCTGAACGTGTCGACCTCTTCGACCAGCAAAGGCGAGACCCTGTTCGACACCCTGCGCAACCTTGAAGCGATGGCCGCCGACATGTTCGTCGTGCGCCATTCCGATTCTGGCGCGGCGCACTTCATCGCCGAACACGTCTGCCCGGATGTGGCGGTAATCAACGGTGGCGACGGCCGCCACGCGCACCCAACCCAGGGCATGCTCGACATGCTCACCATTCGTCGCCACAAGGGCAGCTTCGAGAATCTCTCGGTGGCCATCGTCGGCGACATCCTGCATTCGCGCGTAGCCCGCTCGGACATGCTCGCGCTCAAGGCCCTGGGTTGCCCGGACATCCGCGTGATCGGCCCGAAGACCCTGATTCCAGTAGGCATCGAGCAATACGGGGTGAAGGTCTACACCGATCTTGCCGAAGGCCTCAAGGACGTCGACGTGGTGATCATGCTGCGCCTGCAGCGTGAGCGCATGGCCGGCGGCCTGCTGCCCAGCGAAGGTGAGTTCTACCGCCTGTTCGGCCTGACCACCGCACGCCTGGCCGCAGCCAAGCCGGATGCCATCGTCATGCACCCTGGCCCGATCAACCGTGGCGTGGAAATCGAATCGGCCGTGGCCGACGGCCAACACTCGGTGATCCTCAACCAGGTCACCTACGGCATTGCCGTACGCATGGCCGTGCTGTCGATGGCCATGAGCGGACAGAACGCGCAACGACTACTGGACCTGGAGAACGCCCTGTGAGTATCAGCATTCTTGGCGCCCGGGTGATTGACCCCAGCAGCGGCCTGGACACCATCACCGACCTGCACCTGGAAAACGGCCGGATCGTTGCCCTAGGCGCAGCCCCTGCCGGCTTCAACGCCAGCCGCACGATCCAGGCCGACGGCCTGGTAGCAGCCCCTGGCCTGGTCGACCTCGATGTATCCCTGCGCGAGCCGGGCTACAGCCGCAAGGGCAACATTGCCAGCGAAACCCGCGCCGCAGTCGCCGGTGGCGTCACCAGCCTGTGCTGCCCGCCGCAGACCCGCCCGGTGCTGGACACCTCGGCGGTCGCCGAACTGGTGCTGGACCGCGCACGCGAGGCCGGCAACAGCAAGGTTTACCCGATCGGCGCCCTGACCAAGGGCCTGGAAGGCGAGCAACTGGCCGAACTGGTCGCCCTGCGCGACACCGGTTGCGTGGCATTCGGCAACGGTTTGAAGGAAATCCCCAACAACCGCACCCTGGCCCGCGCCCTGGAATACGCCGCGACTTTCGACTTGACCGTGGTCTTTCACTCGCAGGATCGCGACCTGTCGCACGGCGGCCTGGCCCATGAAGGCGCCATGGCCAGCTTCCTCGGCCTGCCGGGGATTCCGGAAAGTGCCGAAACCGTGGCCCTGGCGCGCAACCTGCTGCTGGTCGAGCAGACCGGCGTGCGCGCGCACTTCACCCAGATCACCAGCGCCCGTGGCGCGCGGCTGATCGCCCAGGCGCAAGAGCTTGGCCTGCCGGTGACGGCCGATGTGGCGCTGTACCAGCTGATCCTCACCGACGAGGCGCTGCGGGATTTCTCCAGCCTGTACCACGTGCAGCCACCGCTGCGCACTGCGGCCGACCGTGACGGTCTGCGTGCAGCGGTCAAGTCGGGGGTTATCCAGGCGATCTCCAGCCATCACCAACCGCACGAGCGCGATGCCAAGCTGGCGCCGTTCGGCGCTACCGAGCCGGGTATCAGCAGTGTCGAGCTGCTGCTGCCGCTGGCGATGACCCTGGTCGAAGACGGCTTGCTCGATCTGCCAACCCTGCTCGCACGCCTGACCGCAGGCCCGGCGCAGGCGCTGCGTCTGCCGGCCGGAGAGCTGAAGGTCGGCGGCGCGGCGGACCTGGTGCTGTTCGATCCAAAGGCATCGACCGTAGCTGGCGAACAATGGCTGTCACGCGGCGAGAACTGCCCGTTCATCGGCCACTGCCTGCCGAGTGCGGTGCGTTATACCTTGGTCGATGGCCACGTCTGCCACGAGGCCTGATCACGACGCGCACCACGCGTAGAGTGGCATGTCACGTGGGAGCGGGCTTGCCCCGCGATAGCAATGTGTTTTCATCGTTGCTATCGCGGGGCAAGCCCGCTCCCACGCCACACCCTTCAGGTTGCATTCGGCGACCATTCATCCTCCCCGGTTGAAATTCTTCCCCCCTCCCCCCATATGAGTCTGCATCAGGCATTTTCGCCCCGCTGCGTGGAGACTCTCCCTTGACTACCATCGTTTCAGTCCGCCGCCACGGCAAAGTCGTCATGGCGGGCGACGGCCAGGTTTCCCTCGGCAACACCGTGATGAAAGGCAACGCGAAAAAAGTTCGTCGCCTGTACCACGGCCAGGTCATCGCCGGCTTCGCCGGTGCCACCGCCGATGCCTTCACCCTGTTCGAGCGCTTTGAAGGCCAACTGGAAAAACACCAGGGCCACCTGGTCCGCGCCGCCGTCGAGCTGGCCAAGGAATGGCGTACCGACCGCTCCCTGAGCCGCCTGGAAGCCATGCTGGCAGTGGCCAACAAGGACGCCTCGCTGATCATCACCGGCAATGGTGACGTAGTCGAACCGGAAGATGGCCTGATTGCCATGGGCTCCGGCGGCGCCTTCGCCCAGGCCGCTGCCCGCGCGCTGCTGAACAAGACCGACCTCTCGGCCCGCGAAATCGCCGAGACCGCCCTGAATATCGCTGGCGACATCTGCGTGTTCACCAACCACAACCTGACCATCGAGGAGCAGGACCTGGCCGAGTGATCAGCTGTCTTGGCGCCCAACCCCGGTGGTTGGGCTTTCCCACGCTGACCCACTGCGCCCAAGGACCACATTGATCATGTCCATGACCCCCCGCGAGATCGTCCACGAACTCAACCGCCACATCATCGGCCAGGAAGACGCCAAGCGCGCTGTGGCCATCGCCCTGCGCAACCGCTGGCGGCGCATGCAGCTGCCTGCCGAGCTGCGCGCTGAAGTGACGCCGAAGAACATCCTGATGATCGGCCCGACCGGCGTCGGCAAGACCGAAATCGCCCGTCGCCTGGCCAAGCTGGCCAACGCGCCGTTCATCAAGGTCGAAGCGACCAAGTTCACCGAAGTCGGCTACGTTGGCCGTGATGTCGAGTCGATCATCCGTGACCTGGCCGACGCTGCGCTGAAGATGCTCCGCGAGCAGGAAATCATTCGCGTGCGCCACCGCGCCGAAGACGCCGCCGAAGACCGTATCCTCGACGCCCTGCTGCCACAGGCGCGCAGCGCTAGCAGCTTCGCCGAAGAAGCTTCGCAGTCGAGCAGCGACTCCAACACCCGTCAGCTGTTCCGCAAGCGCCTGCGCGAAGGCCAGCTGGACGACAAGGAAATCGAGATCGAAGTCGCCGAATCCATGGGCGTCGAAATCGCCGCGCCACCCGGCATGGAAGAGATGACCAACCAGCTGCAAAGCCTTTTTGCCAACATGGGCAAGGGCAAGCGCAAAGCCCGCAAGCTCAAGGTCAAGGAAGCGCTGAAGATGGTCCGCGAAGAAGAAGCGGGCCGTCTGGTCAACGAAGAAGAGCTCAAGGCCAAGGCCCTGGAAGCGGTCGAGCAGCACGGTATCGTGTTCATCGACGAAATCGACAAGGTTGCCAAGCGTGGCAATGTTGGCGGCGCCGACGTCTCCCGTGAAGGCGTGCAGCGCGACCTGCTGCCGCTGATCGAAGGCTGCACCGTCAACACCAAGCTGGGCATGGTCAAGACCGACCACATCCTGTTCATCGCTTCTGGCGCGTTCCACCTGAGCAAGCCGAGCGATCTGGTGCCTGAGCTGCAAGGCCGTCTGCCGATTCGCGTTGAACTCAAGGCACTGACCCCGGGCGACTTCGAGCGCATCCTGCAAGAGCCGCATGCCTCGTTGACCGAACAGTATCGCGAGCTGCTCAAGGTCGAAGGCCTCAACATCGAGTTCGTCGGCGACGGCATCCAGCGTCTGGCCGAGATTGCCTATCAGGTCAACGAGAAGACCGAGAACATCGGTGCGCGTCGCCTGCACACCCTGCTCGAGCGTTTGCTCGAAGAGGTGTCGTTCAGTGCTGGCGACCTGGCCAGCGCGCATGACGAAGCGCCGATTCGCATCGATGCCGCGTATGTGAACAGCCACCTCGGTGAGCTGGCGCAGAACGAAGATCTGTCGCGCTACATCCTGTAACACCTCTCCAGAGGGTAATGGGAGCGGCGCGTGGGAGCGGGCTTGCCCC
>NZ_JBICKL010000035.1:0-53333 GCF_043104195.1 Pseudomonas sp. xss_2
CCGAAGCGCAGCGTAGGGCCGGATGGTGGAGCGCAGACCTTTTTGGTTACTTTTTGGGGCGTTTGCCAAAAAGTGACCCGCCGTAAGGGCGGAAAGGTGCCGAAATATCACCATCGTGAATGGATAATCACACAAAACACAGGAAATCAGGATGGATATCTCATAAAGCGAGAAACCCAGAATCCTACTCAAGCACCTCAACACCCATCCCAACCGCAATCTCCCCCGCCCCATCCGCAGCCAGATTCTGCCCAAACAGCACATCCCCCTCCCGCTCCCGAAACGTCTTCAAAGTCGCCAAAGGCTCCCGATCGGCACTACGCTCCCCCGTCCCAGGATCAAGCGTAGTCAGAATGCACCGCACACTAGGCTTGAGCACCCGAAAGGTCAGATCACCAATACGAATCCGCTTCCAGCCATCCTCGGCAAAAGGCTCAGCCCCCTGCACCACCAGGTTCGGCCGAAACCGCAGCATTTCCATGTCCCGGCCAATCCGCCGATTCAGCTCATCGAGCGAGCCCTGCCCAATCAGCAACAACGGAAAGCCATCCGGAAACGCCGCCCGATCACTGTTCAGTCCATATCCGCTCGGCAGGTAGCGCGCACGCTGCTGCGGGCAGTACACCAGACGCACCGGCTTGCCGAGCAACTCACTGAGCCAAGCCGCTGCCGCATCGCCGGCATCCGGCACGCGCAAGGTGTCACGCCAGATAGTCACCCCGCGCAGGTCGTCATCCACGCCCGGCACAGCCACTTCCAGCGGCATCTGTCCAGACGTTTGAAGCAGCAACTGCCCCGTCGGGCCAAGGCTGGCTTCAAGCTGCGTCAGCCGCGGCCAGGCCCGCTGGGTAAGAAAGCGGCCATTGGACTCTTCCACCACCAGCCAACGCCGATCACCCTGCAACCCCAGCAGATCTACCGCGCTGGTCGCCAGGCTTTGCGCCTGACACGACTTCACCGGATACCGATACAACGCACTCAGAAACATCCCTGCCCGCCTCATGCCAGTCGAAAACGCCTAGCTTATACCCGGCGGGCGGCGCGCGCAGTGCTCAAGCGGGGGCGTGATCAA
This sequence comes from Pseudomonas sp. xss_2, assembly GCF_043104195.1. Classification (NCBI taxonomy): domain Bacteria; kingdom Pseudomonadati; phylum Pseudomonadota; class Gammaproteobacteria; order Pseudomonadales; family Pseudomonadaceae; genus Pseudomonas; species Pseudomonas sp. xss_2. The sequence continues at coordinate 1,073 of NZ_JBICKL010000035.1, forward strand.
GCAACAAGCGCTGGCGCACCACATCCACCAGACGATCCGGCTGGAACTTGGAGAGGAAGTTGTCGCACCCTACCTTCTTCACCATCGATTCGTTGAAGCTACCCGACAACGAGGTGTGCAGCACCACGTAAAGCCCGCGCAGGCGCGCATCGGAGCGAATTTCGGTGGTCAGCCGATAGCCATCCATCTCAGGCATTTCCGCGTCGGTAAAGATCATCAACAGCTTTTCGCAGACATCCTCGCCCGCATCGGCCCAGCCTTTGAGCATGCGTAAAGCCTTGAGGCCATCGCTGGCCACGTGCAGCTTGACCCCCAGCTGCGACAGCGTGTCACGCAACTGCGCGAGGGCCACGGTGGAGTCATCGACCAACAGCACCTCGCGCCCGCGGGCGCGCGCCAGGATCGGATCGGCGAGCTTGTCGTTGGAGACCTTGGCACTGTACGGAACGATCTCGGCGAGCACTTTCTCGACGTCAATGATCTCCACCAGCTTCTCCTCGACCTTGGTGATAGCGGTCAGGTAGTGCTGACGCCCAGCGCTGGTCGGCGGTGGCATGATCGCCTCCCAATTCATGTTGACGATGCGATCGACACCGCCCACCAGGAAGGCTTGCACCGAACGGTTGTACTCGGTGACGATAATGGTGCTATCAGGCCCCGGCTGCAGAGGACGCATGCCGATGGCCTGGGACAGGTCGATCACCGGCAAGGTCTGCCCGCGCAGGTTGACCACCCCACAGACGAAGGCATGACGCTGCGGCATCAGGGTCAGCTTGGGCAGCTGCAGGACTTCCTGGACCTTGAATACGTTAATCGCGAACAACTGGCGACCGGCGAGGCGGAACATCAGGATTTCCAGGCGGTTCTCACCTACCAGTTGGGTGCGTTGGTCTACCGTATCGAGAATGCCGGCCATTGGAAAAACCCCCAGGCTTGAGTCGGGAAAAGTGAAATCATCTGTCCTGTATCGGCGACTTTGAGCGCAGCTTGACCCCTCACGGAAAAAGCCGCCGGGACGATTGATATCACTTTACCATCATGCTTTACTGCTGCCACATCTCCTGCCCGAACACACCTGGGACTTGTGTCCCAACCCGACCACCTATCAGGGTTTCCCCTAGGTAGCAATCGGGTGCAACCTGATGTTCGCGATATCCATTAGCCATTAATGTGACGCCATTCTCATTGCATGAACGGAGTCAGGCTTTTGCACGCGATCGACTTGGTGTGGCCCAGCCCTGCTTCAGCCTCGCACGCTGGAGCCTCATGATGAATAGCACCCCGCTGAACAGCAGCGCGCTGCAGGAGTTTCTGCTGGATGCGCAGATCTTGCTGACCAAGGCCCAAGAATGCCTGCAACACCTTGAGCTGATCGACAACGACCCTGATGCCTGCCATTGCCTGGATGACACCCTGGGCACGCTGGCGCAGCGGGCGAATGACCTGGGCCTGCAGGAAGTGGCTCACTATGCCAACGAACTGGGACAGCTGCTCGCACCCGCGTGCCAGCACCCACAGCTCGAAGCGCAAGCCCTGCCAGCAGTGGGCGCCTGCCTGACCCTGCTTGCCTGGCAACTGGAGCTAGTCGATGCACGCACTGGGCGGTTGAACCTGGACACCTGCGAACAGACCCAGCTACTCGGTGAACTGGCCAGTGCTCTAGGCCAGCCGTTTACGCAAACGTGTGCGCCTTGCCAGGCAAACGATCACCTCTGTAACCACCCGCACCCGACGCTCCACCATCATCACCAGGGTAAATAAAGCCAGCGCCAGACGGGCAACTAGATTGGCAAGTAACTACCTTTACAGGCTCAAACTTAAAAATATAGGGAAAGTTCAGACTGCAGTAATGCCCGGCGCAACACCTTAGTTGAATGTTGAACACAGACAACCCACCGGATAATGGCATTTTGCTAGTTTAGGATGCGACCCCACACCTCCCCAGTGCCCCGTAAATCCTGAGGTTTCAGACTGTTAGCCAGCCGCGACCAAATGAACTTGAAGTGATACCATGCGCGCAAACGAATGCAGGCATCGCAGATAGCCATCAATTGAATACGCGCTTGGCGATTGATTGAAAGCAGGATGCCCAAGCCTCTGGTCAGACACGTGCACGGCCTCCAACAGCAATAATTCAGTGGCTTTCCTATCTATGCTCCTACGCTTGAATATCCCACAGCGTCGCTGCTCCCGCATCGCCGTGTTGCGCTGGACGACCACTGCGCTGTGCGTGGCATCGCTGGCGGCCAACTTGGTGTGGTACTACCAAGCCTTACCGATGCCCCTGGGCCTGCTCCTGCTGCAGGCAATCGCCATGGCCGGGGTCGGCTGGCAACTGCGTCATTGGGCTCGCTCGATCAGCCTGCGACCGGCCGAGCTTGCCGATCGAATGCTCAAGGTCCAGGAAAGCGAACGCCAGCGCTTGAGCCGTGAACTGCACGATGACATTGGCCAGCTGTTGACTGCCGCCAAGCTGCAGCTCGACTGGCTGCAACGGCGCATCCCCGGTGAGCTGCAAGCGCAATGCGCCACCCTGCGCGCGACCCTCGACGACACCTTGACCAACGTGCGCGATGTTTCTGCCTTGCTCAACCCGCGCCAACTGGCCAGCCTCGGCCTTGAAGCGAGCCTGCGCGCGCACCTGGTGCGCACCCTGGCCAACAGCGGGGTAAATTGGAGCCTGGAGTGCAAGCAGCGCCTGGGCGGCATTTGCGAAGCGGCAACCATGGCGGCCTTCCGGATTACCCAAGAGGCGGTGACCAACATGCTGCGCCACGCGCAGGCGCGCAATCTGAAGATCCATCTGCGGCGCACTCCAGAAGGCTTGGCCCTGACCATCCAGGATGACGGCCGTGGCTTCATACCGGCCCACAACCCGGCCGAGGCCGGGCAGCGTGGGATGGCTGGCATGCACGAGCGGGCGACCGCGCTGCAAGGTAGCCTGACCGTCATCAGCCAGCCCGATCAGGGCACCCGAATCGAGGCCCTGTTCCCATGGCCACCGCGCACCCATGAACGCGCCAGGACCCCCGCCACCCATGACCTGTAGATTATTGCTGGTGGATGACCACTCGCTCATCCGCGCGGGCGTTCGCGCCTTGGTTTCCGACATCCCGGGCTATTTGGTGGTCGGTGAAGCCGATGATGGCGATCAATTGCTCGACCTGGTTAAGCGCTTGAATCCAGACATCGTGCTGCTGGACATTTCCATGCGCTCGACCAGTGGCCTGGATGCACTGACCTACCTGCGCGCCAACGGCCACACCTGCAAAGTGCTGATTCTGTCGATGCACACCGATCCAGAGCTGATCATGCGCGCGCTGGAAAGCGGCGCTCATGGCTACCTGCTCAAGGACACCACTGCTACTGAACTGGAGCAGGCGCTCACTGCATTGCGCGCCGATGAGCGCTATCTGAGCCCGGCGATTGCGCACACGGTAATCAATCAGGCCCTGCTACACGCGCAAAATGGCAAGCCGCTTGGCGCCGACCGCCACAACCTCACCGCACGCCAATTGGAGATCCTGCGGTTGATCGTGCGTGGCAAGTCGACCCGGGAAATCGCCAACGGCCTGGGCCTTTCGATCAAAACCGTAGAAACCCACCGTTCGCAGATCATGAAGCGCCTGCAGATCTACGATGTCGCCGGCCTGGTACTGTTTGCCGTGCGCGAGAAGATCATCAGTCTGGACGACTAAGCACCGGCGAGCCTGCTGGCAAATGCACCCGCAAGGCCGAGGGCAGCACCTCGAAACGCAAGCTGTCCGCCTGCAGCGGCTCGCCATCGAGATTGATGTCCAGGCCCTGGGAGCTTTTGATCTCCACCCAAGGCAAGCGCGCACGAACGAATAGCCCCTCTCCGGCCAACAGGTCTCGCAAAGCGCCGACCATTTCCTGCGGGGCCGGCAGGATGCCAATGTCGAGCAGGCCGTCGTCGGCCAGTGCGTCCGGGCACAGCACATGCCCGCCGCCGGCCTGACGACCGTTGCCAATTCCCAATGCCAATAAATCCCCCTGCCACTGGAAATCCGGCCCGTGCAGTTCGACCGAGGCCGCTTGCAGCTCGCTGAAACGCGACAGTCCGGTGAACAGGTAGGCGGCAGCGCCCAAGACCTTTTTCAGATCCTCAGAGGTATTGGCCGTGACTTGGCTACCAAAGCCTGCGGTGGCCATGTTCAGGAACAGTTGATCGCCAACCCTGCCCAGGTCGATCGACTGCGCTGGCTGTTCGAGCAAAGCCAACGCCTCGGCGGGCTCCAAAGGTATGCCGGCAGCCTTGGCGAAATCGTTGGCGGTACCCAGCGGTAACAGCACCAGGCTGGCGTGGCTACTGGCCTGTGCCATGGCCTCGGCGACGTCCCGCAGCGTACCGTCGCCGCCACCGGCGACGATATGGCTGTAACCGGCCTGCAGCGCTTCGCTGACCAGACGCTGTGCATCGCCGCCTTCCCAAGTCAAGCGCACATCCAGGGTCCAGCCCCGTTCACGCATGGCGCCGACCGCCTCGCGCACTTGCTCATTCAAGGCCTGCTTGCCGTGCAGGACCAACATTGCCTTGCGCTCGCCCATGACCAGTGCCCCCAAGAAAACCGAAAAAGTTGCTACCTCAATCTCGACCATGGCCGAGGGCGAATTGCTGCACCCAGAGGGCAATTGCGTCAGAAAATAGCCGGATTAACACAAATGACATTGAAACCCAGGGACCAGAGGTGCATCATCGACAAATATTTGGCCATCAAGGACGATGACGGACCAAAAAGTCATTTAATTGACTTTTTGCCTCGCCAGACGCCTGACAGGTCGCTGCTTCTTTGGTCGAAAAGTCCCTTTGATCGCGCTGTCCCAAGCGCCTTGCTTCGAGGCTGTGAAATGAGCGTTCTGATCCCCTGTATCATCGCTGGCGGTGCCGGCACACGTCTTTGGCCGGTTTCCCGCGAGGCCATGCCCAAGCCGTTCATGCGTCTGCCAGACGGCGAAAGCCTGCTGCAGAAGACCTTTGCCCGCGCCAGTGCCCTCGCGGGCGTGGAACGGGTATTGACAGTGACCAACCGCGATGTGTTCTTCCGCACTCAAGATGAATATCGCCAGGTCAACGCGTTCAACGTCGCCCTGGACTACATCCTTGAACCCTGTGGGCGCAACACCGCGCCCGCCATCGCCGCCGCGGCGCTGCACTGCGCGCGCCACTATGGCGAGGATAGCGTGCTGCTGATTCTGCCGGCCGACCACCTGATCCAGGATCTGCCCGCCTTCGAGCAAGCGGTCGCCCAGGCCGCGCAACTGGCCCATCAAGATTGGCTGTGTACCTTTGGCTTGCGCCCCAGCCGTGCAGAAACCGGCTTTGGCTACATCGAGCAGGGCCAGGCGCTGGAGCAGCTTGGCCATAAAGTCGCGCGCTTCGTCGAAAAACCCGATGCGCAAACCGCGCAAGCCTACCTCGACGGCGGTCGCCACTTGTGGAACGCCGGCATGTTCTGCCTACGCGTCGACACCCTGCTGCGCGAGCTGCAAGCGCATGCGCCAGAAGTGCTGGAAAGCGTAGCTCAGTGCATGCAGGTCAGTTCGGTCAAGCAAGGTGATCGCGCCTTGCAAGTGGAGCTCGACCCAGACAGCTTCGCCCAGGCCCCCGATATCTCCATCGACTATGCACTGATGGAGCAATCGACCCAGGTCGCCGTCGTCCCTTGCGAGCTGGGTTGGAGCGATATCGGCAGCTGGGAAGCGGTGCGCGAGCTGCGCGAGACCGACACCCAAGGCAACCACTGCAATGGCGAGACCGTGCTGCACGATGTCAGCAACTGCTACATCGACGCACCTCGGCGCCTGGTGGGGGCAGTTGGCCTGGACAACCTGATCGTCATCGACACCCCGGATGCATTGCTGATCGCCGATGCCGCGCGCAGCCAAGAGGTCAAGGTGATCGCCCAGCAACTCAAGCGCCAGGGCCATGAAGCCTACCGCCTGCACCGCACCGTCACCCGCCCCTGGGGCACCTACACCGTGCTCGAAGAAGGCCCGCGCTTCAAGATCAAGCGGATCATGGTGCGCCCGGGTGAATCGCTGTCGTTGCAGATGCATCACCATCGCAGCGAGCACTGGATCGTGGTCAGCGGTATCGCCTGCGTGACCAATGGTGAAGAGGAGTTCCTGCTCGACACCAACGAGTCGACCTTCATCAAGCCCGGCCGCACCCACCGCCTGACCAACCCTGGGGTGATCGACCTGGTGATGATCGAAGTGCAAAGCGGTGAGTACCTGGGCGAAGACGACATCGTACGCTTTACTGATATCTATGGACGCGCCCCGGCAGCAGCGGTCAGCTGATTGCCTGCGGGCGCGCCTTGCCATCCAACAGCCGACGCACAGCGAGGATTGGGGAGATGCGTATACTTTGGACCTTGCCCTACCTGCCCTGGCCAACCACCAGTGGCAGCAAGACCCGGCAATATCACCTGCTGCGCCAGTTGGCCGAGCATGGTCACCGGATCACCTTGCTGGTGCAGTCCAAAGTCCCCCTGGGCGATGCCGCCCGCGCCGCCCTGGAGCCGCTGCTCGAGCGCCTGATCGTTCTGCCCAGGCGCCCACTGCACAGCCCACTGAACTTGTTGGCCTCGCCGATCATCGACTACCCCATGCGGGCGATCATCCACGGCCTGGCGCCGTGCCTGCGCCACCAGTTCGAGCAGTTGTTGGATGAGCCCTGGGATGTCATCCAGATCGAGCACAGCTACAGCTTCCAGCCGTTCGAAAAAGCCCTGCAAGCACGCGGCCTGCCCTACATGCTCAGCGAACACACCATCGAGTCGGTGATGGGCGCAGCCTGCCAGGATCGCCTGCCACTGTGGCTAAGACCGCTCAATGCGTTTGATCGTTGGCGCTACCGGCGCTGGGAGCAACGCGTTTTGCGCCAACCCAATGAAGTGGTGGCCGTCAGCGCCCATGACGCCGAACTGATCGGCCAGATCAGCGGCAGGCCGGTGAATGTGGTGGTCAATGGTGTGGACTGCGATTACTACCAGGACGTGCGCCCCGCCCTGCACAGCCAGCGCCTGCTGTTTGTCGGCAACTTCGAATACGGGGCAAACCTTGAGGCGATCGAATGGGCGCTTGAAGAAATCCTGCCCCAGGTGTGGATGAGCAACCCGGCTGTGCGCCTGGCGATCGCCGGCCATGCCCTGCCGTCGAGCTGGAAGCTGCACTGGAACGACCCGCGCATCGAATGGATTGGCTATCGCCCAGATTTACGCGAACTGCAGCGGCGCTCGGCGCTGTTCTTCGCCCCGCTACGCTATGCCGGTGGCTCCAAGGTGAAGATTCTCGAAGCCATGGCCGCCGGCCTGCCGGTGATTACCACCAGCAAGGGCGTATCGGGCCTTGCGGTGAATAACGGCGAGCATTACCTGGGCAGCGACGAGGGCGGCCAGTTGGCCCTGCAGATCAATCAATTGCTCAATCAGCCTTGGCGGATGTGCCAACTGGGCGAGTCGGGCCGCCAGTTTGCCCGGCAGCGTCACGACTGGAGCGTTGCCGCGCAACAACTGGAGAACGTGCACATGCGCCTGACCCAGCAGGCACCGGCCAGTTCCACAGCCGTCAGCGGCGTATTGATCGGCCGCTCAGCCAAGTAGCTCGCTTAGGGGAATGAACGACACGCTGTCGCCTTGGCGCGGCGTGCTGCCTTCAAGCACCTCGACCAGCCCCTCCGCCCAGGCCGCACTGCGCAGCACGCCCGAACTCTGGTTCTTGTAGATGCGCACCCTGCCCTGCTCGATCCGTGCCCGCAGGTATTCGCGCCGGGTGCCTGCCTTGGTCCAGTCGAAACCTGCCGGGACACTGAAGCGCAGCGGTGTCACCTCGGTGACGCCTTGGCGGCGCAGCAGGTAAGGCCGGGTCAACAAGCCAAAGGTGACCAGGGTCGAGGCCGGGTTGCCTGGCAAACCAATCACCGGCACCCCGCGGTAGTGGCCGAAGGTCAGCGGCTTGCCCGGCTTGATGGCCAGCTTCCATAATGCCAACTCACCGGCTTCACGCAGGGCGATGCCCAGATAATCCGCCTCGCCCACCGATACCCCACCGGTAGACAGGATCAGATCGACATCAGCCAGGCCGGCCAGGCAATCGCGGGTGATCTGCAGGTCATCGGCAACAATGCCGACATCCACCACTTCGCAGCCCAAGCGCTGCAACCAACTGGCGAGCAGGCGGCGGTTGCTGTTGTAGATCTGGCCGGGGCCCAACGGCAGGCCAGGCTCGACCAGTTCGTCACCGGTCGACAACACCGCCACGCGCACCCTGCGCACGACCTTGAGGCGGGCGCGCCCCAGGGTCGCGGCCAGGCCCAGTTCGATTGGGCCCAACCGGGTGCCTTTGTTCATCACCTGTTCGCCAGCCCGAGTCTCCTGACCTTGTGGGCGAACGTTCTGGTCGACCCGCAACGGCTCGAGAAAACTTACTCGGCCATCTTCCAACAGCTCGACGTTTTCTTGCATTTCTACGCAGTCGGCGCCCTCGGGCAGCGGTGCGCCGGTAAATATCCGAGCACAGCTGCCGGGCTGTAATGGCTGCGGTGCGTGGCCGGCGAAAATGCGCTGGCTCACCGGCAGCGGCTCGCCCTGCCAATCGCTCAGTCGCAGTGCGTAGCCGTCCATGGCACTGTTCGGCCACGGCGGCAGGTCCAGCTCGGCCAGCAGATCTTCAGCCAACACGCGCCCCTCGGCCTCGGCCAAGGTGACCACTTCGGTTTCGGCGATGGGCGCCTGCTCAGCCAGTTTCAGCAGTTGCTCAAGGGCCTCTTCCACCGGCATCAACGGCCGGTTCTGCACGCCCTCAACCACGGCTTTCACAGGCCGCTGCCTGTTTCAGGTGAGGCACGAAATTGCATGGTCGATGCCGCGAGTCGAGCTGCTCGGCGAGGATGCCGTCCCAACCGGTGCGCACCGCGTTGGTTGAGCCTGGCAGGCAGCAGACCAGGGTGCCATTGGCCAGCCCCGCCAGCGCGCGCGACTGTACGGTAGAGGTGCCGATATCGGCCACGGAGATCTGGCGGAACAGCTCACCAAAGCCGTCCACTTGTTTGTCCAGCAGGCACCCGACCGCCTCAGGGGTGCTGTCGCGACCAGTGAAGCCGGTGCCGCCGGTAATCAGCACCACCTGTACGTGCTCGTCGGCAATCCAGGTCGCGACTTGGGCGCGGATCTTGTACAGGTCATCCTTGAGCAGCACGCGCTGCGCCAGCTGATGGCCAGCGGCGGTCAAACGGTCAACGAACAGCTGGCCAGAGGTATCGGTGTCAAAAGTGCGGGTGTCGCTGACCGTGAGCACGGCGATGTTCAGCGCCACGAAGGGAGTATCTGCCTTGGCTTTCATGGGGATCCGTCGCAGGGAGGGAAGTCGATGGCGCTTGTTATATCACAGGCCGGCCCGCCATCGCCGCGAGGGTTGTTCTACATCAACCCTTGCGCATTGGCGCTATGCTGCACTGTGCAAGGAACTTGCGAGGACGCGCTGCGTCTTACAGTCATCAAGCACCATCGAACTGGAGAAACACGATGATCCAACGGACCCTTCCCGCCTTCCTGCTTGCCCTGGGCCTGGGCGCCCTCGCCGGCTGTGCATCGCCTACCGTCATCACCCTGAATGACGGTCGCGAGATTCAGGCGGTGGACACCCCTTCCTATGACGACGACTCTGGCTTCTACGAATTCGAGCAGCTCGATGGCAAGCGCACACGCATCAACAAAGACCAGATCCGCACGGTAAAAGAGCTGTGATCTGACCCTGTTTTTTGGCAAACAGTCTTTTCACAACAAGGGCTTGCGTCGAAAAATGGCTTGCAGTAGGATTTTGTTCATCGGAGTGTAGCGCAGCCAGGTAGCGCGTCTCGTTCGGGACGAGAAGGCCGCAGGTTCGAATCCTGTCTCTCCGACCAAATCCTGCTTCTCGAAAAGCCCGCCTTGCGCGGGCTTTTTGTTGTCTGCGTGAACGTCTGCTGAATACGCGTCGGCCTTTTCGCGGGCAAGCCCGCTCCCACAAACATCCCGCCGGCATCAACAACGGTGAGTTGCCTGTGGGAGCGGGCTTGCCCGCGAAAAGGCCGACGCGGATCCCAGACAAAACAACGCCTCCCGAGGGAGGCGCTATTCACAACCAGACTTACTGCACCGCAGTCGCCTGAGCCAACGCTTGCTCCGCCTGCACCGGCACGTACAGCAGTTGCAGACGCGAGCTGCTCCACTCACGGGTCTTGTTGGTCAACTCAAGGTTGTTATTCAGCTTCTGGCCATAAGTCGGCACGATCTGCTTGAGCTTGGCCTGCCACTCAGGGCTCTTGACCTGATCCTTGAAGGTCTTCTCCAGCACCGTCAGCATGATCGGCGCTGCGGTCGAGGCGCCAGGCGAGGCGCCGAGCAGTGCAGCGATGCTGCCGTCCTGGGAGGCCACCACTTCAGTGCCGAACTGCAAGATACCGCCCAGCTGCGGGTCCTTCTTGATCACCTGAACGCGCTGGCCAGCCTGGAGCAATTTCCAGTCTTCATTCTTGGCGTTCGGGAAGTACTCGCGCAGGTTGTTCATGCGGTCGTCGAAGCTGAGCATCAACTGGCCCATCAGGTAGGTGCTCAGGTCGATGTTGTCGATCCCGGCATGCACCATCGGGCTGATGTTGTGGCTGGTCAGCGAAGCGAACATGTCCAGCAGCGAGCCATTTTTCAGGTACTTGGTGGAGAAGGTCGCGAACGGGCCGAACAGCAGCACCTCCTTGCCATCAATGACCCGGGTATCCAGGTGCGGCACCGACATCGGCGGCGCACCGACCGAGGCCTTGCCATACAGCTTGGCCTTATGCCGGGCAACCACGTCAGGGTTGTCGGTCATCAGGAACTGGCCACCCACCGGGAAGCCGGCGTAGCCTTCAGCCTCGGGGATACCGGACTTCTGCAGCAGCTTGAGCGCGCCACCACCGGCGCCGATGAAGACGAACTTGGCATTGACGGTGGTTTGCTTGCCGCCGGCGGCCAGGTCCGCCACCACTACATTCCACGAACCATTGTCGTTGCGCACGATGTCGCGTACTTCATGACGCAGGTGCAGCTTGACGTTCGGGTTGCGGCTCATCGAGGCGAACAGCTGGCGGGTGATCTCGCCGAAGTTGACGTCGGTGCCGATGGCCATTCGGGTTGCCGCAACCTTCTGCTCAGGTGAGCGGCCTTCCATCACCAGTGGCACCCACTGACGGATCTGCTCGTGGTCTTCGGAGATTTCCATGCCACGGAACAGCGAGCTGTGCTGCAGGGCAGCGACACGCTTGTGCAGGAAGGCAATGTTCTCATCGCCCCAGACAAAGCTCATGTGCGGCACGTTGTTGATGAACGACTTGGGATTGCTCAGCACGCCCTGCTCGACCTGATAGGCCCAGAACTGCTTGGAGATCTCGAACTGCTCGTTGACCCCAACTGCCTTGCTGATGTCGATCTTGCCGTCCTTGCCTTCGCTGGTGTAGTTCAGCTCGCAGAAAGCCGAGTGGCCGGTACCGGCGTTGTTCCAGGCGTTGGAGCTCTCTTCGGCGACCTGGTCCATGCGCTCGTAGACGTCGACTTTCCAGTCCGGTTGCAGCTCAGTGAGGTAAGTCCCCAGGCTTGCACTCATGATGCCGCCGCCGATCAGCAGGACGTCGACGGTTTTTTCCGGTTGCGCAGGCTTGGAGCAGCCGACGACGCTCAGGCACAGGAGCGTCAGCAGGATTTTTTTCATAGCTCAATCCAATTGAAGTGAAGTGTCTGGCTGACCGCTCCCTGCGCATATGCACGCCCGGATTGTTGTTCTGGCGAGGCTGATCCTAGTGTCAACCGGCGCCTGGGGTTTCGATGAATCGGGTACGACCGCCGCTGCGCCCTTAAGCAGACTCCGTGCCAGTTTTACCAAGACCAATGTCTAATGGCTGAGGCCTGTCGTCGCACCCTGATTGATGTGCCTTTTATGGCGACAATCCGCCACATGCTTGGCCTCTATCAGCGCCATCTGGCGGATTTCCCCCTGGTTTTTTCAGGCGCTCAAGCGCGATGTCACTTCACCCAACTGCCCCGACAAACCATGCAGCCGCTGCCCAGCCTGCTCGGTGTGCTGCACGGCCTGTTGGTTGGCCGTAGCGATGCGGGTGATCTCGATCAGATTGCGCGAGATATCTTCGGCGACGCTGGTCTGCTCCTCAGCCGCCGTGGCGATCTGCCGGTTCATGTCGCGGATCGCCTCCACCGCCGCAGTGATGCGCTGCAGCATCTGCCCCGCCTGCTGCACCTGCTCGCCACCCTCTTCGCTGCGCCGCTGGCCACTCTCGATAGCCTTGACCGCCTCTACTGCGCCCGACTGCACCGCCTCGATGATCTGATTAATCTCGGCAATCGATGCCGCAGTGCGTTGGGCCAGGCTGCGTACCTCATCAGCGACCACCGCAAAGCCGCGCCCGGCCTCACCAGCACGAGCGGCCTCGATCGCGGCATTGAGCGCCAGCAGGTTGGTCTGCTCGGCGATACCCCGGATCACCTCCAGGACCTTGCCGATGCGCGTGCTGTCGTGTTCCAGATCGCGAATCACCGCAGCGGTGCCTGCGATCTCGCGGTTGACGTTGGCAATGGTGTCGATGGTGGCCTGCATGACCTGCTCACCGGCCTGAGCACTGTGATCGGCATCGTCTGCAGCGCGCGCCGCTTCAGCCGCATGACGCGCCACTTCTTGAGCGGTGGCGGACATCTCATGCATGGCCGTGGCCACTTGATCGGTACGCTGGAACTGATCGTGCGTGCCGCGCGCCATGTCGCCGGCCAGGTTGCGCAACTGGCCGCTGGCGCCTTCAAGTTCATCGGCGTTGTCCTTGAGGCGGCCTATGGTCTCGGCCAAGAAGTCACGCAAAGTATTGGCCGCCCGGGCCAGTCGGCCCAGTTCGTCTTCACGGCGGTCATCCACGCGCGCAGCGAAGCGCCCTTGGCTCAGTTGTGCGACATAGTCGATCAGTTGGCGAATCGGCTCGATCAGGCTGCGATTGACCAGCCACAGGCTGAGCACGCCGACCAGCAGCGCCGAGCCGAGCATCACCAGCAAGCCGATCCACACAGTTCGCTGCGCGCTGGCATTGATGGCAGCGGCGCGCTCGCGGGCATCAGCGCGCAACTGCTCGACCAGCACACTCATCTGCTCACTGGCCGCGCGGTCCACGCCCTTGACTGCCAGATCACCTGCGACCGGATCGCCTCCAGCCGCCAGAAACGCCTGGCGGCCTTGCGCATAGGCCTGGCCTAACTGCCGATGACTGTCGCGCAGTTGCTCAAGTGGCGCCTTGAGCTGGTCATCGCTGCTCTGGATCAGTTGCCCAAGCAACTGCTGGACCTGTTGCTCGCGCGCCTGGAACTGCTGCCAGTACTTATCCAGCTCGGCCGGCTGACGACCGCGCAGCAGCACGTTCTTCCACTCCTGCACCTGGATCTTGAACTGCAGGTTGGCCTCATCGATCAATTGCGAAGCGCGTAGCGGGCCATCGACCAGCTCGGCATAGCCACGCACGCTGGACGACAGGAACTGGAAGCACACCAGGGCAATCAGCAGCATCGCCGCCAGGCTGCCGCCGAGCAAAGAGAGGATTTGTACGCGGAGGGATTTACGCAACATCGCGGATCTCGGGAACAAGGAGGGAAGAAAACGGCGTGCCGAAACAGCGCCGCGACAGACATCCTTGTCCTCGTTCGCAGGCCAAAAAAAAGCTGCCATCGTTCGATAGCAGCCAGGTCGAGCACTTACGTCACAGCTGAGCCAGATAGTCTCAGGCAATTGCTACAGAAATGTTACAAATCAACTACATCCGCCCGCCAAGCAGCGACAAATCTTAAATCGAGGTGAACTGCAGCTGGGCAAGCCTGGCGTAGAGCGGGTTTTCCTCGACCAATTGCCGGTGGCTGCCCACCGCGACGATGCGGCCTTTGTCGATCACCGCAATCCGCTCGGCGTGCTGCACGGTGGCGAGCCGATGAGCGATCACCAGCGTTGTGCGCCCCGCCATGAGGCTCGGCAAGGCCTGCTGGATCAGGTGTTCGCTTTGCGCATCCAAGGCACTGGTGGCCTCGTCGAGCAGCAGTATCGGCGCATCGACCAGAAGCGCCCGGGCAATCGCCAGGCGTTGCCGCTGGCCGCCAGACAGGCCGATGCCACCCTCCCCGAGCAACGTTTGATAGCCTTGGGGCAGTTGCTGGATGAATTCATGAGCATGCGCGCCACGCGCTGCCGCCTCGACTTCGGCAAAGCTTGCATCAGGGCGACCGTAGCGGATGTTGGCCTCCACCGTGCCGCGAAATAGCGCTGGGTTTTGCGCCACCAAGGCAAACTGGCGGCGCAAGGCAGATGGCTCAAGTGCCGTCAGCGGCTGGCCATCGAGCAGAATCGCCCCCTGTTGCGGGTCGTAGAAACGCAGCAGCAGGTCGAACAAGGTCGATTTGCCCGCCCCTGAGGGACCGACCAATGCCAGTGTCTGCCCCGGCTCGACAAGCAGGTCCAAGCCATCCAAAGCCGCTACCGTCGGCCGTGATGGATAGGCAAAAACCACCTCACGCAGCTCGATACGGCCGCTAGCTCGCTCACCGGGTTGGGCAACTGCGCCGACCGGAGCGAGGATCGCACTCTGCGCCGCCAGCAACTCGGCAATACGTTCTGCCGCACCCGCCGCACGCTGTAGCTCACCGATCACCTCACTAAGGGTGCCGAAGGCACTGCCGACGATCAGGCTATAAAACACGAAAGCTGCCAACTCACCCGCTGAGATACGTCCGGCGATCACATCCATGCCGCCCACCCAGAGCATCACCCCCACCGCGCCCAGCACCAGCACGATCACCAAGGTGATCAACCACGCGCGTTGGGCAATGCGTCGCCGCGCGACAGTGAACGCAGCCTCTACCGTCTCAGCGAAGCGCTCGCGATCCAACGGCTGATGGTTGTAGGCCTGCACCGTCTTGATCTGGCCGAGCGTCTCGGCCACGTAGCTGCCGACATCGGCCACCCGATCCTGGCTCTGGCGCGACAGGCTGCGTACCCGCCGACCGAACAACAGAATCGGCGCCAACACCAACGGCAAAGCCAGCACCACGATACTGGTGAGCTTGGGGTTGGTGATGAACAGCAGCACCACGCCACCCAGCACCATCAGAGCATTACGCAGGAACATCGACAGCGACGAGCCGATCACCGATTGCAGGAGCGTTGTATCAGCGGTCAAGCGCGACTGAATCTCCGAGCTGCGGTTGTCTTCGAAAAACCCAGGGTGCAGGCCGATCAGATGATCGAACACGGCCCGGCGGATATCAGCCACGCAGCGCTCACCAATCCACGACACCAGGTAGAAACGGCTGAAGGTGCCCACTGCCAAGGCGACCACCAGCAGCATGAACAGGCCCAGGGTCTGGTTGAGCTGGTGGGCCGAACCGGTCATGAAGCCCTGGTCCACCAGCAGGCGAATGCCCTGCCCCATCGACAAAGTAATCCCCGCAGTGACCACTAGCGCCAGCAAAGCCAGGAGCATCTGCTTGCGGTACGGTTGCAGGAACTGCCAGCCCAGGCGCAAGGCGCGGCGCTGACGTGAAGTAACAGAATCGGGCATGACGCAGATCATCTAGCCAAGGAAGCGCTCAGCCTACCATTCATCTACACGGGCGGAACTCAGGCCTCTTGCAGTGGATCGCATTAATGACCGGGGCATGTCCGATGGCAAGCTTGCGCCAGTGGCTATAGCTTATCGTTCTAAAGTGCTTCTGGAGCTTTGCCGCGGTTTCTGATGGACTGTCCATGTCGTGACGCCCAAGGAGCTGTCACAGGCCAGTCACGGCAAGGGGATACCCTGAGCTTGAACCTGATGAGGAGACAGGAAATGAGCTTGCAACATAGCAGCGAAACGCCCAAGACCACCAAGCCACAGCACGACCTGGATTGCGGCTCGATCATCGATGCCCAGGGCCGCGAGGTCCCGATCACCGATGAGATGATCAAAAAGGCCTGCGAAGACCTGGAAAAAAGCCGCGTCGAACGCTCGAACAAGGCCTGATACACAGAATTGACTCAACCCGGCGCATGCGCCGGGTTTTTATTGGGCGATACATAAGCATCGCGGGACAATCAGACCAGCACAGCCCCCAACGCATTGACCATCTGCGCCAACTGCGGCGACTCGCCCCGCAACTTCACTGCCAGCCCCTCGATCTCGCGCCGCTGTGGGTAATGCTTGCGCAGCAAGTCGAACGTCGCCCGCTGCTCGACCGGATCTTCACTGAGGCTGCGACGAAAATCAGCATCGTCTCGGCGAGGGTCATACACCGCCCGGCACAAGGTCGCCAGGGCCCAGGCGGGGTCACTGCTGGCATTGAGTTCGATCTGAGCAAGGTCGGGTTCGGGCAACAAGTCCGCCAACTGCACCTGCTCAGCCTCACCACGCACCTTGCACAACGCCTGGTAGATCTGCGCAGTGCCGCGCTGTTTGCCATCCAGGCTGTAGCCGGCGATATGCGGCGTGGCCAAGGTGCACAGGTCAGCCAGGTCGAGATCGACCTCAGGCTCACGCTCCCAGACGTCCAGCACCGCATGCACGTCGTCACGCTCCAGCAGCAGATCGCGCAGGGCCTGGTTATCCACTACCGGACCGCGGCTGGCGTTGATCAGCCAGGCGCCCGGACGCAACTGCGCCAGTTGCTCGCGCCCCAGCAAGTGCCAGGTGCTGTGCTCAGCGTCGCGCTGTAGCGGCGTGTGCAGGCTGATCACATCACACTGTTCAAGCAGCGTTTGCAGGTCGACGAAGTCACCCCCTTCAGCGGCCTGGCGCGGCGGATCGCAGACCAACACCTTCCAGCCCAGGCCATGAAGAACGCGCACCAGGCGCTCACCGACCTGCCCTGCGCCGACCACGCCATAGACCCGCTCGGCGAGGTTTTCGCCATCGAGCTCAGCCAGCGTCAGCAGACTGCCCAGCACGTAATCGACCACGCCGCGGGCGTTGCAGCCCGGTGCACTGCTCCAGTGGATGCCGGCTTGGGCGAAGTAATCCAGGTCCAGATGATCGGTGCCGATGGTGCAGGTGCCGACGAAGCGCACCTTGCTGCCCTGCAGCAGTTGCCGGTCGACGCGAGTCACCGAGCGTACCAGCAGCACGTCAGCGTCCTTGACGCACTGCGCGTCGATGCTGCGTCCGGGATAACGGCGGATCTCGCCAAATCCGGCAAAGAAGGCATCGAGCAGCGGGATATTCTCGTCGGCAACTATCAGCATGGCGCTCTCCTGTCAGGGGAACGCAGTGTAGGCGCTACGGCGGGCTCGATCCAGCGCGGTTCAGTCGGCCTTCTTGCGGATCCAGTACAGGTAGGTGCCGGCCTGCTCTTGCTGTTCGAGCAGCTCGTGCCCCAGGAAGGTACAGAACTTAGGGATGTCGCGGCGGGTCGACGGGTCGGTGGCGATCACCTTGAGCAGGCCGCCAGCGGCCAGGTTGCGTACGTGCTGATGCAACATCATTACCGGCTCCGGGCAATTCAGGCCGGAGGCGTCGAGGACGGCGTCAGGGGTGAAATCGGTCATGGGCTACTCCGCGGATGGGTGCCCATTGTCGCTCAAGCGCGAACCAAGGGCCATCCTCATCAGCCAGGTCACCCGCGCAGGTCTGCGCTAATTCGTTGCAGTGCCCGGTCGTCCCTTTAGTACCTTCCTCTACGCACGAGGTACAACTGATGACCTCCTTCCTGTCCGGCCTGATCCGCCGGAGCAAGGCAACGGCCTATCGCATTTTCGACATCCAGCTCAAAGCCATCCAACCGCTAAGCCCTTCGCTGTGCCGTTATGTGTTTAGCGGAGAAGACGTGCGCCTGATGAGCACCCTGGCACCTGATCAACGGGTCAAGGTGTTCTTCCCCTCGCCCTCTGGCCAACCGCCGAAGCTGCCCAAGGACGGCCAATGGCAACAGGCCCGGCGCAACCTGGCCGCCGCACACACGCCGCCGATGCGCACCTACACCATCCGCAGCTTGGACCGTGAGGCAGGCGAAGTCGCGATAGATTTCGTCCTGCATGGCGTCAATGGCCCCGCCTCGGCCTGGGCGACCCAGGCGCGCATCGGTGATTGCCTACAGATGGTCGCACCCAACCTGGTCTACCGGGGAGACCCGGGAGGTTATGAGTGGAAGCTACCACAGGCGGTCAAGCGGGTACTGCTGGTGGGCGATGAAACCGCGCTACCGGCGATTGGGGGCATTCTCGTACAATTGGCCGAAACCCAACCTGAACTGCCTGTCGAGGCCTTTATCGAGGTGCCGTTGCAAGCCGACTGCCTAGCGCTTTCGCACAGCCCCGCCACCCACCTGCACTGGTTGCCGCGCGACTTGCTGCGCTGCGATCACGGGCATGCCATGAGCCATGCTGTTCGCGAGTTGGCCACACTGCCAAGCACGTTCGCCCCAGCAGCGGTAAAGCTGGAAGAGGTGGACATCGAACAGCGCATCTTGTGGGAACTGGCCAGCGGCGAGAGCAACGAGTTCTATGCCTGGGTCGCTGGCGAATCGGCCACGGTCATGGACATTCGCCGCTATCTGATCAAGGAACGCGGGCTGAATCGCAATAGCCTGACATTGATGGGCTATTGGCGTGCCGGGCGCAGCTTTGAATAGCGCTGGGCTGGCGAGCCATTAGCGCCTGACAGCAGGCCATGGCCCCTTCATGCTTTTGCGCGGTGAAGAGGCCAGCTGACGATCAGTGTCCCGAACGTGCGGGCACCTGCAGCCAGACCCGCAAGCCATCGCTGCGGCTGTCAAAGCGCAAACTACCGGCGCAGCGCTGGACAATCGCCTGAACGATCGCCAAGCCCAAGCCACAGCCACCACTCTGGCTGTTGCGCCAGAAGCGTTCGGTCAGGTGTTCAAGATCACCGTCCTTGATCCCTGGGCCATGGTCGCGAACCATGAACCCGACCTGCCCATCGGCCATCTGCAACTCCAGCTCCACGGGCGCATCCCCGCCATGACGCAGGGCGTTGTCGAGCAGATTGCGCAGCGCCGCCACCGCCAGCGGTGCCGGCATACCGAGGTAGATCCGGGTGGCGTCTTCCGGCAAGCGCACAATGATCCGCCGGTTATCCCCCCCACCGGCATCCTGCACGGCTTGGCGTGCGACCTGCTCGGCACTGCACTGCACGCCATCGTCGAAGGACAGGCTGCCCTCTACCCGGGCCAGCAGCAGCAACTGCTCCAAGGTGCGATGCATGCGATCTGCGCCCTGCTCGGCATGCGCCAGGGCCTGATCACGCACGACGCCGTCGGTCATCTGCGCCACTTGCAGGTGGGTCTTGATCGCAGTCAGCGGGCTGCGCAGCTCGTGGGCGGCGTCGTCCGTCAGGCGCCGCTCACGCTCAAGCGTCTGAGCGATCCGCAAGAACAACTGGTTCTGGGTTTCGAGCAAGGGCTGCAGCTCGCTGGGCATACCCGCCACCTGCAACGGCTCGACACTATCGGCACGTCGCTTGCGCAAGGCATCGCGCATTCGATTGAGCGGCTCCAGACCCTTGCCCAGGCCGATCCAGAGCAAACCCAGGCTACCGAGCAGCGCCATCAGCACCGGTGCCGAGGCCGCCAGCAGGATCGACTGGTTCAGTGCCTCTCGTTCCTGGTGACGGTCAGCGGTGGTGATACGCACATCACCATGGTTGTAGGTGAAGGTGCGCCAGCGGGCGTCATCGATGGTCTGATCGCGAAAGCCGCTGCGCTGGTCGTCCATGGCGCCGTCGTGCTTGTGATTGCTGGCGAGGATCTCGCCGCGCAGCGAGCTGACCTGGCAGGCCATGCCATCCGGTACGCTGAGCTGGTCGGCGGAAAAGTGCGCATCCTCGCCCTTGGCCGCCAGCGGTTGCGGCAGCTGGTCGATCAGCCCGGCGACCATGCGCGCCGAGGCCACCAGGCGCTGGTCGAGGGAAAACATCATCTGCTGGCGCAGGTCGCGCAACATCCACGCCGCCGCCAGCGCCCAAATCAGGATGAAAGCGCTGCCCAGGATCAGCGACAGACGCACACGCAAGCTCATGGGGCAATCTCTTCAGGTGCCTGCGCCGGGCCCAGGCGATAGCCGAGGCCGCGAACGGTCTCGACGATGCTGTTGCCAAGCTTGCGCCGCAGGTGATGGATGTGAACGTTCAGCGCATTGCTCTCTACCTCATCGCTGAAACCGTAGACGCAATCCTTGAGTTGTTCGCTGGAGAGCACTCGCCCCGGATTCTGCAGCAGCGCCTGGAGCAAGGCCTGCTCGCGCCGCGACAGGTCTACCGGTTGGCCGGCCAGGGTCGCTTCGCAACTGCTGGGGTCATAGTGCAGAGGACCGTGCTCGATGATGTTGACCGCACGCCCAGCCATGCGCCGCATCAGAGTGTGCAAGCGGGCGGCCAATTCGCGCAGGTCGAACGGCTTGAGCAGGTAATCGTCGGCACCGGCCTGCAGCCCGTCGACCCGGTCGGTCACGGCATCGCGGGCGGTCAGCACCAAGACCGGCAGCGTCTCGCCTTGCTGACGCAAGCGGCGCAGAAGCTTCAGGCCATCTTCGTCAGGCAGCCCCAAGTCGAGGATCATCACATCGAACTGCGCGGCCTTGAGCAACGCCTGCGCCGAAGAAGCATTGGCCACCCGATCCACGGTCAGACCCTGGGCGGCGAGGCCCGCGCAGATGCCACTGGCGATCAGGTCGTCGTCCTCGCAGAGCAGTACGTGCATGGGGTGGTCTCCAATAGGGGGGTGAGTATTGCGCCACAAGGTGATTAAGTGAGGATTATGACCGCTGGTGCGCGGTTCGTCGCGGCTGGGCATCCGCCATTGCCGCTCAGGGCGCATGAGCAACTCCCCCGAATCAATAGGTGAGTAATTCCGGGTTAACTCTCGGTTAATCGACCCAGGCCAGCATGGCCGCTTATCTGCATTACCAAGGCCAAGACATGCGCGTTTTCCTGATCATCCTGACCTTTCTGCTGGCGGGGCCTCTGCAGGCCAATCCGTTCGACGTCAAACCTGACTTCCTGCCCGTCAACCAAGCGTTCGTCCTCACCCACGACCGCCTGCCATCAGGCCAGATGCGCGTACATTTCCAGATCAAGGAAGGCTACTACCTCTATCAGAAACGGCTAAAGTTCGACGGCCTGCCTCCCGCCCAACACCCGCAACTGCCAGCCGCGCTGAACCATCACGACGAGTTCTTCGGCGACAGCGCGATCTACCGCAGCGAGCTTGAACTGCTGTTGCCGGCCGAAGCCAGCGGCCAGCTGCGCCTGGGCTGGCAGGGCTGCGCTGATGCCGGCCTGTGCTACCCGCCGCAAACGACCGCCATCGATCTAGGCAACAGCAGCAGCGCAACAGTCGCCGACCAAGCCAGCGACCAGGCCCTAGCCAGCAACCTGCAGCAGGACAATCTGCTCTGGGGTCTGCTGGCCTTCTTCGGCCTGGGCCTGCTGCTGGCGTTCACCCCCTGCTCGCTGCCAATGCTGCCGATCCTGGCGGGGCTGGTCCTGGGCAACGGCGCCAGCGCCCGGCGTGGCTGGCTGCTGGCGGGGGTCTATGTGCTGAGCATGGCGCTGGTCTACGCAGGCCTGGGCGTAGTCGCCGCACTGCTGGGCGCCAGCCTGCAAGCGTGGTTGCAACAACCCTGGCTGCTGGGCAGCCTGGCCGGGCTGTTCGTGCTGCTCGCGTTGCCCATGTTTGGCGCTTTCGAGCTGCAATTGCCCACGGCCCTGCGCGACCGCCTCGATCGCGCAGGGCAAGGCACACGTGGCGGCAACCTGTACGGCGCGGCGCTGCTCGGTGCGCTGTCCGGCTTGCTGATGGGGCCATGCATGACCGCGCCGCTGGCCGGTGCGCTGCTCTACATCGCGCAGAGTGGCGATGTGCTGCATGGCGCGCTGGTACTGTTCAGCCTGGGCTTGGGCATGGGTGTGCCACTGCTGTTGCTGGTGACCTTGGGCAACCGCTATCTGCCACGCCCAGGCGCCTGGATGAACCTGGTCAAAGGTCTGTTCGGCTTCGTGTTCCTGGCCATGGCGCTGTACACCGTGCGCACCCTGCTGCCCGCTCCACTGCTGCTGGGCCTTAGCGGCAGCTGGTTGATCGCCCTGGGCTGGGCGGCTTGGCCCGCCCTGCAGCGTCTGCCTGCGCTGCGTGCGATTCCCTTGCTCGGCGCACTGTGGGGCGGACTATTGCTGGTTGGCGCTGCTGCTGGCAGTAGCGATCTGTGGCAACCCTTGCAGCCGTTCGCCGGCAGCAATACGCCGGCTGCGGCTAAGGCCGAGGATGCCTTCATCACTGTCAGCCGACCCGAAGACCTGCAACGCGAACTGGATGCCGCCAAGGGCCGTGGCCAATGGGTGCTGGTCGACTACTATGCCGACTGGTGCGTGTCGTGCAAGGTCATGGAGAAACAGGTCTTCGCCCGGGCCGATGTGCTCAACAGCCTGGCCGGTGTGCACCTGCTGCGCCTGGACGTAACCGCCGACAGCCCAGCTAGCCGGGCACTGCTGCAACGCTATCAGGTGCCCGGTCCGCCAAGCCTGATCTGGATCGGCCCAGAAGGGAACGAGCGCCGTGCGCGGCGCATCACCGGTGAAGTGGATGCGAGCGGTTTTCTGCAACATTGGGCACAGACCAGGAGCCAAGGCTGATGCTGACCGTAACCCTTGGGCCGCTGACCATGGCCCTGAACCACCTGTTGCTGCTCGCAGCGCTCGGCATTGCCTGCGTGGTCGGTTGGTGGGTCGCCCGGCGCGGCGGGCAAAGTCCGGAGTCGGCGCTGTTCAACCTGTTCCTTTTGGGGTTGCTCGGCGCGCGCCTAGGCTTCGTTCTGCTCTACTGGCCGATGTACCGCGACGAACCGCTGCAGATCATCGATATTCGCGATGGCGGCTTTCTGTTCTGGGGCGGCCTGGTCGGGATCGTCCTTGGCACCCTCTGGCAGGGCTGGCGCCAGCCCGGCTTGCGCCAGCCACTGGGCTGGGCGCTGGCCAGTGGCGCACTGTTCTGGGTGCTAGCGAGCCTGGGTAGCCACCTGTACAGCAAGGGTACCGAGCTGCCTGACCTGACCTTGCGCACCGCCGCTGGCAAATCCATGGCCCTGCACGACTACCGCGGCAAGCCACTGGTGATCAATATCTGGTCCACCTGGTGCCCGCCGTGCCGACGTGAAATGCCGGTGCTCCAGCAAGCCCAGCACGACTATCCGCATGTGACCTTCTTGTTCGTCAACCAGGGCGAGACGCCAGAGAACGTCAGCACCTTTTTGGCAACCACTGGCCTGAGCCTGACCCACGTCCTGTTCGATGGCAGCGGCCTACTGGCCCAGCGGGTCGGCTCCATGGCCCTGCCCACCACTTTGTTCTACAACGCCGAAGGGCGACTGGTCGGCAGCCACCTGGGTGAACTGTCCCGCGCCAGCCTGCACCACGCCCTGGAACCCTTCGAGCGGGCCAACCCGCCCGCCTCTGCCGTAAAAGGAAATTGACATGCGATTGAATGCGCTCCTGCCACTGACCCTCGCCCTGCTGGCAGCCCCGCTGCTGCACGCCGAGGAACTGCCCCAGGCAATCAAGCAACTACAAGCCAAGGGCGCAGTGATCAAGGGTAGCTTCGACGCGCCCAACGGCCTGCGCGGCTATGCCGCTGAATACCAGAACAACGGCATTGCCCTGTACCTGACACCCGACGGCAAGCATGTACTGGTCGGCAGTCTGTTCGACGAGCAGGGCCAGGACCTCAGCGCCGAGCCGCTGGAAAAGCTGGTGTATGCGCCGATGAGCAAGGCCATCTGGGCGAAAATGGAGAAGACCGCCTGGATCGCCGACGGCAAGCCCGACGCACCGCGCACGGTGTATCTGTTCAGCGACCCCAACTGCCCTTACTGCAACATGTTCTGGCAGCAGGCACGCCCTTGGGTCGAGTCTGGCAAGGTGCAGTTACGTCACATCATGGTCGGCATCATTCGCGAGGACAGCCCTGGCAAGTCGGCTGCGCTGCTGGCCGCCAAAGACCCGGCCAAGGCGCTGCAACAGCATGAGAAAGCCGGCAAGGCCAGCAGCCTCAAGGCCTTGGATAAGATCCCCGAAAACGTGCAAAAACAGCTCGACAGCAACCTGGCCTTGATGGAAGAGCTGGGGCTGGCAGCCACCCCGGCCATCTTCTACCTGGACGAACAGGGACGCCTGCAAAGCCAGCAAGGCGCCCCACGCCCGGAAACGCTCGGCAAGATCCTCGGCAAGCGCTGAGTCAGCGCGTGATCAAGCCGCGCCATTACGCGGCTTGAGATCGAGCCTGCGCAAATGGCAGGTAACTTCCTCGCGGTCGTGATACAGCTGTTTGCAGGCGATCGAAACCTTGATCTTGCGCGCCTTGAAGCCCTCCTCGATACGATCGAGCAAGCGCCGCACCTCGGCGTAGCGCTGCTTCATCGGCAGCTTGAGGTTGACCACCGCCTCACGACACAACCCCTCACCCAGCCATGTCTCGATCAGCGCCGCACTGCGCGCAGGCTTCTCGACGATATCGCAGACCATCCAGTCGACCATCTGCTTGGGCTGCCAGGTAAAGCCATCAGCCATCAAATGCTGCACCAGGCCAGTGTCCATCAAGCTTTCAGCCATCGGGCCATTGTCGATGGCGGTCACCAGCATGCCGCGCTTGACCAGCTGGTAGGTCCAGCCACCTGGCGATGCACCAAGGTCGACCCCGGTCATGTCATCGTGCAGGCGCAGCTCCCACTGATCCCGCGGGATGAACTGATGCCATGCCTCTTCCAGCTTGAGCGTCGAACGGCTCGGCGCTTCCCGGGGGAACTTCAAGCGCGGGATACCCATCGGCCACAGCGCGCAATTGTTCGCCTCCGATACACCGACAAACACCCGGCGACCACTGATGAAGGTCAGCAGCAAGCGCGGACGGTTGGCATCGTCGACCAAGCGCCCAGCCTTTTCCAGGGCTTTGCGCAGTGGCACTTCAAACTTGCGGCAGAAGGTCGACAGCTCCTTGCCGTCGTTGCTGTCGACCACTTCCAGCCACAGGCTACCGGCAACCGGCGCATCCGCCAGGTGTTCGAGCAGCACGCTGATGCGGTCGGTTTCTGGCAACTCGACAAAACTGCCGCGCGCCCACTGGCGCGGGAAAATCAACTGCGTGAAGCGCAGTTCACGCATCAGGCGCTCGGCACCGTCCGGCTCGGTGCAGACAAACTCGGCGCAAGCGCTCTGCGGCTTGCCCTTGGCGTAGCCAGCAACGCCCAGGCGGGCGGCGTGTTCGCTGATCTCGGCGCAAACCTCGCCCTCGAAACCGGGCCGGCAATGCATGAACAGGGTATTCATTTCTCACTCCACATCGCTGGCGGGTACCGCCAGCCTTGATCCAGCGCACGTCACGCACCGGCAGGGCGGCGATGATAAAGGAAGATCGGAACCTGCGACATGCCCCGCCTGTCCAGTACAGGGTCGGGACCGGGAAATCGGTCTAACCTGACCATTCAGCCAGGTCCGTACCGTGCGGACCGGTACAGAGCGGTGACACCGGCCTTCACGAGGGGCCGGGCACCGGCGCAGAAGGAGTTGGCAATGCCCTCGCTCGATAGCCTGAAGACCCTCAAAACCCTGCACGTAGGCGACCGCGTCTACCACTATTACAGCCTGACTGACGCAGCCCGCCAGTTGGGTGATCTGCAGCGCCTGCCCATGTCGCTCAAGGTGCTGTTGGAAAACCTGTTGCGCTGGGAAGACGGCAAGACCGTTACCGGCGCTGACCTGCAAGCCCTGGCGCAGTGGCTCAAGGATCGTCGCTCCGATCGCGAGATCCAATACCGCCCTGCCCGGGTGCTGATGCAGGACTTCACCGGCGTACCTGCGGTGGTCGACCTGGCGGCTATGCGTGCGGCCATGGCCAAGGCCGGTGGCGACCCGCAGCGGATCAATCCCCTATCACCGGTCGACCTGGTGATCGACCACTCGGTGATGGTCGACCGCTATGCCAGCCAAAACGCTTTTGCCGAGAACGTCGACATCGAGATGCAGCGCAACGGTGAACGTTATGCGTTTCTGCGCTGGGGGCAGAGCGCCTTCGACAACTTCAGTGTAGTGCCGCCGGGCACCGGCATCTGCCACCAGGTCAACCTCGAATACCTCGGCCGCACCGTGTGGACTGGCGAAGAAGACGGTCGCACCTATGCCTTCCCCGACACCCTGGTCGGCACCGACTCGCATACCACCATGATCAACGGCCTGGGCGTACTCGGCTGGGGCGTCGGCGGGATCGAGGCGGAAGCGGCCATGCTCGGCCAACCCGTATCGATGCTGATCCCGGAAGTGATCGGCTTCAAGTTGACCGGCAAACTGCGCGAGGGCATTACCGCCACCGATTTGGTGCTCACCGTGACCCAGATGCTGCGCAAGAAGGGTGTGGTCGGCAAATTCGTCGAATTCTACGGCGATGGCCTGGCCCAGCTGCCGCTGGCCGACCGCGCCACCCTGGCCAACATGGCCCCGGAGTACGGCGCAACCTGTGGTTTCTTCCCGGTCGACCAAGTCACGCTGGATTACCTGCGCCTCACGGGGCGTCCCGAACAGACCGTGCAACTGGTAGAGGCCTATTGCAAAGAACAAGGTCTGTGGCGCCTGCCTGGCCAGGAGCCGGTGTTCAGTGACAGCCTGTCCCTGGACATGCACGAGGTCGAGGCCAGCCTGGCTGGCCCTAAACGCCCGCAGGACCGGGTTGCCCTGTCGCAGGTCGCCCAGGCCTTCAACGGCTTCATCGATCTGCAACCCAGACCCCAGGCCAAAGAAGTCGGCCGCCTGGAGAGCGAAGGTGGCGGCGGCGTGGCGGTAGGCAACGCCGATCAGGCCGGCGAGATCGATTTCAGCCATGGCGGGCAAACCTACACCCTGCGTGATGGCGCGGTAGTAATCGCGGCGATCACCTCTTGTACCAATACCTCCAACCCCAGCGTGATGATGGCGGCAGGGCTTGTGGCGAAAAAGGCCGTGGAAAAGGGCCTGACGCGCAAGCCCTGGGTCAAGAGTTCGCTGGCTCCCGGCTCCAAGGTCGTCACCGATTACTACAAGGCTGCTGGTCTTACTCCGTACCTGGACCAACTGGGCTTCGATCTGGTGGGTTATGGCTGCACCACCTGTATCGGCAACTCCGGCCCCTTGGATGAAGCCATCGAAAAAGCCATCGGCAGCGCCGACCTCACCGTCGCCTCGGTACTGTCGGGCAACCGCAACTTCGAAGGCCGGGTGCACCCGCTGGTGAAGACCAACTGGCTAGCCTCCCCGCCCCTGGTTGTAGCCTATGCCCTGGCCGGCAGCGTACGCCTGGACTTGACCCGCGATCCGCTGGGTACCGGCAAAGACGGCCAACCGGTGTACCTGCGCGACATCTGGCCCAGCCAACAGGAGATCGCCGACGCTGTGGCCAAAGTCGATACGGCCATGTTCCACAAGGAATACGCCGAAGTTTTCGCAGGCGATGCGCAGTGGCAAGCCATCGAAGTGCCGCAGGCGGCCACCTACGTCTGGCAGGATGACTCCACCTACATCCAGCATCCGCCATTCTTCGATGATATCGGCGGCCCTTTGCCGACCATCGCCGATATCCACGGCGCGCGCGTGCTGGCCCTGCTCGGCGACTCGGTGACCACCGACCACATCTCCCCGGCCGGCAACATCAAGGCCGACAGCCCCGCTGGCCGCTACCTACGCGACAAAGGCGTGGAGCCTCGTGACTTCAACTCCTACGGCTCACGCCGCGGCAACCATGAAGTGATGATGCGCGGCACCTTCGCCAACATCCGCATCCGCAACGAAATGCTTGGCGGCGAGGAAGGCGGCAACACCCTGCATGTGCCCAGCGGCGAGAAGCTCTCGATCTACGATGCTGCCATGCGCTATCAGGCCGAAGGCACGCCGCTGGTGGTGATTGCCGGCCAGGAATACGGCACCGGCTCCAGCCGCGACTGGGCGGCAAAAGGTACCAACTTGCTCGGGGTCAAAGCCGTGCTGGCGGAGAGCTTCGAACGCATCCACCGCTCCAATTTGATCGGCATGGGCGTGTTGGCCCTGCAGTTCAAGGCCGGGCAAACCCGCAAGAGCCTGGGTCTGACTGGCAAGGAGCAAATTGACCTGCTGGGCCTCACTGGCGCGACAATTCGCCCGGGCATGAGCCTGACGCTGCGCATCACCCGTGAAGACGGCCAGCAGGAGCAGATCGAGGTGTTGTGCCGGATCGATACACTTAACGAAGTGGAATACTTCAAATCAGGCGGGATTTTGCACTACGTACTGCGCCAACTGATCGCAAGCTGAGCCTTAAGGGGGCGCGCTGCGCCCCCTGTCCCCGCCCCAAATCGGCGCCTCGGCGCTGGCCCTTGCCTGGGCAATGCGTCATGATCCGACCAGAGCGTCAGAAATCTGGAATAATTCAGTAACATTGCCGCCAACTGCTGCAAAAAGCGCGTGTTTGCTACTTTACGTGAGCAACCGAGCCCTTGCGCCAGATCAACTAAGTTAAATATTCATTCAATAAAACCAGAGGCTTGCCGATACCCATCGAAAGCCTTGCGGACCTGACGACCCATGCGTAACAACCAGCCGATTACCCAGAGAGAACGGACTTTCCCTGCACAACAGCGGTTGATCTCCACCACCAACGCCAAGGGTGTGATCACCTACTGCAACGATGCGTTCATCGAGATCAGCGGTTTCTCTCGCGAGGAGCTGACCGGTGCTGCGCACAACCTGGTGCGTCACCCTGACGTGCCGCCTGCGGTGTTTGCCCACATGTGGCAGACCCTCAAGCAGGGCCTGCCGTGGATGGGCATCGTCAAGAACCGCTGCAAGTCTGGCGATCACTACTGGGTCAACGCCTACGTCACGCCGATCTTCGATAACAATCAGGTGGTCGGCTACGAATCGGTGCGGGTCAAGCCTACTGCCGAACAGATCCGCCGCGCCGAAGCGTTGTACCAGCGCATCAACCAGGGCAAGTCGGCGATACCGCGCCGCGATAAGTGGCTGCCGGTACTGCAAGACTGGCTGCCGTTCATCCTGGTCAGCCAGGTCGGCTTCCTGATAGGAAACTGGCTGGGGCATTCCTGGGGCTTCGCCCTGGCTGCGGGCCTCTCTGTACCGCTCGGCCTGCTCGGTCTGAGCTGGCAGCAGCGCGGCCTCAAGCGGCTGCTGCGCCTGGCCGAACAAACCACCTCCGATCCGTTGATCGCGCAGATGTTCACCGACAGCCGGGGCGTACAGGCCCGTCTGGAAATGGCCATGCTCAGCCAGGACGCGCGGATGAAGACCTGCCTGACACGCCTGCAAGACAGTGCCGAACACCTCAGCGATCAGGCCCGTCAGTCCGATGCGTTGGCGCACAAGAGCTCCTCGGGCCTGGAACGTCAACGGGTGGAGACCGAACAGGTCGCCGCCGCCGTCAACCAGATGGCCGCCACCACCCAGGAAGTGGCCAACCACGTGCAGCGCACGGCCGATGCCACCCAGGAAGCCAATCGCCTGACCAGCCAAGGTCGGCAGATTGCCGGGGAAACCCGCGATGCCATCGAGCGGCTGTCGAGCGCCGTGGGCGAGACCGGCCTGACCGTGACCCAACTGGCCAAGGACAGTGACGAGATCGGTGGCGTGGTTGACGTGATCAAAGGCATTGCCGACCAGACCAACCTGCTGGCCCTCAACGCTGCGATCGAAGCCGCCCGGGCCGGCGAGATGGGCCGCGGCTTTGCCGTAGTCGCCGATGAAGTACGCCAACTTGCGCAACGCACCGCCGAATCCACCGGGCAGATTCACAGCCTGATCGCCAAGCTGCAGCAGACTGCGAGCAGCGCCGTGCTGACCATGGAGAACGGCCATCGCCAGGCCCAGGAAGGTGTGGAGCGGGTAATGCAGGCCGACCAGGCGTTGCTGGGTATCAGCGAAGCGGTGGCCAACATTACCGACATGGCGACCCAGATCGCTGCTGCCACCGAAGAGCAGACAGCCGTGGCCGACGAGATCAGCCGCAACATCAGCACCATTGCCGAGCTGGCCGACCAAACCGCCGAGCAGGCGCAGCATTCGGCGCTACTCAGCGAAGAGCTGACCAGTACCGCAGGTACGCAATACTCGCTGGTAGAGCGCTTCAACCGCTGAGCTTGTGGGCCTATAGGCGGCCCATCGCAGCGTATAAGCTGGCCCACCTGCGATTTATGTAGGCGCTGGTGTGTCTGCGATGGGCCGCGAAGCGGCCCCCAGAATCAGCGCCGCAACACCCATCTACCAGTCCAACGCCAACCGACTTTCGAAATACCGCTCTTGCCCGCTCAAGGGATCCTCAAAGCGCAGGCTCTGCGCCAGCAGCTTAAGCGGCTGCTGATAGTCATCCTCCACTTCCAGCAACCGCGGGTAGAACGGATCGTTACAGATCCCCGCCCCCAGCGCTGCCATGTGCACCCGCAACTGGTGGGTCTTACCCGTCACCGGCGACAAGCCATAGCGCCACAGCCCACCGTTTTTCTCCAGCACCTGCGCCAGTGTTTCACTGTTGGGCGCCCCCTCTACTTCATGCATGCGAAAGAACGGTTCGCCATGCACCAGACGGCTGCGGTGCACCAAGGGAAACTCAAGCGCCGGCAACGCCGCAGCAATGGCCTGGTAACGTTTGTCGATGCGCCGCTCGGGGAACAGCCGCTGATAGGCACCGCGAGTCTGCGGGTTCGCCGAAAACAGCACCAAACCTGCGGTATGCCGATCGATGCGGTGCAGTGGCACCAGGTGCGGGTTATCCAAACGGCGGATCAGCCGGCGCAGCAGCGTTTGCTCGACGTACTCACCGGTGGGGGTCACCGGGAGAAAATGCGGTTTGTCGGCCACCACCAGATGATCGTCCACATGCAGGATGGTTTCTTCTACCGGGATCGGCTTCTCATTGGGCACTTCGCGAAAATAATGCAGGCGCATGCCGCGACGATACGCCAGGTCTGCCTGGATGGCCTGGCCCTGGGCATTGAGCACCCGTCCCCTGGCAAAGCGATCAAGCCATTGTTCACGAGCGATGCCCTTGAAGTGATCACACAAACAGTCGAGTACGGTTGGCCAATTTCCCGGAGGAAGGCAGACGGTACTGGCTTGCTGATGGGCGGGGTCGAACGGTGTGGTCATGACAGGCTCGTGCAATCGAGGGGTTGGCATTATCCCCCAAGCCCCGGCCCTCAACCAGCCTCGGCGGTTTCACAGCGCGCCTTGAGCCAGCGCAGCACCTGCACAGCCTCCCAGCGGCCGGAATCATAGAGCGCATAAACCTGGCCCTGATAGCCCACCACATCCAGTGGCCGGTGAAACCCGGCACGCTGGAACAAGGCCTCAATTTCAGCGAAGCAGGTGTTGAAATGGACTTTGCCGAAAGGCGTTCGGTCGTCAGTCACCAAGCCTTCGAGGCGCAGCTCCAGCACGGCGTCACCCACCTTCTGCGGGGACATCCGATTGACGCTGTACTTCAATTGCTCGACGTTGAGCATCGGCCACCCCAATACTGTATTTATATACAGCATACGGAGTTACCTGCCCTTGCGTCAAATCAAGCCATCGCTACTGCAGGAAGGCCACCACTTGCTCAGCATCGAACGGCCAGTGCAACTCGCCACCGTTATCACAACGACGCAGCACCGGAATGATCAGACCATAGCGGTCGAATAACGATTCATCGTCGGCGATGTCGATAAGCTCCACCAACAAGCCGTGTTCGACAAAGGGCATCAGCACCGCTTCGGCCACTTCACATAAGTGGCAACCGAGGGTGCTGAACAGTTGGCATTCAGGCAGCATGGCAAGTCCCGCGCAAGCTGTGGAGGGATGCTTATTTTAGGTCCACAGCGCGCGAAGTGCACCTGACCACGATCAATCCTGGCTGGTTGCGCCAATCCGATGCAGCGACAGGTCAGCCCCCTGGAACTCCTCCTCATGGCTCAAGCGCAAGCCATGCACCGCCTTGATCAGGCCATACACGGCAAAGCCCCCGAGCAATGCCACCAGCACACCTGCCAGGCTGCCCAGCAGCTGGCTGACCAGACTGACGCCACCCAAGCCACCCAGACTAGCCTGGCCAAAGATGCCACAGGCGATGCCACCCCATACCCCGCACAGCCCATGCAACGGCCAGACCCCAAGCACATCGTCGATCTTCCAGCGATTCTGCGCAGCGGTGAAGCACCAGACGAACAGCACCCCCGCTACCAGGCCAGTGGCCAAAGCGCCTAGCGGATGCATCAGGTCGGACCCAGCGCAAATCGCTACCAAGCCGGCCAGCGGCCCGTTGTGCAAAAAACCTGGGTCGTTGCGACCTGCCCACAACGCGGCCAGCGTGCCGCCGACCATGGCCATCAGCGAATTGATCGCCACCAGGCCGCTGATGCCCTGCAGGCTTTGCGCACTCATCACGTTGAAGCCAAACCAGCCAATGATCAGAATCCACGAGCCCAGCGCCAGGAAGGGGATACTCGACGGCGCAAACGCCACCAGGCGGCCATCGCGATAGCGCCCGCGGCGCGCCCCCAGCAACAGCACCGCCGCCAGCGCCAGCCACCCGCCCATCGCGTGCACCACAACCGACCCGGCGAAGTCATGGAACGGTGCCCCAAAGCGCGCCTGCAGCCAGGCCTGGATGCCCAGATTGCCATTCCACACGATGCCTTCGAAGAACGGATAAACCAACGCCACGATCAACGCCGTGGCACACAACTGCGGGGCAAAGCGGGCACGTTCAGCAATGCCCCCGGAAATGATTGCCGGTATGGCTGCGGCAAAGGTAATCAGGAAGAAGCATTTGACCAGGCCATAGCCGTGATCGCTGGCGAGCTGCGCAGCTGGCTGCAGGAAGCTCACGCCATAGGCGATCCAGTAGCCGACGAAGAAGTACATCAGGGCCGACACGGCGAAGTCGCTGAGGATCTTCGACAAGGCATTGACCTGGTTCTTATGGCGCACCGTGCCGACTTCAAGAAACGCAAAGCCGGCATGCATCGCCAGGACCAGGATGGCCCCCAGCAGAAGGAACAGGGTGTTGGAGCCATGGACCAGGGAGTCCATCGCGCTGTGCATGTTTTCCATGAGGTAGGCAGACCTGCTGAAAAAGCACCAGGACAGTTCAAGAACCTGCATCCCTGCACCGAATCGGTGCCCACTCCCCTGCCCCATTTCGGTGAGGCGAGCAGAGCTTGCGTGGTTTTTTCTTGGGTTTGTCGTGGATTGGGTTAAGGTTTAGCGGTATCCGCGGGCGTGGCGCACGAATTGGGCGCACAGGCGCTCGGCTGCGCCCCCAGACGTAGCAAGCGCCATACCAGCAACTGGCACTGAACCTTCATTGCACCGCGTCACTCGAATTAACCACACACATCAACAGGGAGAGATCCAATGGCCAGCAAATCGGCAAAGACTGCTCAAGAGATATTGATGGCTGACTTCCAGGCACTGGTGCGCGACACCGAAAAACTGCTCGCTGACACCGCCAACCTGGCCGGTGACCAGGCTGATGAGCTGCGCGAGCAGATCCACGAGCGCCTCGAGCAGGCCCGCGAAAGCCTGCAGCTGACCCAGGATTCGGTGCGCGTGCGTGGCCAGGCGGCACTGGCCAGTGCCGAAGAGTACGTCCAGGAAAACCCGTGGCAGGCTATTGGCATTGCCGCAGGCGTCGGCTTGCTGATCGGCCTGCTGGCCAATCGGCGCTGAGGAGTGCCCATGGATAACGAGGCCATCACGGCTGGCGCCTCTGGCAAACGCCTGGGCGCGGCCATGCTTGGGTTGCTGCACAGCCATATCGAACTGTTCGGCATCGAACTGCAAGAGCAGAAAGGTCGCACCCTCAAGCTGCTGCTGTTTGCAGGGTTGGCGCTGGTGTTTGCCTTGTTGCTGCTGACGGCGCTGTCCGGCTTGCTGCTGGTACTGTTGTGGGACAGCTATCGCCTGGCGGGCATCATCGGGCTGTGTGTGTTCTATGGCGCAGCAACGGTCTACTGCGGCTTGCGCTTGAAGGCTGCCGTGTTCGATGAATCATCCCCTTTCAGCTCCACCCTCGAGGAGCTCGCCAAGGACAGGGAGCGCCTGTTGCCATGAGCCTGCCCGAACTCCCCAACACCCGTAATCCGCGCGAGCTGCGCAAAGCGTTGCTGCGCCTGCGCCTGGAAATGCACCGCCAGGAAATTCGCCATGAGTCGGCGCAACTGCTCGAACCGGTCAGACGCCTGCGCGGCATGGGCGGCTCGTTGCAGGATGGCCTGGGTATCAAGCACGCGCCGTTGTGGGGCCTTGGCGCAGTGGTAGCGCTTGGTTTCTTGACGGGCAAGGGTGCGCGCAGCGGCAACCTTTCTCGCTTGGTGCGTTTGGGCAGTAGCCTGATCCCACTGGTACGCCTATTCCTGCAAAACGGTCGGCGACATTGATCAGTTGCGCCCGCCGCTTGCGCGGGCGCCGCTGAAACAGGAAGCTATGGCGATTATCCGACGGGAGAAATGAGCCTTGGACTGGCATACCCTGCTGACCCGCGAACGCCTGGGCAAAGCCCTTTACAGCCCGGAAGAACTGGGGCGCAGCCCCTTCCACAAGGACCACGACCGCATCATCTTCTCCGGCGCCTTCCGCCGCCTGGGGCGTAAGACCCAGGTGCACCCGGTGTCCAGCAACGACCACATCCACACCCGCCTGACCCACTCGCTGGAAGTCAGCTGCGTCGGCCGCTCGCTAGGCATGCGCGTGGGCGAAACCTTGCGCCAGAATCTGCCCGACTGGTGCGAACCGAGCGACCTGGGCATGATCGTGCAGTCCGCCTGCCTGGCCCACGATATCGGCAACCCGCCGTTCGGCCACTCTGGCGAAGACGCCATCCGTTACTGGTTCCAACAGGCCGCAGGACGCGGCTGGCTGGATGATATGAGCGACGACCAGCGCGCCGACTTCCTCAATTTCGAGGGTAATGCCCAAGGGTTTCGCGTGTTGACGCAACTGGAATACCACCAGTTCGACGGCGGCACTCGCCTGACCTATGCCACGCTCGGCACCTACCTCAAGTACCCGTGGAGTTCGCGCCATGCCGACGCCCTGGGCTACAAGAAGCACAAGTTTGGCTGCTACCAGAGTGAGCTGGCGCTGATGGATCAAATCGCCCGCAAGCTTGGCCTGCCGCAACTCGAAGAGCAGCGCTGGGCGCGTCATCCGCTGGTGTACCTGATGGAAGCGGCAGACGACATCTGCTATGCGCTGATTGACCTGGAAGACGGCCTGGAAATGGAGCTGCTGGAGTACACCGAAGTTGAGACGCTGCTGCTCGACCTGGTCGGTG
This sequence comes from Pseudomonas sp. xss_2, assembly GCF_043104195.1. Lineage (NCBI taxonomy): Bacteria > Pseudomonadati > Pseudomonadota > Gammaproteobacteria > Pseudomonadales > Pseudomonadaceae > Pseudomonas > Pseudomonas sp. xss_2. The sequence continues at coordinate 36,445 of NZ_JBICKL010000035.1, forward strand.
ACGACCTGCCAGAGACCTACCGTCAACTTGGCGCCAATGATTCTCGTCGGCGCAAATTGGCCATTCTGCGCGGCAAAGCCATCGAGCACCTGACCAACGCTGCTGCGCAGGCATTTGTCGAGCAGCAGGCTGCCCTGCTAAGCGGCCGGCTGGCGGGCGACCTGGTCGAGCACATGCACGGCCCGGCCAAACGCTGCGTGTTGCAGGCCAAGGACATGGCGCGCAAGAAGATCTTCCAGGACAAGCGCAAGACGCTGCATGAGATTGGCGCCTACACCACCCTGGAAATCCTCCTCAACGCCTTCTGTGGCGCGGCGCTGGAACAGCACGGCGGACGAACGCCGTCGTTCAAGAGCCGCCGCGTCCTCGACCTGATCGGCAATCATGCCCCCGACCCTCACGGCTCACTGCATAACGCATTCCTGCGCATGATCGACTTCATCGCCGGAATGACTGACAGCTATGCCAGCGAGATGGCCTGCGAAATGACCGGGCGCTCCAGTCCAACTTGAGACAACCACGGCCAGCGCAAGCTGGCCGAATCGCATTGAAGGAAACGTCCGACCTTGCCAACACCGAAATAAACAACCAAAGTTATCTCCCTGACAAATGACCAGGCTGTCGTTAAAACAAAACATCTTGATGCTGCTCTCGCAGGACAAATAGTCTTTTGCTGTAGGCCATTTCCCATATACGGCTCAACGCCGTTTCCTCCATGTCCGACCTCCTCCATCTGCGATAAGGTGCTCACTGTTTCAGACACCTGCCCTGGAAGTTGAATATGCAATCCATATTTATTGTCGACGACCACCCCGTTATACGATTAGCGGTACGTATGCTGCTGGAAAATCAGAGTTACAGGATCGTGGGTGAATCGGACAATGGCGTCGACGCCATGCAACTGATTCGTGAAGTACGGCCTGACCTGGTGATTCTCGACATCGCCATCCCCAAACTGGATGGGCTGGAAATACTGTCACGCTTCCAGTCGATGGCGTTGCCCAGCAAAGTGCTGATCCTTACCGCGCAAGCGCCCGCCTTGTTCGCCCTACGCTGCATGCATTCGGGCGCTTCGGGCTATGTGTGCAAACAAGAAGACCTGACTGAGCTGGTCAGTGCAATCAAAGCGGTACTTTCCGGTTACAACTACTTTCCCAGCCAGGCGCTCCACGGCGACTTGGAAAAAACCAGTTCCGACATACACCTTTTCCGACAAGTTAATGATAGAGAACTGATGGTGCTGCAACTTTTCGCCCAGGGAAAGAGCAACAAAGACATAGCCAAGGGCATGTTTCTCAGCAACAAGACCGTTAGCACCTATAAAAAACGCCTCATGCAGAAACTCCAGGTCGCCAGCCTGGTGGACCTGATCGACGTGGCAAAACGCAACGCGCTGGTCTGAGGTTGGCAATGGCGCGGTACTTAGCCTTACTGATGCTTAGCTTGGTCTTCAGCACCGGGCAGGCACAGGTCGTCCAGCGTGACGTCGTATCCTATACCCTGCTCACACGGTCGACCGCCAATGCTATGCACCCGGCCTTGTCGAACGAACAAAGAGAATGGCTCAAGAACAAGCAGACCTTGACGCTCGGCACATCCTTTCCAGATTACGCCCCGTTCGACATCACCAGCGGCGGCCGTGACTACCAAGGGCTTACTGCCGAATACGCTGGGCTGATCGGTAGTGCCCTGCAACTCCCTGTGCGGGTGCTGGGCTTCCCTAGCCGCCATGCAGCGGTTGAGGCCCTTAAACAAGGGCAAATCGATATGCTCGGCAGTGCCAATGGCTATGAAGCCGCCACCGCTGGCCTGGCCCTCTCGCGACCCTACGCAATAGACCAGCCGGTGCTGGTGACCCGCGAAAACGAACAACGCTCGCTGGACGCTGGGCTCGAAGGCATGCGCCTGAGCATGCTCTATCACTACCTGCCAGCTAAAGGCGTGAATCAAGCCTATCCCAAGTCGACCTTGCAGACTTTCGGATCCTCCACCCAAGCACTCAACGCCGTGGCCTTTGGTCAGGCCGACGTGTTCATCGGCGATACCATATCCACCCATTACCAGCTCAATCGGGGACACCTGCCGCGTCTGCGCATGGCGGCCTTCGGTAAACATGAGGCCGTTGGTTTCAGTTTTGCCATGCGCAGCGACGACACCATGCTCAAGACGTTGATCGATGCCGTACTCGATAGCCAGCCCAGCACCGTGCGCACCAACATCCTCAAACGCTGGAGTGCAGGCAGCGACACACTGTTGAGCGAACGTAAACTGCAACTTACGCGGCGCGAAGAGCAATGGCTGTCACAACATCCCGTAATGCGCGTGGTGATCGATGAAACTGCCGCGCCCATGTCGTACGTTGACAGCAATGGCCAGTTTCGTGGCATCACCGCTGACCTCTTGGAGCTGCTGCGCCTACGTACCGGTCTGCGTTTTGAAATTCAGAAGTCCAGTAGCCTTAGCGACATGATCACCCGGCTCGAAGACGGTCGCGCCGACGTCATTGCAGCCATCTCCAAACAGCAAGAACGCGACAGCAAGCTGCGCATCAGCCGCCCCTACCTGGAGAGCGCCTTCGTGCTGCTCACCCGGGCCGACAGCGATACGCCCCCTGCTTTGGAGCAGTTGGCGGGAAAACGCGTTGCGGTAACCCGTGACAGCACAGTCGCCGAACTGCTTTCCGAGCAGCACCCCCAAGTCATGGCGATCGAAACCGAAAGCCCGTATTTCTCCATGGCGCTGCTCAGTAGTGGCGCTGTCGACGCCGCAATCACCACAATGATCGATGCCAATCACGCGCTGGCCAGCAGTTCCGAGCTGATCATCCGCAGCACAGTCGGTACAGAGCCCGCCAGCTTCTCCATGGCCACGCCCCTGCAGGCGCAACTGCTGGCATCGATCCTCGACAAGGCGCTGATGAGCATCTCGCCAGAAGAGCTCGGTGTGATCAATAACCGCTGGCGAGGCTACACCAACCACGACGACGTCTATTGGCGAAAATACCGGCAATTGGCGATTCAAATCGTCATAGGCATCTGCCTACTGCTGCTACTGGCGTTGCTCTGGAATGCGCGACTACGCCGCCAGATTAAACAGCGCCAACAAGCCGAAAAGGCCCTCAATGATCAACTCGAATTCATGAGTGCGCTGCTCAATGGAACGCCGCACCCACTGTTCGTACGTGACCGTGAAGGCCGTCTGCAATCGTGCAACGACAGTTATCTGGAGGCACTGCAGGCTTGCGCCACAGACGTCATCGGCAAGCGCCTGGAAGATAGCCTGTGTAGTAATCATGAGCATACCCAGCAGATCCAGGCCGACTATCAGCACGTGATGCAAGCCGGCGTGCCATTGATCGTTGATCGACAGATTTGCATCAATGATCGCGAGCTGACGATCTATCACTGGGTTTTGCCCTTCCGCGACTCGTTGGGTGAGCTGCAAGGCATCATCGGGGGCTGGATCGATATCAGTGATCGGCGCAAGCTGGTCGAAGAGTTGCGCCTGGCAAAGAAGCAGGCCGACGATGCCAACCGCGCCAAGAGTACGTTTCTCGCCACCATCAGCCATGAAATCCGCACCCCGATGAACGCGGTTATCGGCATGCTTGAGTTGGCCGTCGGGCACGCCGAGCAGGGGCGCCTGGACAAACCGGCGATCGAGGTCGCTTATCAGTCGGCCAAGGATTTGCTGGGCCTGATTGGCGACATCCTCGACATAGTAAGAATCGAATCGGGTCATCTGTCGCTGATGCCGGAGCCGGTAAATCTTTCCAGCGTGATCGAGTCAGTCGCGCGGGTGTTCGAGGGCCAGGCGCGGCAGAAAGGCTTGGCGTTGCAGTTGATGATCGATTCAAGTGCTCGCTGCCACGTGTTGATCGACCCCCTGCGCTTCAAACAAGTGCTCTCCAACCTGGTGAGCAACGCCATCAAGTTCACTGAGCATGGGCAGGTGCGCATCAGCGTTGCCATCACACATCTGGATATGATGAGCGAGCCGACGCTGGATCTGGAAGTGCGCGACAGCGGCATCGGTATCGCCGATGACGAGGTGCAGCGACTGTTCAACCCGTTCGTCCAGGCCAACGCCCACAGCGAAGGCGCTCGCGCAGGTACTGGACTGGGCCTGGCGATCAGCCGCAACCTGTGTGAAATGATGGGCGGCAACCTGACCCTGAAGAGCCTGCAGGATGTCGGCACCCAGGTCCGATTGCTGATGCCCCTGCAGCGTGTCGAGGCCGCACTCCCGGTAGGCTCGGACGAACCTGAGGTCGAGGTCCCGGACGCGCACCTGAGCATCCTGGTCATCGACGACCATCCGGCTAACTTGCTGCTGATGGCGCAACAACTAAGCTTCCTGGGTCTTGGCCACACCACCGCAAGCGATGGCCGTGAAGGCCTTGACCGATGGCGTGAACGAGATTTCGACGTGTTGATCCTCGATTGCAATATGCCGCACTTGAGCGGCTACCAAGTCGCCCGGGCTATACGTGCCGAGGAGCAGGCTGGCGCAAGGTCGCGCTGCATTATCCTAGGCTATACCGCCAACGCCCAGCCGGAGGTGCGGCAAAAATGCCTGGATGCGGGCATGGATGACTGCCTGCTCAAACCCATCAGTCTGCGTACCTTGAGCCAACGCCTGGCCAGCGTTACGCCTGCAATTCGCACAGCAGCACCGGCATCGCTGAACCGCCACTTCTGCTTGTCTGGGCTGGCCTCTGTGGTGGGTGATAATCCGCAGGATCGCAGGCGCCTACTGACTATCCTGCAGCAGAGTTTGCATGATGACTTTGCCGCACTCATGGCGCTCGATCCGCAGCAGCAAGCGCAAGCGATCGCCGAACAGGCACACAAGATCCTCAGCGCCGCGCGGATGCTGGAGGCAAGGAAGTTGATGGAAGCGTGTGAGCGGCTGGAGCAGGCGAATCTGTCTTTAGAGCAGCTCAAACTGCGCCGACAGGTGCTGGCTCGACAAATGCGCCGCATAGAAAAAGCCCTGGCTGATCAGCTAGGCTGACTTACCAGGGCTTGGCAGAGCGGTGTGCTTGAAGCACCCGCTCAGGCGTGGATCAGGAAGCCGAGTTGATCGGCTTTTCCGGATACCAGGCATCCAGCAGCGGGCTGACTTCGATCTTGGTCAGCTCGTTACGGCCTTTGAGCCAGGCTTCAACAGCAGCGCGCTGCTCTTCGCTGACCGAGCCACGGTTAGCCAGGCAAACCAGGCCGAAATCATCACCGCCTACGTAGTCCAGGCCGTTGGCATCCATTGCTTCTGCAAGGAATGCGTCGAGGAAGGCATCGATGGCTTCGTCGGACAGGTCTTCCTTGAAAGCAAGGTTCAGCTCGAAGCCCAGCTCCTGGAATTCATCCACGCAGAGTTTCTTGCGCAGACGACGGGAACGGTTGGTAGCCATGAAACAATCCTCTTGAGTAATTACCGGCGGCACTTTACCAGTTTCCGCGGCCAAGCGGCGCATTTGTGTCGAACGGGGCCCATGTTCGGTGCGCTTGGGGCATAATGCGCACTATATTTCGATCTGGGGCCATCATCTTTTACAGCCCCGTTATCTTTCCCCTCGCCCGCAGGGTTCCAGTTCTTATGATCAAAGCGCTCCGCCCACTGTTTCTCGCCGGCCTCATGCTGCCCTTGGCCATGCCCAGCCAGGCTGCCGCCGTCAACACCACCCTGCCACCGAAGGTGCAGCAGGCTCTCAAGACCAACAAACTGCAAGATTCGGCCCTGTCGTTGGTGATGCTGCCTCTGGACGGCCCTGGCACAGCAACGGTGTTCAACGCCGATGTGTCGGTCAACCCGGCTTCGACCATGAAGCTGGTGACCACCTACGCAGCCCTTGAGCTGCTTGGCCCCACCTTCCAGTGGAAAACCGAGTTCTATACCGATGGCACCCTGAGCAACGGCGTGCTCAACGGCAACCTGTACCTCAAGGGCGGCGGTGATCCCAAGCTGAACATGGAAAAGCTTTGGCTGCTGATGCGCGATCTGCGTGCCAACGGCGTGCGCACGGTCACGGGTGATTTGGTGCTCGATCGCAGCCACTTCGTCCAGCCCAACCTGCCGCACTTCGACGATGACGGCGGCGACATGAACAAGCCGTTCCTGGTCAAGCCGGACTCGCTGCTGGTTAACCTCAAAGCGTTGCGCTTCGTTGCCCGTAACGATGGCGGCAAAGTGCTGGTGGCGGTCGAGCCACCCATCGCCACGATCCGCATCGACAATCAGGTCAAGGCCGTAGCCTCCAAGCAATGCACCGGCGAGGTGCGCTACAACCCGCAGGTTCAACCTGATGGAGTCAGTGTCGTGGTCAGCGGCCAGTTAGGTGAAGGCTGCAACTCGCAGACCTACCTGGCGCTGCTCGACCATCCGGCCTACGCCGCCGGGGCCGTACGGGCAATCTGGAACGAGCTTGGTGGCAGCATTCAGGGCCGTGACCGCATCGAGAACGTGCCCAAGAGCGCACGCCTGCTGGCCCGGGCGTTCTCGCCGGACCTGGTAGAAGTGATTCGCGACATCAACAAATACAGCAACAACACCATGGCCCAGCAGCTGTTCCTCAGCCTGGGTGCACAATTCCGCACCGATGCCGACGGCGATGATGCGCGTGCTGCCCAGCGCGTGGTGCGTCAGTGGATGGCGAAAAAGGGCATCACCGCGCCGCACCTGGTGATGGAAAACGGCTCCGGCTTGTCTCGCGCTGAACGCGTTAGCACCCGCGAGATGGCGCAGTTGCTGCAAGCGGCCTGGAAGAGCCCCTACTCTGCCGAGTTCATCAGTTCCATGCCGCTGGTAGGCATGGATGGCACCATGCGCAAGCGGCTCAAGCGTACCGCCTTGACCGGTGAGGGCCACATCAAGACCGGGACGCTCAACACAGTGCGGGCGATCGCCGGGTTTAGCCGGGACAGCAACGGCCATACCTGGGCGGTGGCGGCGATCTTGAATGATCCCAAGCCTTGGGGGGCATCCCAGGTGCTCGATCAGGTGTTGCTCGAGCTTTACCGGCAGCCAAAGTTGAACAACGGTACAGCCGCGTCAGGGCTGTGATCATGGCTGGACTGTAGCCCTCGCCACACATTCGCTGCCAGGCAACGGGAAGCTCTTTGCGATTTGCCTGGCGGTGCATGATCACCAGCTCCGCCCTTAGTGGAGCTGGCCCCCAGGCAAACGCGCAACGCCTGCCTGGGAGCAAAGCCTGCAAACTACAAGCAAGCTGGCTGCAAACGCCAAATACCTGCGCAACTCGTCACTCCACCCCCAATAAATCCGGCGCGATCTATGCTTACGTTAAGGCAGTGTTCGCGGCCCAGACTCATCACAGGTAATTTCTTGACCTTTGAGTCAGAAAATTATTGACCAAGGGGTCAAGGGTTGCTTAGAGTCCGCCCGAACAACAATAAAACCATTGCGAGGCCTTCCCCGTGATCCAGTTTCTCGTCAACCAGGAGCTGCGTAATGAGCACGCCCTGGACCCGAACATGACGGTGCTGCAATACCTGCGTGAGCACCTAGGCAAACCCGGAACCAAGGAAGGCTGCGCCAGTGGCGACTGCGGCGCCTGCACCGTGGTCGTGGGCGAGCTCACCCAGGACGACCAAGGTCACGAGACCCTGCGCTACCGCAGCCTCAACTCGTGCCTGACCTTCGTCTCGTCGTTGCACGGCAAGCAACTGATCAGCGTCGAGGGCCTCAAGCATCAAGGCGAGCTGCACAGCGTGCAGCGGGCAATGGCTGACTGCCATGGTTCGCAATGCGGCTTCTGCACCCCGGGCTTTGTCATGTCGCTGTTCGCCCTGCAGAAAAACAGCCAAGGCCATGACCTGCACCAAGCCCAGGAAGCCCTCGCCGGCAACTTGTGCCGCTGCACCGGCTACCGGCCGATTCTCGCCGCTGCCCAGCAGAGCTGCGCCATGCCCTGCCGCGATCAGTTCGATGCCCAGCAGGCGCAAACCATCGCTCGCCTTAAAGCCATCGCCCCGAGCGAAACCGGCGAACTAAACAGCGGCGACAAACGCTGCCTGGTACCGCTTACCGTGGCCGACCTGGCCGACCTGTACAGCTCGCACCCAGAAGCCCGCCTGCTCGCAGGCGGCACCGACCTGGCGCTGGAAGTCACCCAGTTCCACCGCACCTTGCCGGTGATGATCTACGTCGGTGGCGTCGCCGAACTCAAGCGCATCGACAAGAGCGCCACGCACCTGGAAATCGGTGCGGCCACCCCTCTGACCGACTGCTATGGCGCGCTGAGCGAGGAATACCCAGATTTCGGCGCCCTGCTGCACCGATTCGCCTCCCTGCAGATCCGCAACCAGGGCACCCTGGGTGGCAACATCGGCAACGCCTCGCCGATTGGCGACTCACCGCCCCTGCTGATCGCCCTGGATGCCCAGGTGGTACTGCGCCAGGGTCAACGTCAGCGCACCCTGGCCCTGGAAGACTACTTCATCGACTACCGCATCACCGCCCGCCAGGACAGCGAGTTCATCGAGAAGATCATCGTACCGCGCGCCAGCAATGACTGGACCTTCCGCGCCTACAAAGTCTCCAAGCGTCTGGACGACGATATCTCGGCGGTGTGCGCAGCGTTCAACCTGAGCATCGAGAATGGCGTGGTCAGCGGCGTGCGCATCGCCTTCGGCGGCATGGCGGCGATCCCCAAACGCGCCCACGCCTGTGAAGCGGCACTGCGCGGCAAGCCTTGGAACCAGGCCACCCTGGAGCGCGCCTGCCAGGCGCTGGCTGAAGACTTCAGCCCGCTCACGGACTTCCGTGCGAGCAAAGAGTACCGCCTGCTCACCGCGCAGAACCTGCTGCGCAAGTACTTCATCGAACTGCAATCGCCGCACATCGAAACCCGGGTGACCGCCTATGTCTAACCATCACGCCGTCAAGAGCCAGGCCGAGATGGCCGAACTGTTCCGCCAGGACCTGAGCACCGGGGTCGGCCGCAGCGTCAAGCACGACAGCGCCGACAAACATGTGTCCGGCGAGGCGATCTACATCGATGACCGCCTGGAATTCCCCAACCAGCTGCACGTCTATGCGCGCACCTCGGACCGCGCCCACGCGCGCATCTTGCGCATCGACACCACGCCCTGCTATGCCTTCGAAGGTGTGCGCATCGTCATCACCCACGAAGACATTCCGGGCCTGAAGGACATCGGCCCGGTCGTCGCCGGCGACCCACTGCTGGCGATCGACAAGGTCGAGTTCTTCGGCCAGCCCGTGCTCGCCGTCGCTGCCCGCGACCTGGAAACCGCACGCCAGGCGGCCATGGCCGCAATCGTCGAGTACGAAGACCTGGAGCCGGTGCTCGATGTGGTCCAAGCGCTGCGTAAAAAACACTTCGTGCTCGACAGCCACACCCACCAGCGCGGTGACTCGGCAGCAGCACTGGCCAGCGCCCCGCACCGCTTGCAGGGCACGCTGCACATCGGCGGCCAGGAGCACTTCTACCTGGAGACGCAGATCTCCTCGGTGATGCCCACCGAAGATGGCGGCATGATCGTCTACTGCTCCACGCAGAACCCCACCGAAGTGCAGAAGCTGGTCGCCGAAGTACTCGACGTACCGATGAACAAGATCGTCCTCGACATGCGCCGCATGGGTGGCGGTTTCGGCGGCAAGGAAACCCAAGCGGCCAGCCCCGCCTGCCTGTGCGCGGTGATCGCGCGCCTGACCGGCCAGCCGACCAAGATGCGCCTGCCCCGCGTCGAAGACATGACCATGACCGGCAAGCGTCACCCGTTCTACGTCGAATATGACGTGGGCTTCGATGACGACGGCCGCCTGCATGGCATCCAGTTCGACCTGGCCGGCAACTGTGGCTACTCACCTGACCTGTCTGGCTCGATCGTCGACCGCGCCATGTTCCACTCCGACAACGCCTATTACCTGGGCGATGCCACCGTGCATGGCCATCGCTGCAAGACCAACACCGCCTCCAATACCGCCTACCGCGGCTTCGGCGGCCCGCAAGGGATGGTCGCCATCGAGCAGGTGATGGACCACATCGCCCGTCAGCTGGGCCGTGACCCGCTGGCGGTGCGCAAGGCCAACTACTACGGCAAGACCGAGCGCAACGTCACCCACTACTACCAGACCGTCGAGCACAACATGCTCGAGGAGATGACCGCAGAGCTCGAGGCCAGCAGCGATTACGCCGAGCGCCGCGAGTCGATCCGTCGCTTCAACGAGCACAGCCCAATCCTGAAAAAGGGCCTGGCGCTAACGCCGGTGAAGTTCGGTATTTCCTTTACCGCCACCTTCCTCAACCAGGCCGGTGCGCTGATCCACATCTATACCGACGGCAGCATTCACCTCAACCACGGCGGCACCGAGATGGGCCAGGGTTTGAACACCAAGGTCGCGCAGGTGGTGGCGCAGGTATTCCAGGTCGATTTCGATCGCATCCAGATCACCGCAACCAACACCGACAAGGTGCCCAACACCTCGCCAACCGCCGCCTCCAGTGGCGCCGACCTGAACGGCAAGGCCGCTCAGAACGCCGCCGAAATCCTCAAGGCACGGTTGACTGAGTTTGCTGCACGGCACTGGAAGGTCACCGAGGAAGACGTCGAGTTTCGCAATGGCCATGTGCGCATTCGCGAAGAGATCGTAAGTTTCGAGCAGTTGGTGCAGCAGGCGTACTTTGCCCAGGTATCGCTGTCGAGCACCGGCTTCTACCGCACCCCGAAGATCTACTACGACCGCACTCAGGCGCGTGGTCGGCCGTTCTACTACTTCGCCTTTGGGGCGGCCTGCGTCGAAGTGATCGTCGATACGTTGACCGGCGAGTACAAGATGCTGCGTGCCGACATCCTGCACGACGTCGGTGACTCGCTGAACCCGGCCATCGACATCGGCCAGGTGGAAGGCGGCTTTATCCAGGGTATGGGCTGGTTGACCACCGAAGAGCTGGTGTGGAACGCCAAAGGCAAGCTGATGACCAACGGCCCGGCCAGCTACAAGATTCCCGCCGTCGCCGACATGCCGTTGGACCTGCGGGTGAAACTGGTGGAAAACCGCAAGAATCCGGAGGACACCGTGTTCCATTCCAAGGCCGTTGGCGAGCCGCCGTTCATGCTCGGCATCGCTGCCTGGTGCGCGATCAAGGATGCGGTGGCGAGCATTGCCGGCTACCAGGTGCAGCCGAACATCGACGCCCCGGCAACCCCCGAGCGGGTACTGTGGGGCTGCGAGCAGATGCGCCAGGCGTTGGCCGCAGCGCAACCTGCAGAAGTTGAAGTGGAAACCGTAACGCACTAACGCCGCGGCTCTCTGTTGGAGCGGGCATGTCCGCTCCAACAGGGATCGAGAGAGGATCTGCATCATGCATCAATGGATCAACGCCCTCGCCGACCTGCAAGCTCGCGGCGAAGCCTGCGTCCTGGTGACCATCATCGAAGAGCGCGGCTCGACCCCGCGCAACGCCGGCTCGAAAATGGTCGTCAGCGCCAGCCAGATGTTCGACACCATCGGCGGCGGCCACCTGGAATACAAAGCCCTGCACATCGCCCGGCAGATGCTCGAGGAACAACGCAGCACCCCACACCTGGAGCGCTTCAGCCTCGGGGCCAGCCTCGGCCAATGCTGCGGCGGCGCCACTGTGCTGCTGTTCGAACCAATGGCCGCAGTACAGGCACAGATCGCCGTGTTCGGCGCGGGCCATGTCGGTCGCGCTCTGGTACCCTTGCTCGCCGCCCTACCCTGCCGAGTGCGCTGGATCGATTCGCGCGTGCAGGAATTCCCCGATCTGATCCCAGCCGGGGTGAGCAAGATCATCAGCGAGGAGCCGGTCGACGAAGTCGCCGAACTGCCAGCAGGCAGTTACTGCATCGTCATGACCCACAACCACCAGCTCGACCTGGAGCTGGCTGCGGCCATCCTCAAGCGCAACGATTTCACCTGGTTCGGTCTGATCGGCTCGAAGACCAAGCGCGTCAAGTTCGAGCACCGCCTGCGTGAACGCGGTTACGACGACGCCCTGCTGGCACGGATGCGTTGCCCGATGGGCCTGGCCGAGGTCAAGGGCAAGCTGCCGATCGAGATCGCCGTGTCCATCGCCGCGGAAATCATTGTCACCTACAACGCCTGCTTTGGCCAGCACGACGCTGGCGTGAACGCCGGCCCCATTGCCCAACTGCTGCCGCCCTCTCGGCGCAGCCAAGCCATTTGACGAGCGTGATATGACTGCAACCCGTAAAGCCTACCGATCGGCCATCCTGCACAGCATCGCTGACCCAGCCGAGGTCGGCCTGGAGGCCTCCCATGCCTATTACGAAGACGGCCTGCTGGTAGTCGACGACGGCCGCATCAGTGCCTTGGGGCATGCCAGCGAGCTGCTGCCGACGCTGGATGCCGACATCGAAGTGGTGCACTACCAGGATGCCCTGATCACCCCAGGCTTCATCGACACCCATATCCACTTCCCGCAAACCGGCATGATCGGCTCCTATGGCGAGCAACTGCTGGACTGGTTGAACACCTACACCTTCCCGTGCGAGAAGCAGTTCGCCGACAAGGCCCATGCCGACAACGTCGCGAAGATCTTCCTCCAGGAACTGCTGCGCAATGGCACCACCACCGCCCTGGTGTTCGGCAGCGTGCACCCCGAGTCGGTCAACGCCCTGTTCGAAGAAGCCCAACGCCTGGACCTGCGCCTGATCGCCGGCAAGGTGATGATGGACCGCAACGCACCGGACTACCTCACCGACACCGCCGAATCTTCCTACAGCGAAAGCAAGGCACTGATCGAGCGCTGGCACGGCAAGGGCCGCCTGCACTACGCAGTTACTCCTCGCTTCGCCCCGACCAGCACCCCAGAGCAACTGGCCCTGGCCGGACAACTGCTCAAGGAGCATCCGGGCGTGTACATGCACACCCACCTGTCGGAGAACCTCAAGGAAATCGACTGGGTCAAGGCGCTGTTCCCTGAACGCACAGGCTATCTGGACGTCTACGACCACTTCGAGCTGCTCGGCGAGCGCTCGGTGTTCGCCCACGGCGTGCACCTGTGCGATGAAGAATGCCAGCGCCTGGCCGAGACCGGGTCGGCGATCGCCTTCTGCCCGACCTCCAACCTGTTCCTGGGCAGCGGCCTGTTCAACCTGCCGCAAGCGGAGAAGTTCAAGGTCAACGTCGGCCTGGGCACCGACGTGGGAGCCGGCACCAGCTTCTCGCTGCTCAATACCCTCAACGAGGCGTACAAAGTCATGCAGTTGCAGGGCGCTCGCCTGCACCCGTACAAGTCGCTGTACCTGGCCACTCTCGGCGGCGCCCGCGCGCTGCGCCTGGACGACCGCATCGGCAGCTTGGAGCCTGGCAACGACGCCGACTTCGTGGTGCTCGACTACAAAGCCACGCCGCTGCTGGACTACCGCATTCAGCAGTCCAACAGCATCGAGGAGACTCTGTTCGTCCTCACCACCCTGGGCGACGACCGTACCGTGCGTGAAACCTTCGCGGCCGGGCGCTGCGTGCACCAGCGCTAAGGTTCGCGCGCCAGCCCTCGATACAGCGCGCCGCCGATCACAGCCCCGATCAGCGGCGCCACCCAGAACAGCCACAACTGCTGCAACGCCCAGCCTCCCACGAACAACGCCGGCCCGGTGCTACGCGCCGGGTTCACCGAAGTGTTGGTGACCGGGATGGAGATCAAGTGGATAAGGGTCAGGGCCAGGCCAATGGCAATTGGCGCAAAGCCCGCCGGCGCACGAGCATCGGTGGCGCCCATGATGATCACCAGGAACATCGCCGTCATCACCACTTCACTGGTGAACCCCGCCAGCAGCGAATAGCCGCCGGGGGAGTGCTCGGCATAGCCGTTCGAGGCAAGTCCCGACGACAACTCGAAGCCGGCCTTGCCACTGGCAATGAAGTAAATCACCGCAGCGGCCAGGATTGCCCCGACCACCTGGGCGACGACGTAGGGCAACAGCTCTTTGGCAGGAAACCGGCCACCGACCACCAGCCCTAGCGAAACCGCAGGGTTGAGATGACAACCAGAGATATGGCCGATGGCGAAGGCCATGGTCAGGACGGTGAGACCGAACGCGAACGCGACACCCAGAACGCCGATGCCGATGGGAGAGCTGGCCGCCAGCACCGCGCTGCCACATCCCCCCAGGACCAACCAGAATGTGCCGACCAGCTCGGCACCCATGCGCACACCCAGGGACGTAGTCATGGACCTTTCCTCAAGTAGTTGGACGCAACGGTTGCGCAAGCCCAACTGCTTGATGAAGGTTTGCAGGAGTGAAATCTAGCAGAGCTTTGGCTAATGGCCAGTAACGACTGGGGCCGCTTTACGGCCCCATTATCATCCAGGCAAACGATCAACCTTTGGCAGAAGCCTTGGGCTTTTTCTGCAGCAAGTGCGAGAACACTGCATGCAGGTCGTCCGAGGCGCTCTCCTCGTCCAGGTTCAGCTTGCTGTCGATGTGGTCCATGTGATGCATCATCAGGCTCACCGCCTGCTGCGCATCGCGCGCTTCGATGGCGTCGATCAGTTGCATGTGCTCATCGTACGAGCAATGCGAGCGGTTGCCGCTTTCGTACTGGGCGATGATCAACGAGGTCTGCGATACCAGGCTGCGCTGGAAACTTACCAGCGGTGCATTACCGGCAGCCTCGGCCAGCTTGAGGTGGAATTCACCGGACAGGCGAATACCCGCGCCACGGTCGCCACGCGAGAAGCTGTCGCGCTCTTCGCGAACCATCTGGCGCAGTTCGTTGAGTTGCTCAAGCGTTGCATGCTGCACCGCCAGCTCAGTGATCGCACGTTCGACCATACGCCGGGAGAAAAACACCTGGCGGGCTTCTTCAACCGTTGGGCTGGCGACAACCGCACCACGATTGGGCCGCAGCAGCACCACGCTTTCATGGGCCAGACGCGACAGAGCGCGACGGATGATGGTGCGGCTGACACCGAAGATCTCGCCCAGCGCTTCCTCGCTCAACTTGGTGCCCGGCGCCAGCCGCTGCTCGAGGATCGCCTCGAAAATATGCGCGTAGACGATGTCATCCTGGGTACCACTGCGGCCGGCCTTGCCATTGCGCACAGGTTTCTTGAGAGGTTGCAGCTGTTCGTTCATGGGCACTCGAGCACGGGAATCCGCCAGTCGGACCTTGACTGTAATACCTGTCAGAGGGTGGATGGCAAGCCCTGGTTGGAAAATAAAGGATAAAGGTATGGGCCTATTGTACACAGGCTGACCCGTTTCTGCAGGTGGCCTTTCGGCATATAGCCATCAGACGTCAGATTGTTCGTACAAAAGATAAAACATTATTTGCATTCTTTGTACACAAAAGGATAATCCAGCGAGCAACTTCTTGACCCCAAAGTCAACAAACGGTCGGATGTCTGCCAATCCCCCTCGCGGAGTCACCAAGTGCATAGCGCAGGTCACTGGCTCCGAACAACAAGAAAGACTTGAGGAGTACTCGCTGTGGAAAGCCGCAAATCCGAAGCCCCTACGCTGGATCTCGCCCCACCGCTCGAAACGAGTTGGCTGGAGCGGATTTTCAAACTCAAGCGACACGGCACCACGGTCAAGACCGAAATGATCGCCGGGGTGACCACCTTCATCACCATGGCCTACATCATCTTCGTCAACCCCAACATCATGGCTGACGCCGGCATCGACCACGGGGCAGCGTTCGTCGCCACCTGCATCGCCGCCGCCCTCGGTTGCCTGCTGATGGGGCTGTACGCCAACTGGCCGGTTGGCCTGGCACCGGGCATGGGCCTGAATGCCTTCTTCACCTATACCGTGGTCGGAACCATGGGGTACACCTGGGAGGCAGCGCTGGGTGCGGTGTTCGTCTCTGGGGTGCTGTTCATGTTCCTGACCTTGTCACGGGTGCGTGAGTGGCTGCTCAACAGCATCCCAGTGAGCTTGCGTCATGCGATGGGTGCCGGCGTCGGATTGTTTCTCGGACTGATCGGCTTGAAGACTGCAGGCATCGTTGTCGATAGCCCTGCCACCCTGATCAAGCTGGGCTCGCTGCATGAGCCGGGGCCACTGCTGGCGGCGGTGTGCTTCCTGATGATTGCCGTGCTCAGCTACCACCGGGTGTTCGGCGCGATCCTGATCGCCATCATCACCGTTACCCTGGCAGGCTGGGGTCTGGGCCTGGTGCAGTATGGCGGGGTGTTCTCGCTGCCGCCGAGCCTGGCGCCGACCTGGATGGCCATGGATGTGGCGGGTGTGTTCAACGTCAGCATGATCAGCGTGGTCCTGGCGTTCTTGTTCGTGCATATGTTCGACACGGCGGGGACCTTGATGGGCGTTGCCCAGCGGGCCAACCTGGTAGCGGCGGATGGCAAGATCGAGAACCTGTCGCGGGCGCTGAAGGCAGACAGTGCGTCGAGCGTCTTTGGTGCTGCGGTGGGCGTGCCACCGGTGACCAGCTATGTGGAGAGTGCTGCGGGCGTGGCAGCGGGTGGGCGCACCGGGCTGACCGCCGTGGTGGTCGGGCTGCTGTTTGTCGCGGCGATGTTCTTTGCCCCGCTGGCGGGGATGATTCCTGCTTATGCCACCGCGGGGGCGCTGATCTATGTGGCGATGCTGATGATGGGAAGCATGGCGCACATTCACTGGGATGAGGCGACTGACAGCATTCCGGCAATTGTCACGGTGATCATGATGCCGTTGACGTTTTCGGTGGCCGATGGGATTGCCTTGGGGTTCATCAGCTATGTGGTGCTCAAGGCGGGGACTGGGAAGTACAAGGAGATCTCGGCTAGCCTTTGGGTGCTTTGTGCGATCTTTATTGCCAAGTTTGTGTTTCTTTGAGGTGGGCTTGGGCTTGGGCTTCTAGAGATTTGAGCTTATCCATTTGAGGGGGCGGCGCTACTGGCCCCTTCCGCC